>NZ_JAIUMC010000070.1 GCF_022565775.1 Natronospirillum sp.
GCAGGCAGGTCTCTCCCCGGTCCATGGAACACAGGTACCACTCGGCTTCGCGGATACCGAATTCATCGGTGCTGTCGGCGTACTTCTCTGCATGCTCGGTGGCGTAATAGGCAATGTCATTGCCTTCGCGCACAAAATAGAGATCCAAGGTTCCGACATCACTGCTGTGCTCGTCGACGCCGGCAAACTGGTCATCCAGTCCATCGTAAACACCCGGCTCGGTATGCACATAAAGGGCACTGATGGAGGGGTTGCTCAGCATGGTATCCAGCGTCAGCGTGCGGACACTGTCTCTGTTGTAGGGCTCGCCATTGTTTTCGACTGACGTGCGTTCGAGCTGCGTCTGCAGCGTTCGCGTGGTGGCCAGGGTGCCTCCAAGCAGGCCGCGAATGGCCTCCGATGTCCCCAGGGTGGATTCGCGCAGAATGTCCTCTGCCTGCTCCGCCAGAGTTTCGGTCATGCGTTCCTGAGCGGTCAGTGCTGACGCATTCAGCGTGCGCCAGGCGATAAACACCATGACCAGGATGGCAATAAACAGAAGGACGGCAATGGAGGCGCTCAGTTTGAAGCGCAGGCTGGACGTGTTCATGGGGCATATCTCTTGTTCTGATGAGTATTACCAGTTTAGTCGGCCAATATGACGTGTGCTTGAACAATAGACACGGCCCTGTAGGGTCTGCACACTGTCAGACAACAAACCATATCAGCAGGGAGTGACAGACAATGAGACTGGTCAGTGCACAGGAAGTCGCCAGGGCGATGCCATGGCGGGCAGTGATCGACCGCATCGGCGAGGCATTTCGGGACGGGGTTCAGGCGCCGCCACGTCACCACCACAGCATAGAGCGGTCGGACGGTGAGGCCACCCTGCTGCTGATGCCGGCCTGGCAGCCCGAAGGGTTTATCGGGGTCAAGCTGGTCAATGTGTTTCCCCAGAATGCCGCCCACGGCATGCCTGCCATCTCGGGGATTTATCTGCTCAGCGAGGGCAAGCATGGCCAGCCGCTGGCCTGTCTGGATGGCAGTGAACTGACCCGGCGCCGCACGGCAGCGGCGTCGGCGCTGGCTGCCCGCGAACTGGCCAGAGAAGACAGTCGCACGCTGGTGGTGGTAGGCACCGGCAAACTGGCACCCATGCTGATAGAGGCACACGCCGCGGTGCGACCCATCGAGCGGGTGCTGGTCTGGGGACGCAATCCGGACAAGGCCCGGGCGATCGCCGTGGATTATCAGGATCGCTTTCAGACGGAAGCCGTGACCGACCTGGCCACTGCGGTTGCCAGTGCAGACATTGTCAGTTGCGCCACTCTGTCACAACAGCCGCTGATTCTCGGTGAATGGCTGCAGCCCGGTGTACATCTGGACCTTGTAGGTGCCTTCAAGCCCGTCATGCGGGAAACCGACAGCCGCTGCCTGCAGCGCAGCGACGTGTTTGTGGATACGCACGCCGGTGCGCATGGTGAGGCCGGCGATATCCTGCAGGCGGTGGAAGAAGGTGCCTTTCGAATGGAAGACATCCGCGCCGACCTCCATCAACTGATGCGCGGTGAGCACGGAGGACGCAGTGGCCCGGAGGCCATTACCCTGTTCAAGTCAGTTGGCGCCTCACTGGAGGATCTCGCCGCCGCCACCGTGGTGTGGGAGAATCTGGACGAGGCATGAGCTGGCGCCAACGCAAAGGTGTTAGTGCAACAGCTTGTCCAGTTCCGAAGTCAGGCGGGTAATTTCGTCGGCAGATTGCCCGGTGCGCTCGGCAAGATTCTTCACCTCATCGGCGACCACGGCAAAGCCGCGCCCCGCGTCGCCGGCTCGGGCAGCTTCGATGCTGGCATTGAGGCTGAGCAGGCGCAGGGTTTTCAGCATGTTGAGAATGGTCTGGGTTTCCTTGACGATAGAGGCGCTGTGCGACTCGACAATATCTGATTGCTGGCGCCGCAGCAGCTCGTTCTCCTTGCGTTCGTTGATATCGACGACCACCCCCTCCAGATAGAGTACTTCGCCGCTCTCGTCTTTGACGCCGCCCCCGTTTTCATTGACCCAGACCACTTCCCCGTCCTGGCGGGTAATCCGGTAATCCACATCCCAGCCACGGTCCTCTTCCAGTGCCTTTTCCACCGCTTCGTCGACTGCGGGCACATCCTCGTCAAGGATCAGCGCAATGTAGGAGGCTTTGGCATTGTGAACCAGGTCACCCATTGCATAACCGGTCAGCGCCTGCACCCGGCCGAACATGTTCAGCATGGTATAATGTTCATCCAACTGGCACCGATAGAGAAACCCGGTCATTCGGTTGGCTATACTGTTAAAAATAGCGGAGTCATCTTCCATCGTGCCGGTTCCTCAAGTGCGATCGGGCAGGCTCGGACGGGTTACCCAAAATTTAGTATAGAGGTTGTATCGACAGCCGATACTGCTTCTTGATGACTTTCAAGCCTGCATGGGCGCTGACAGCAACAGGGCATTACCTATGAAAACAGGATTCCGACTGATAACCCTAACGGCGATTGCCGCATTGGCGCTCTCTGCCAACGCGTTCTATATGGACGCTCGCATCATCGGTGGCGAGGATGCCGTGGCGGGAGAGGTGCCTTGGCAGGTGGCGCTCATCAGCAACAAGAACGACGCCTTTTCTTCGCAATACTGCGGCGGCAGTATCATTGATGAAGAGTGGATAGTGTCTGCCGCACATTGTCTGTTCGACAACAGTGGCGAACAGATGGCAAGTGCAGGGTATATTCTAGCCGGCGTGCTGAAGCTTTCAGACGGCACGGGCTCCGACTTTGTCGAAGTCGAGTCTTTTGAACTGCACCCTGACTATGACGACGTCACCTTCGAGCATGATATCGCCTTGCTCAAACTGAGCGAGCCACTGGATCTGGACGGGCTCCACAGCGAGCGCATTGCCTGGTTGGTCCCTGAACTTGATGAACTGGAAGAACAGGGAACACCGGTAACGGTCAGTGGCTGGGGCAGTATCGACCCCGATCCGGATGTGGGTGATTACCCGGATGAACTGCAGGTGGTTGAGCTGGAGATGATCGACTGCAGCAGCACAGGCTATTCAGACGCCACGGACAATATGCTGTGCGCTACCAATGAAGGCTATACCAAGGAAGGCTATACCAAGGACTCCTGTGTGGGCGACAGCGGTGGGCCAATGGCTGTGCAGAAGGACTCGGGTGACTGGTACCTCTCGGGCATAGTCAGCTTTGGTCCGCCTGAGTGTGCTACAGACAATCTGCCTGGCGTTTATACCCGGGTAAGCCAGTACAATGCCTGGATTCAGGAGATTACCGGACTGGAACCGCCCGAGGGCACTGTGATTGAAGACGTCGACAGCGGGGCGTCCGGTGGCAGCGGGTCGTCCGGTGGAGGTGGCTCAAGCAGCTCCGGGTCCATGGCCAATCCTGCAACCTGGCTGATGCTGTTGCTGCTGGGCGGGCTTGCACTGTCAGCCCGATGGAAAAGAGTTAACCAGCCTGCTGGAGGTCGGTCATGAAACCTGTTCTGTTGATCAAGGGACTGGCCACGGCGGCCTGTTTGCTGCTGATGGGCTGTGCTCAATTGTCCGGGGCCGACAACAGTCTGTATCACGACTGGCGGCTGATCGAAGTGCAGGGAGACGAGGGTAATTTTGAACTGGGCGACAGTGACCCCCGGTTCACCCTGCGTCTGGACAGAGAAGGCTCCGCCAGCGGGCACGTTGCCTGCAACCAGTGGCGTGGCGTGCTGGAGGTAGAGTCCAACGCGCTCGATATCAGCAATGCCAGCAGCACCCGCGCGCGCTGTCGGTTCGAGCGGGAAGGCCTGCAGGCGCTGGAGCCGCGTTATCTGGGACAACTGCAGGATCAGCCGGTCTATGTGTTGCGCGACAATGAACTGTACCTGACCACTGACACCGGAGAGCAATGGCGTTTTGTTCGCCGCTAGGGAGACTCTTGTTGGTTTCGTTCCGATAACTGATGGTTGGTCGTCTTTCCCGGGTTGCAGGGCGCCGCAGCAAGCGCCATCATGGTCCACGTCATTACAGGGAAACGCCAATATGACTGAATCCAAACAATCCATACGGGACTGGCTGGTCAATCACCTGGTGGAAATCAGCACGGCCGTGATGGCGGCATTTTTCACTGCGCTGATGTTCCGGGTGGGCATATCCATGCTGTTCGCCATTATCATGGGGCTGGTACTGGCCTATTCCATCCGGCTGTTTGGTGCCGCCAAGGCATTGAACGCCATCAAGGCCAAACTGATCTCGGCGAAAGAACTGATTCGCCCGGAATAACCGCCTAGTGTCCTGTCTGGTTAATTCGACACTGCTCTGAGCCATTGAGGTGATTCACTTGCAACGTCAAACTGTGAAGCTGTTGTGCTGCGCCCTTTTGCTGTCGCCGCTGGCCGCACTGGCAGATGGCTATACCGAAGTGACTCTGGAAGGGGGGATTCTCGGTTTCAGCTACAACGATGCCCAGATTCCCAATAGCAGCAGTGCCGATCGGTTTGATGTCACCGAAATCACCGGGGCAGGGCCCATTGCCTATGGCCGTCTCAATATCCAGCGGCGCCTGGGTGATCGTCATCTGCTGCGCGGCCTGTATGCGCCGGTGCGCATCGAGGGGATCGGCACCTTTGACGACGACGTGCGCTTTGATGGCGAGACTTTCGCCGCCGATACCTCGATCAGTGGCCTCTATCAGTTCAACACCTATCGCCTGACCTACCGGTATGAGTGGTTGCAACGGCCGGACTGGACAGTGGGCGTCGGCGCGACCGTGCTGGTGCGGGATGCCAATATCCGCCTGGTGCAGGGTGAGACGCGGGCCGAGAGCACCGATCTTGGTGCCGTGCCGCTGCTGCATTCGAATGTGCAGTACCGTTTCAACGACCGCTGGGGCGCCGAGTTTGATATCGATGCCCTGGCCAGCCCGATGGGGCGTGCTGTGGATGCCATTCTGATGGGCACCTACCAGCGCCAGGAAGATGTCACCTGGCGGCTGGGTTATCGCACCCTGGAAGGCGGCGGTGATGGCAGCTCTGTTTACACCTTTGCCTGGCTGCACTATGCCATGCTGGGCATCAGCTACCAGTTCTGAGATGACAACGACAAGTGCTGCGTCCGCAGGTCAAGCGGCGGGATTTTTGCGCGCCATAATACTTCGCTGCTATCAAAAATACAAAGCTCATAGTAAAAGACAATGTCATTGATAGCTCTTCATAACTATCTAATTTAGATAGGCCTAATATACTGGTGTTCATCGGCAGGCAACGAACCGCCGAGATAACACTTGCAACATCAGGAGGTCTATTATGACTTTGCGTTTAGGGGACACCGCTCCCAACTTCACAATCGCCACAACCAAGGGCGATATCGATTTCCACGAATGGCTGGGTGATTCCTGGGCATTCTTCTTCAGCCATCCGGCTGACTTCACTCCGGTCTGCACCACCGAGATGGGTCGTACCGCCCAGCTTGCAGACCAGTTTGCGGCGCGCAACGTGAAGCCGCTGGGGTTGTCCACCGACACCGTGGAAGAGCACGTGAAGTGGATCCACGATGTGAATGACACACAGAACACCACCCTGGAATTCCCCATTGTCGCCGATGCGGAGCACAAGATAGCGCAGCTGTACGACATGATCCATCCGGGTGAAAGCGAGACGGCTGCAGTGCGCAGCGTCTTCATCATTGATGCGAACAAGAAGATTCGCCTGACCATGACCTATCCAATGTCAGTAGGGCGCAACTTTGACGAGATCCTGCGGGTAATTGACGCCCTGCAGCTCGGTGATGAAAAGCGCATTGCCACACCGGCCGACTGGCGCCCGGGAGATGAGGTGATCATCCCGCCGTCCATCACCAACGAAGAGGCGAAGGATATTTTTCCTCAGGGTTGGAACGAAGTGCGTTCCTACCTTCGACTGACCAAGGTCTGAAGGTCGCTGACCAGGCTGTAGATTGATCCGTCGGCCCTGAAGAATCAGGGCCGACTTTTTTTTGCATAACTGTATTAGCCCGCAAACAGGGAGACCAAACTTGCGTGTTCCAGCTCCTTTCAGACGTCTGTTAACCACCTTTCTGATGTCACTTTATATGGTGATTGTCATGACCTTCGTCATAACCACGGTCAATACGGGTTTTGACAGTGACTTTCCCGCGCGGTGGGGGCGTGCCTTCCTGATCGCGTGGCCGATTGCCTTTGTCGTGATCTTGATTGGAGCGCCCACCGTGCAAAAGCTCGCTGACAAACTCCTGGCATCGGGCTGATGGCCATGATGAGCGCTGCTGCGAAAGTGCGGGCTCACAGCACGCTGGCCTGTGTCATGGCCTTCTCGTCTTTCCGGGCACCCGGGAACAGGGTGTAATAGAATACCGGAGCAGCCACCAGCGTCAGCAGTGATGCGAACATCAGCCCGGACATGATGGTCACCGACATGGACGCAAAGAACGGGTCCCACAGCAGCGGTATCATGCCCAGTGCGGTCGTGGTGGCGGCCAGCAGCACCGGCCGCACACGACTGATCGATGCATTGATGATGGCCGGGGTAATGGTATCGCCGGCGTCACGTCGCAGATCCACCTCTTCCACCAGCACAATGCCATTCTTGATCAGCATGCCCGACAGACTCAGCAGCCCGAGCAGGGCGGTAAACGTGAACGGCAGGCCGGTACCGAGCAGCCCCAGGGCGGCGCCATTGACGGCCATGGGCACCAGCAGCCAGATGACCAGCGGCTGGCGCAGCTTGCCGAACAGCAGGATGGAGATCAGCACCATGGTCAGAATGCTGATCGGCAGCCGGACCGCGAGCGCTTCATTGGCCATCTGCTGGGCTTCATGTTCACCACCCCAGGCCAGGCTGTAGCCGGGGGGCAGCTCCATGGCTTCTATATCGGCGCGCACTTGGCTGAAGGCATCGGCGGCAGTTACCCCCATGACGGCATTGGCCTGCACGGACAGCGTCGGCTGTCGATCACGATGGTAGATCAGTGAATCACGCGGGTTCAGTGTGAAGCCGTCCAGTACCTGTGACAGCGCCAGATAACCGTTGGCGGCTTCGGAATAGACGCGCTGGTTCATCAGGTGACCCGGCTGTTCACGGGAATAGTCCGGGGCCCGAACAACAATGGGAATCAGCCGGTCGCCTTCGCGTACTTCACCGGCGCGGATGCCATCGGTGGCCATCTTCAGGGCCTGGGCCGTGTCTTCGCGTGATACCCCGGCCGCCTGAGCGCGTTCCTGTGCGTAGTTGGGCAGGGCGGTCAGTTCCCGTTCATGCCAGTCGGTGCGCACCGCTTCCAGTATGTCGGGTCGGGCCTCCAGACGTGCGCCTATCTCGTCGCCGAGCTGGCGCAGTACATCGGCATTCTTGCCGCTGATCCGGGCTTCCACATCGGCGCCGGCGGGTGGGCCGAAGACAATGCGCTGGGTGCGCACCCGCGCCTGGGGCAGGGCCTCGGTGGACACCTCATTCAGCGCCTGCATCAGGCCGGGGATGTTCTGCAACGACTCGGCCTCAACAATCAACTGCGCGTAGGAAGGGTCCTGCTGTTCGGGTTGATAGGTCAGCAGAAAACGCGAGGCGCCCTGGCCGACGGTGGTGGTGACCCGCGCCACGTCATCCCGTTCCAGCAGCCACTCTTCCAGCACGCGAACCTGCTCCGAAGTTTCGCTGATGGCCGTGCCCTGCTGGAATTTCACATTGGCATAGAAAATCGGCGTATTGGAATTCGGGAAGAACTGCTGGCTGACCAGCGTAAAGGCAAAATAGCAGGCGGCAGTGATACCCACCAAAGTTACTATCACCAGCCAGCGCAGCTTCAGCGCTACTCCCAATGCCTTGCCGTAGGCGCGGAAAATCCAGCGGTCATAGGGGTCGTCGGAGCCATCGCTGGCGCCCTGAAGAAACAGTTTGGAAGCCAGCAGCGGGGTCACGGTGACGGCAAATATCCAGGACAGGATCAGTGAAATGGAGACCACCGCGAACAGCGAGAACATGAACTCGCCGGTGGAGTCCTGACTCAGGCCGATACCGGAAAAGGCCATGATGCCGATCACGGTGGCACCGAGCAGCGGCAGTTGCAGGCGCTTGCCGGCGCGACCGGCCGCCTTGCGCGCTGACAGGCCGCGGCGCATATCCACCTGCATGGACTCGGCGATCACGATGGCGTTGTCCACCAGCATGCCCATGGCGATGATCAGGGCACCCAGCGAGATGCGCTCCACCTCGATCTCCCAGATCCACATGAAGAAAAAGGTGGCGATGACATTGAGGCCGAGAGACACCCCGACCACGGTGGCCGAGCGCCAGCCCATGAACAGCGCCAGTACTGCAATCACGATGGCCACCGACATGGCCAGAGACTGCAGAAAGGACACACTGGTCTCGTCGACCACTCGGTGCTGTTCGTAGATGGGCTCGAGCGTCAGGCCTACCGGAATCAGGTGATCGATCGACTCGAGATGTCGCTCCACGGCGCGCCCCACATCGACAATGTTGCGATCCGACAGGCCGGCGATACCGATGGTGAAGGCATCATTGCCATTCAGCCGGATAACCTGCTGCGGCTGGTCATTGCGCCGGCGCTCGACCGAGGCAAAGTCCACCAGGTTCAGCAACTGACCGTTGAAGCCGATGGTCAGCCCTTCCACGGCACGAATCGAGTCCTCCTGTGCAGGCGACTCTATCTGAGTACGCAGGCCGCCGCGCACGGCCTGCCCGGAATCGGACAGGGCGTCACTGTTGGCAATGGCGCCCAGGATGGCATTGGGGGGCACGGCCAGATTGTTGGTCTGCTGCGGGGAGGGGTAGACGTAGATGAACTCCTCCGGCAGCCCCATGACTTCCACATCGGCCACCCCGTCGACGCTCAGCAGTTCGCGGCGCAGAAAGTTGGCTATATCATGCTGTTCGGCATCGCTGAATCCGTCGGCGCGCACCGCATAGTAGAGGCCGTAGACATCGCCAAAGGAATCATTGACGAACGGCGGCCGGGCCCCGGGCGGCAGGTTATCGGCCGCATCGGAGACATTGTTGCGCAGTTCGGTCCAGAGCTGCGGCACGTCAGCCGGGCGCACCGCCATGTCCAGTTCGACGCTGATGATCGACAACCCCGGCTGGTTGCGCGAACTGATCCAGTCCACCTCGCCAATCTGCTGGATGGCAGACTCCAGAGGCTCACTGATTTCGGCGGCTACCTCTTCGGCTGTCGCGCCCGGGTAGGCAGTGGTGACAATGGCCTGCTTGATGGTGAAGGACGGGTCTTCCAGTCGACCGACGGAATTGAAGCCCACCAGCCCGCCGACCAGGGCGCCGACCACCAATAGCCAGACATACAAGGGCTTGTCGATGGCCCATTGGGTGACTCTGAACATCTCAGTTGTGCCCCCGGTAGCCAGTGAAGCGCCGTACCGCCTGACCTTCATCGAGCAGATGGGCGCCGGCAGCGACTATTTCTTCGCCGGGCCCGAGGCCACTGACAACTCTGATCGTGGTGCCGTCCGGCGTGTCGATGGACACCGCCCGACGCTCGACACGACCGGTGTCTTCGCCGGTGGGCGTATACACCATCACATGGGCGCTGCGGTCGGACGCAATCTGCACGGCAGAGGCCGGCACGGTGACGCCGTTCTGTTCCGGGGCAGGCAACTGGGCAATCACCGTCGCAGACGCACCGGGAAGCAGCGTGCGTTCGACGGGTTCGGCGAGGGCCAGCGTCACCACATAGGACTGGCCGATGCGTCCGGCTTCAGCCACGAATTCACGCAACTCGAGATCAAACTGGGGACCGCCCTGAACCAGTTGCAACCGGAACTGCAGGTTGGCCGGGTCACCGATCTCCGACAACAGGCGCTCCGGCACGTCAATGCGTACCCGGATTTCCGACATGTCATGCAGGCGCAGCACCGGCTGGCCCGCCGACACAGTAGTGCGGTTGGCAACCATGCGCTCTGCCACCAGGCCTTCGAAGGGTGCCTCCAGTGTGGCATCTTCCAACGCCGCACGAGCTTCTTCCAGTTGCACGTCGGACTGGTCGCGTGTCGTCATCGAATCTTCCAGTTGCGCCTGGGTGATGGCATTGCGTTCAATCAACTGCTGGTTGCGAGCGACGCTGCGCTGCGCCTGTTCCAGCGAGAGTTCCGCCTGGCGTACATTGCGTTCCAGAGGGGCCAGGTTCAGCCGTGCCAGCAGATTGCCCTCACTGACGGCCGAGCCCTCAATGGCCGGGAATTCGACGATCTGCCCGCCCACCTGAAAGGCCAGATCAACGGTTTCCCGTGCCGCGATGCGGCCATAAAAGCGTCGTTCACCCCCCGTGTCTTCCGACTCGGTCATGAACAGGCGCACGGGTTTGAGAGTGGTGTCGCTGACCGGAGACTGGGCCGAGGCAGAGGCCGCCAGACCGAGCAGCAAACACAGGGCAATAGATCGCATGGCAAATCCCATCGAAGAGTAATGTCGGCGTTATATACAATGTTAACATGGTACGCTGACAGTCTCTGTACAGACCAGTGACATTCGTCACGGGTCTGCAGGCGATGACTTGCCTGGCGCTCAGACCGGTCGCGCCCGCCCGCTCCAGGCCGACCATGAATAGAGCCCGAGCGCTATCCAGATCACCACAAAGCTGGCCAGTACGCCCAGACTCAGCGGCTCGTTGAACACGAACAGCGCGATCAGGAATTGCAGAGTGGGGTTGATGTACATCAGAAAGCCTACGGTGGCCAGGCGCAGGCGGCGCGCGGCACCGGCAAACGCCAGCAACGGCAACGCGGTGGCGACGCCAGCCGACAGCAACAACAGCATGGTCTGTCCATCGTTGGTGAAGTTCGACAGCCCGGTCGAACTCAGCCAGGCCAGCGCCAGCAGGCCGATCGGCAACAGCAGCAGCGTCTCGACAAAGAGCCCGGACAGGCCGTCGAGCGTTACTTTTTTGCGCATCAGACCATAGGTGCCGAAAGAAAACGCCAGCACCAGCGCTATCCAGGGGAAGATACCCAGCAGCACCAGTTGATACAGGATGGTGAGCGCCGCCAGCACCACGGCAATCGCCTGCAGCCGGGAAATGGTCTCGCGCAGAATGATCATGCCCAGCGCCACATTGACCAGAGGCGTCAGAAAGTAGCCGAGACTGGCCTGCAGCACGTGTCTGGTGCTCACAGAATAGATGAAGACCAGCCAGTTGACCGCGATCAGCACCGCACAGGCAAGCACAAATCCCAGCTCTTTGGGGCGGGACAACGCAGCGCGCACCGGCCCCCAGCGGCGCAGCAAGGTAATGACGAAAGCCAGGAACAGGCAAGACCAGATAACCCGGTGAATCAGTATTTCCCAGGCGGGAATACCATCGAACAGCGCAAAATAGAGCGGAAAGCTGCCCCACAGGGTGTAGGCCGTCAGGCCAAAGAGGACGCCTTTGGCTGCTTCTTCCGGCCCGGGTGCCTGTGCGGTGTGGCTTGTCATGGATGCAGTTTCCCGAATGCTGAGGGTGGGGGCGAAGCCCAACAAGGGCGCTATCGTGGCGGGAGGATGAACAGCGGTCAAGTTCTATCTGCGCAAGCCGATAGCAGTGCAATGCGATACAGGCTGCTTCTCTGGTCTGTCTCGGAATCAATGCCGTATAGAGTCCCAAGCTTCCGATGGTGTGACCAGATGAAAACCCTCTACTGGATGACGCGTGATCTGCGACTGCATGACAACCCCGCACTGCAGGCCGCAGCGTCGAGTGACCAATTGTTGTGTGTTTTTGTCGTGGATCCGCATTGGTTCAGACCGGGGCGCTACCAGGCCCGCCCACTGGGAGCTCGGCGCTGGCACTTTCTGTGGCAAAGCCTTGAAGCATTGGACAGTCAACTGCGGGCTCTGGGCCAGCGCCTGCATATTGCCTATGGTGAGCCGGTAGAGACGCTCAGTGTGCTGTGTCGCAACCATGGTCTGGATCATCTGCTGACCTCCCGGCAGCCCGGCACCGAAGAGGCGGCGACATGGTCACGCCTGCAGAAATCGCTGCCGCAGGTGCACTGCATTCAGGTCGAGACACTGAGCCTGTTCGAAGAGCAGGACCTGCCCATGGCGCTCTGTGAGTTGCCCGATACGTTTTCTGCCTTTCGGCGCAAGATTGAAAAAGCCGGCCTCTGGTCACAGCCTCCCTTGCCGGCGGTGGAAGCGCTGCCCCCGGCGCCGGGTTTGCCAGAGGATGCACGCGCGCAGTGTCCGCCAGTGCACAAACAGACTACCCTGATGGTGCAGGGTGGCGAAAACGCAGCCCTGTCGCAGGTTCAGCACTACCTGTTCGAGACTGACCGGATTGCCACCTACAAGGAGACCCGCAATGCGCTGGATGATGATACTGCCTCCAGTCGCCTGAGCTTCTGGCTGGCCAACGGCTGCCTGTCGGCGCGTCAGGTGGCGGCCGAGATACGCCGCTATGAGCAGGAGCGGCAGGCCAACGAGTCGACCTACTGGCTCTGGTTTGAACTGCTCTGGCGCGAATACTTTCACTGGTATGCCTTGCGCCATGGCAATGGCCTGTTTCGCTTTGCCGGCATTCATGATGCCCGCCGCCGAGCCAGTTTTTATCCGCACCGGTTCAAGGCTTGGTGCGAGGGGTCAACAGAATGGCCGCTGTTGAATGCAGCCATGAACCAGTTGCGTGACACCGGCTACCTGTCCAACCGGGCTCGGCAGATCGCCGCCAGTGGCCTGGTGAATGAACTGGGCATCGATTGGCGCTACGGAGCGGCCTGGTTCCAGCAGCAACTGATTGACTACGATGTCGCCAGCAACTGGGCCAACTGGCAGTACATTGCCGGGGTGGGCGCCGACCCGCGTGGTGGGCGGCACTTCAATCTGGACAAACAGGCGGCGCAGTTTGATCCGCAGGGGGACTATGTGGCCCGCTGGCGCGGGGTCGCCGAACAGGTGGTGGGGTTGCACACCGTAGATGCTGCCGACTGGCCGATAATCCAGCCATCAGATTAACCATTTTCCGGTCATACCACCGTGCAGCGATGCCCGGCAACCGGACCAGAGAGGAAGAAGTACCATGTTGCAGCAGTTGTTCAACTCGAATAAGCGCGGAGTGCCCGCCCACCATATTCTGGACCAGGCGCCGGACGCCTTCCTTACTATCGATGCCAAGGACCAGGTCACCTACCTGAACCAGGCGGCAGGCCGGTTGCTGGGTGTTGATGCGGATGATTTTGACGGCCAGCCGGCCGGCAAACTCTTCTCCTCCGAGGTGGCGCGGCAACTGCAGTCGTCCAAGAGCAAGAGCTTTGAGGCTGACCTTGAAGCCGCCAGTGGCAGCAAGATCAGAGCCCGGTTTGATGTGACCACACTGCAGCAGCAGAACAAGACTCTGCGCTCCGTGTTTATCAGCGATATCACCGCCGAAACCATGGCGCTGGACAACATGAACCAGATGCTGGAACAGGCCCTGGATGCGGTCGTGTCGCTGGATGACAAGGACACGGTCACCTTTTTCAACAAATCGGCGGAAGCGCTTTGGGGTTACAGCCGCAAGGAAGTGCTGGGCAACAATGTGAAGATGCTGGTTCAGCAAAGCCTCACGCAACATGAATCCGGGCACGAATCGAGCCGCAACAGTGGGTCAAAACCGACCGGTGGCGGCTACAGGGAACTGGCCATCGAGCGCAAGGACGGTGGCTTGCGCTGGGGCCAGGCGTCGATCAGCAAGACCGACTTCGCCGGTCGCACAAGCTACACCGCCTTTATCAAGGACGTGACCGAAGAAGTCGAAGAGCGTGAAAAAATGGAGATGCTGTCGCTGGTGGCTGATCATGCCAACAATGGCATCATTATCACCGACGGTCACGGCGCGATCGAGTACATCAACCCGGGCTTCGAGCGCATTACCGGCTACACCCTCGAAGAAGTGCGCGGTAAAAAGCCGGGCTCTGTGCTCCAGGGTGAAGGCACCGATCCGGACACGGTGCGCTACATCCGCGAACAACTGGATCGGCGGGTGCCGTTTTATGCCGAAATTCTCAATTATCACAAGAATGGCACACCCTACTGGATTTCACTGGCCATTGCGCCGGTGTTTGACGAGCGGGGCCAGGTAGAGCGCCTGATCGCGGTAGAGGCCGACATTACCGAAGGCAAGCAGGCCAATGTCGACTTCACGCGACGACTGCAGGGTATCGAGCAGGCCATGGTGGTGATGGAATTCGAACCCGACGGCCGCTTTATTTCCGCCAACAAGCTGATGGAAAAAAGCATGGGCGGTCCTGACAAGGCGGCTCAGGTGGCGAAGGAATTATGGTCGCAATTGCCGAAAGACAGCCTGGAATCGCTGCGCAAGGGCAATGAGGTGGTGGGCAAAGCCTATTCCCGTTTGTCTGGCATCCCCGAGCTGGCGCTTGATTATCAATTGGTTGCCCTGAAACAGTTTGATGGCAGTGTCAGGCGCTATGTGCTGTCGGGCATCAACATCACCAACCGGCATCGTGCGCTCAATGAAACACGTGAAGCCATGGAATCGGTGCTGCAGGTCAGCAACCAGATCAGCGGCATCGTGTCGACCATCAACGCCATAGCCGACCAGACCAACCTGCTGGCACTGAATGCCGCCATCGAGGCCGCCCGCGCCGGAGAGGCCGGCCGCGGGTTTGCCGTCGTAGCCGACGAAGTGCGTACCCTGGCCAGCAAATCCAGCGGCTCCGCCGGCGAAATCGACAAACTGGTGGAAGAAACCAACCAGCGCGTCGAAACCCTCGCCAGCCTGCTCAACAACATCGAAGGCTGACAGGCACCCTCCGTTGTAGGCGCAGGCCTTGGCCGCGCTCGGCGGCGCAGCCGCCCATTGAAGGGGCCTCCGGCCCCAAGCGCGGCCAAGGCACGCGCCCACAGGATGGCACAATTCTTCCGTAGGAGGCCACCCCGCTGGCCGATTTGAAAAGGGGCCTTCGGCCCATCGCGCAACGGGGTGCGCTCCCACAGGGTGGCTCATTTGTTCCGTAGGAGGCCACCCCGCTGGCCGATTTGGGAAGGGGCCTTCGGCCCATCGCGCAACGAGGTGCGCTCCCACAGGGTGGCTAATTTGTGGGCTCTGGCTTGCCTGCGCTCGGCGGCGCAGCCGCCCCGTTTGGGGGCCTGCGGCCCCATCGCGCAACGGGGTGCGCTCCCACAGGGTGGCTCATTTGTTCCGTGGGAGGCCACCCCGCTGGCCGATTTGAAAAGGGCCTGCACCCCAAACCCCGCCCTCTATTGGTTGGCAACACCAAAGGGAATATGAACCATCGGCACTTCTCCACCCTGCGACTCCAGATGACTGCGCTGGTCATCAAAGAACATGTGCGGCTTAAGCACTTCAAGAATACGCCGCTTGCGCATCCCGCCCAGAAAAAACACCTCGTTGGCATCCACACCCCAGTGTTCAAGGGTGGTGATGACCCGTTCATGTGACGGCGCATTGCGTGCCGTAACGATGGCCGTGCGCAGAATACGCTTGTAGCCGGCATCCCTGTCCAAGGCCTTGTTTTCCAGAGCCTGAATCAGCGACAACCGACGGATCAGATCAGCAAGTGGCCCCGGCTCGTGCGGAATATGAGCCTTTGAGGTCTCATGCTGGTGAAAGTCTTCCAGTTCCCCATCCTTGTAGATCCGCTCCGAGGCATCATCGGCAATGACGCCGTCGAAGTCGAAGGCGATCCGCAGTTCCGGGTCGGCCTCGTCGTCGACAATCTGGGTGCGCAGCACCGTGCCGGCCGGATAACCATAATCAATGGCTTTGGACACATCCCCCTCATTGGCCGACAGAAACAGCGCTGCATTGAAGGCCGGAATATAGGGGTAGGGCGACTTGCCTTCCAGAAAGGCCGCGCGACTGATGTCCAGGCCATGATGCTCGATGGAGCGGAAAACACGCTTGCCGGTAATCGCCGAGTTGCGCGACAGCAACACTACTTCAACCGGCTTCTCTTCCGGAAAGCGGGTGTTCAGACTGAGAAATCGACGCACAAAGGGAAAGGCCACACCCTTGCCCAGCGGCTGCTCCAGGTGATTGGCCTGATAGGTGCGATAGGCAATGGGCCCCTGCTCACGAAACACCTGGTCCGACTCGCGCAGATCAAACAACGCGCTCGAGGCCACGGCAATCACCAGCTTGTCTTCAATGGGGTAGGGCATAAATTCGGCGGGTTCCTTGGGTTGTTGGGCAAGGCCTTGGTAGCACGAATCTACTTTAGCAGAGTTGCACTGCATGAGGGGCCTGCGGCCCATCGCGCAACGGGGTGCGCTCCCACGGGGTGGCTCATTTGCTCCGTAGGAGGCCACCCCGCTGGCCGATTTGGGAAGGGGCCT
>NZ_JAIUMC010000071.1 GCF_022565775.1 Natronospirillum sp.
TCTCAGAGCGCTCAGTGGCTCAGAACCGTGACGAATTAACCACTCGGGACACTAGAGGGTGGAGTCTCAGTTTGAGGGTCGAGAGAGTCCCGAGCGGACTCGCACTATCCGGCGGCCACCGGGTTTTTCCCGTTGCCAGTGCGCTCTATTCACTATTGCCATAAGATCAGACTCAAAAAGAATTGACCATGATATAGTCCGAATGGAATCAACCCCCGGAATGGATTGACGCAGGATCATGCTATTCTGGACAATCGACTTTCAAAAAACCGTCAACAGAGGTCATCCGATGCGATTGGTACAGAGTGTTCTGGTAGTACTGGTACTTGCGTTGTTCGCAGCCAGCCAAAGTCTGGCCTACGGGCAGTATGGGCGCGGCAACTCCACCAGCGCCATGGTAGGCAGTTATGGCGATGCCTTGGGCGGGATTTTTGCCTTCAGCATTCCGTTGAACCTCAGTGGCCTGGCACGCAGTGGCCTGGGCATTGTGGCTGAAGGCCAGTTGGGCATGGGGCTGGGCGAAAATGACTTCCAGATGGCCGCACTGGCCGGTGGCAAACTGATCTTCCCCATCAACAGAACCACGGATCTTTATGGCGGCCTGGGCTTTGGCTCATCGGTTCTGCCGGACACTCAAACAGGTCTCGGTGGCCAGGTCGGTCTCAACCTGACAGTCAGCGGGTCTCGAGTCTTTTTTGAGGCAGGTGCTCATCCGGGCAACAACAACTATCTGGGTGTCGGACTGCGATTCTGATTCGCGGCGCGGTAGGATAGACTGTATCGCCAATAATCATTGAGGCCGCATGGATGCCTTCCGACACCGCCTATCATATTCTTGTTGCCGATGCGCAGGAGTCCTTCCGTGATGCGATTCGCCATGTGATTCGCGAAAGCTTCGCGGATACCCTCCTGACAGAGGCTGAAAGTCTGGAAGGCACGCTGTTCGCGATGGAACACGAGCCGGATGTCGATCTGGTTCTGCTGGACCTCAACATGCACGACATGAAGGGTCTGGAAGGTCTCTATCGCGTGCGTCTTCAGGCCCCCAGGATCAGGGTAGTCATGGTGTCTGAAACCGATGACCGGGATACCGTGCTGGAAGGAGTAAAGATGGGCTCGGCTGGGTACATCAACAAAACCGCTGATCACGAGCAGATACGCGAGGCCTTGCAGGCCATCGTGGCTGGTCAGGTCTATCTGCCGTCGGGCCTATTGCAATAGCCCTGCACATTGTCCGGAAAGCAGGTCAGGGCCAAGCAGTTGGAAGGTCGAAATTGGTAGCGCAGGCGCACATTATTGACCGGCACAGTGTCGGACCAGGCGAGCCTCCTCCGGGTCGTGCGGTGACCCATTCTCATCCAGAAAATCATGAAACCAGACTGCGTCAGTGCCCTCATTCAGGCGTTGCTGTCGAACCATGACTTCCGGCCACGGTAGATGAGTCTGGGTCGCGCCGCGGACCAGCCCCCATTGATAGCAATGCACCTTGTGCCGCTGAAAAAGCTCCAGCTGGTTTTCGATCGTACTGTTCACATGGCGCGCCATCCATTCCGAACAGATCAGGGGGCGGCCTGTTGCTGACAACTGCTCGATAACCTGGCTCAAAATATCCGGCTCCCGATAGGCATGAAAACTGACCAGATCCGACCATTCAAGGGCGGCCTGATCCAGCGGGTGCTGATAATAGGGCTTCGGCGTCGGCTCCCAGGGGGCCGGCATGTGCCAGGCCGCCACGGTCAGTGGTTGAATGGGATCAATATCCCGTACACGTTGAAACGTCGCCTCCATCAAGGCCATCGCCTGTTGTTCCAGAGCCTGACTGAAAGAGCGCTCGCCGTCTTTGGCAAAAACCATTCTGTTGCCGGGTTCGTTATACAGATCCCAGAACAGTACCCGCTCATCCGAGCGAAAATGGTCAACCAGCGCGCCCACATAGTCGACAACCGCATAGTGCAGGGGTCGGTTCATCACCCAGCGTCGGCCGGGGCTGCCCACGGCTCGGCTGTTGTGCAAGCCCGGAACCGGGGACAGTGATGCGCCCGCCGTCGGGTCGTCGCCGGAGAACTCGCAATCATCCAGCGGACAGAAAACAACCGACAGACCCAGTTCGTCCGCGATGGATAGAAAGGTCTCCATGCGCTCCAGCAGCCCGGCGCCGTCATGCTGCCAGATGATAAAGGGCAAATTGGTGCGCAGACTGTTGAAGCCATAGTGTCTGGCCCAGCCGAGCTCCTGTCGAATCAGGGCCGGGGAGAAGTGGTCCGCCCGCCACATGTCGGGAAAGTTCACGGCGTTACGCGGCAGATAATTGAATCCACATTGCCAGGCGTTGGCTTGCTGCCAGGCGTTTGCGCGCTCTGCTGACCAGCGAGCTGAAGACAGGGTCATTACTGGTATTCCAATACGTTAAGTCAGGTTGGCAGGGAGCGCCCGGGCGAGTGCCCGGACGCATGCGTGGCAGGCTCAGCGATCAAGCTGGCTTTGCACATCCTCTTCAGCATCCGACAGAGCGGCGTCAATGGACTTGCCGGTCAGCCAGATGGCCTGGAACTCCCGGTTCAGGATATCCTGAATCGCTCCATAGCGGGCTGATGCCGGCGTATCCCGGGCGATATTGACCGTATTGTCGTACTCGCTGCGATGCGGCAGCGCGGCATACTCGTCGCTGTTCAGTACAGACTCCCTGACAGCGGCGTGCCCGGTGCGTGCCCAATCGATATTGTGGTCATTGATGAATGCCAGCAATTGCAGTGCACCTTCGTAGACTTCCGGGTTGTCGCGCTTCACAGAGGCCGGGATCGCCCAAAGGTGGGTGTCTGCCCAGGTTGCAGGCTCGTCATACAGGGTGGGGAAGTCAGCCACATAGTAGTGGGTCAGTTCCACATCCTCATCGGCCGCCTGCTCGGCATAGAAGTCCACCACCCAGGTACCATTCACCAGTACTGCGGCTTCACCGTTCAGGAAACTTTGCTGGGAGTCTGCATAGTTGGTGCGAGAGTTGGCATAGCCACCGTCGAACAGGCCCGTGATCAGCTCCAGCGCGTTACGTGCCTCAGGGGTGTTGATGGTGGCAGTGCCGTTGGCAAAGATGTTGCTATCCTGCTGCCAGAGGAAGGCCAGCACCATGCGCACACCAATCTCGAACTCGGAGAAGTCGGCTGCCAGATAGTATTGGCCGGTGGCCTCGCGAACCATCTCGGCATGCTCCATCATTTCTTCCGGGCTGGAAGGCAGAATCGGCTGGCCATTCTCGACCAGGCCAGCAGCCTCCATAAGGTCCATGTTCACATGCCAAAGGTTGGCATGCAGATCCATGGGCACGCCCAGAATCCGGTCATTCCAGGTGACGGCCTCGCGGGCCGAATCGGTCCAGTCATCCGGATCAATGCCATGCGCCATCAGGTCATCTGTCAGGTCCGCCAGGGCACCGATCTGCCCGTATTCGGGTATCCGGTGGCGGTGCATGACGTGCACATCCGGCGGGTTGCCGGAGGCGTAAGAGGCAATGATTTGGTCGTAGTAGTTGCCCCAGTCTGTGGGCAATGTGGTGACGTCAAAATCATCATTCTCCGCATCGAAGGCGTTGATAATCGACTGGATGATACAGGCCTCCCCAACGGCCGCAGAGACGTCCGTGCCGGCGTCCTGGCAGGAGCCGAAGAACCGTGCCAACGTTACTTCGGTGCCGAAGGCAGGCATCACTGCCCCCGCCGACAACGCGGTTGCTGCAATCATGGAAATAAAAGTCTTTTGCATGGTAGTCACCTTTTCCGCTTTCTTGTCTTTGTAGTTGACCACTGCATACGCAGTGGCGATGAGTTTTCTTTTCTTCGCCGCATCGTCAGCCCTTGCTGCCGCCCACGGCGACCGCCCGCACGACATAGCGCTGGAAGATCAGGAACAGGATCACCACCGGCATGCTGGCAATCACCCCGGAGGCCATCACACTGCCCAGTCCCTCGGACTGAGCGAAGTTGCTCTGCAGACTGGCGAGACCCAGGGTGATGGTGAAGTGCTCGGTACGCTGCGCCGACACCAACGGCCAAAGGTAGTCATTCCAGGCATACAGGAACGTCAGGATGGCCACCGTCATCATGGCCGGGCGGGCCAGTGGCAGCATGACGTGCCAGAAAATCTGGAAGGTATTCGCGCCATCGATGCGCGCCGCTTCCTCGACATCTCGCGTCACCCCGCGGAAGAACTGGATCATGATGAAAACGCCGATCGGCACCGCCAGGCGTGGAATGATCAGGCCGTGATGCGAGTTGTGCCAGCCCAGCTCCGAAAACAGCGTATACAGGGGAATAAAGACCGCCTGCTCGGGAATCATCAGCCCGAGCAACACCAGCACCAGCAACGTCTTCTTGCCCACGAAATTGAGGCGCGCGAAAGCATAGCCGGCCGTCGTGGACAGCACCAGAACACCAATGGTCATGCCCAGAGCAACCACCAGGCTGTTGAAAAACCAGACATGCACCTGGCCATGTGCCAGCAGGTTCACATAGTTGTCCAGCGTCAGCGGATACGGGATCAGCCCCCAGAAGGTATTGGAGGTGGTGCGCGCCAGCAGCGCATTGGGCTGCAGTGACAGGGACACCATCCATAAAGTCGGCACCATCCAGATGAATGCAGGCAGTGCGAGCATGGTATAGAGCAGCGCGAGGCGACGGTTTTCCATGGTTTTCATTGTTCGTCCTCCCGGCTGACCATGAACTGGACGGCAGAGAACACCGCCATGATGACAAAGAGGAACACCGCCATCGCCGAGGCAATTCCCAGATCACTGTCGCGGAATGCGGTCTGATAGATGTAGCGCACCAGCACCTGCGTCTGGTCGTTGGGCCCGCCTTGTGTCATCAGATGGGCCTGCCCGAACACCTGGAAGTGCAGGATGATCTGCAATATCACCACCAGCGTGATGGTGCGCTTTAGGTTGGGCAGAATGATGTACCAGAAAGCTTGCACCGAGTTGGCCCGGTCGAGCTTGGCAGCTTCTTGCATTTCCTGCGGAATGTCCTGCAGCCCGGCCAGAAAAAGAACCATGGCAATACCAATGGACCACCACACGGTAGCGATCACAATGGCTGCCATGGCAAACCCCGGCTCGGCCAGCCAAGAGAGAGGAACGCCGCCGAACTCGCGCACCACATTGGCCACGAGACCCTGACGGGCAGAAAACATCATTTGCCAGATGAGGGTGACGACTGTCACCGACAGCACCTGAGACAGGAAAAACAGCGTGCGCAGGAAAGCAGCCCCGCGGGTCTCGCGATTCAGCGCGGTGGCCAGCAGCAGCGAGATGATGGTAATGGCCGGCACTACCATGGCGACAAAGAAGACGGTATTGCCGACCGTGGGCCAGAAGCGGCGGTCAAACCAGCGTCCGCCCTCGCCGGGCGCCCACCCGAACAGGAACATCAGCAGCAACAGCACCATCAGACACTGCCACAGCGTCGACCAGCGCAACTCCCCAATTCGGTAGCGCCAGACAAAGAATACCGCTGCCAGCACACACAGGCCCTGCAGCACCGGACGCGCCCAAGCACGCCAGGTCATCTCCGTGCCCCAGAACAGGCGCAGGTAGTTGTCCAGGCCGATGAAGGTCTTGGCATCCGGGTTGAACGTGACCGCCAGAAGATTCCAGTCATGCAGACTGATCCACACACCGCGGCCGAAGGGATAAATCAGAAATGCGACATAGACGAACACGAACGGCAGCAGGAAAACCCAGGCTACCAGGTTCTGACGGACACCTGCCCATCGGAGGTCAGTTTTGAATTGTTCAAACATGCTGAGGCCTTTCTGTTGTTGTTTTATTCGGGCTGGCGACTCAATACCCGAACTAATAATATTAGTAATATTACTTATAATTGTATAGCTGTCAAACGGCGGGTACACTTTTTACAAAATAGCCTGATGTGAGCTGGCAAAGCGCCAGGACTTTCCACTATGACGTCTGAGTCAGAGAGCAAGAGACGCGTTACCATGAAGGATGTGGCCCGCCACGCCGGGGTTTCGCAATCCACAGTATCTTTCGTACTGAATGAAGTGACCGATGTATCCATCGGGGCCGACACCCGCAAGCGCGTTCTGGATGCGGTGGTCAAGCTGAACTACAAGCGCCGCCCACAGGGGATGTCGCGCTCCGTATCGCATCCCATTATCGGTTTTCTGGTGGATGAAATAGCCACCAGCCCCTTCTCGGCCATCACCATCGAAGGCGCCCAGGAAGCCGCCTGGCGGCATGGCTATTTGCTGGAAGTGGCGATGACCGGCGAGGATGCCGACTATGAAAAGGCCATCCTTGAAAAGTGGCGGCTGCAGGGCGTGGTCGGCGTCATCTACTGCTCGATCCTCACGCGCTCCGTTACCCCGCCACCACAGCTTGGTCAGATTCGCAGCGTGCTGGTCAACTGCCATGCCGACAAGGCGCCGCATACTGCCGTGGTGCCGGGTGAAGTGCTGGGTGGGTTTGCCGCGACCGAAGCCCTGCTGAACAAGGGTTACCGACGAATCGCCTTTATCGATGGTGAAATGTGGATGGAAGCGGCCAAGGACCGATTGACCGGCTACCGCAACGCCCTCACCACCCACGGTGTCCCCATAGACGAAGCCCTGATCCGCGAAGGCAATTTTCTGCCCAGCGGCGGTTACGAGCAGACCCTGGCGCTGCTCAACGACGGCCTGTCTTTTGATGCAATCTTCTGTGCCAACGACCTGACCGCGGTGGGCTGCTACGAAGCACTCAAGGAGCGCGGCCTGCGGATTCCGGAGGATATCGCCGTGATGGGTTACGACGACCAGGAAATTGCCCAGCACCTGAACCCGGCCCTGTCGACGGTTCTGCTGCCGCATCGGGAGATGGGCCAGTGGGCGGTGGACTACCTGTTGTCCACCGAGTCCACCGACCAGCAGCGGGTTTACAAGCTCGAATGCCCACTGGTCATGCGGGAATCTGCCTAGTACCCCGCGCCCCCTGATGATCTGAATGACCCTGCCCTGCGTTTAACTGACCACCCCTGGCTAATCAAGGCGTGGTCGTGTCCTCAACCGCCATCAACGCAGTATGGTTCAAGCGCGATCTGCGGCTGCGCGATCATCCGGCGTTGGCTGCCGCCTGCACCGCCGGGCGGCCCACGATGTTCTTCTATTGCATTGAACCGCTATACCGTGGCGATCCTCACTTTGGACTTCCGCACCATCGTTTTCTTGTCGAGTCTCTGGCCGATTTGTCAGCCCAGCTGCGCGCTCGCGGCCACAAGTTGCAGGTGTTCTGGGCAGCGGCGGAAGAGGTGCTGCATCATCTGCACCAGGAATGGGGGCTGTACAGCCTGTTCAGTCATCAGGAAGTGGGGCTGGCCAATACCTTTGCCCGCGATCAGCGGATAGCCGACTGGTGCCGGGCACAGGGTGTGATATGGCAGGAACTGCAGCAACTGCCCGTGCAACGAGGTCACCATGGACGGCAAGGCTGGAAGGCATTTTCCGACGACTTCTTCCAGGCAACGCTCGCCACGGGAGACCCTGGCCAGCTTGAAGCCATAACACTGCCGGACTCCGACCGCTGGCGTCGCCTGCTGTGCGACCGGCTGCCCAAACCATGGCTGCAGAAAGACAGCGCTTACCAGTTGGGCGGTGAAGCGGCCGCTCATGAACGTCTGGAACACTTTTTTCAGACATCGGCGCATCGTTACCGGGGCACTCGCGGCAAGCCATTGGCCGCTGCTGTCCATGGCTCAAGGCTGTCGCCCTATCTGGCCTATGGCTGCCTGTCCATTCGCGACGCCTGTCAGCAGATCAGGGAAGGCATTCGCGCCGGCCTGCCGCTGGGCCCACTGTATTCGCGACTGCGCTGGCAAGGGCATTTTATCCAGAAGTTCGAGTCCGCCTCGCAGATGGAAAACGAGGCCCTGAATCCTGCACTGGCAGAGCGCTGGGCAGATTACCAGGCCACCCTGTCGGCAGATCAGCAGGCGGAGCGGTTCGAACGGTGGGTCTCTGGACATACGGGCTACCCGCTGGTGGACGCCTGCATGCGTTCACTGCATCAGTGCGGCTTCTTGAATTTTCGCATGCGCGCCATGCTGGTCAGTGTCGCCTGCCATCATCTCAGTCTCGACTGGCGACCTGTCGCCCGCCATCTCGCAAGGCTGTTTCTGGACTTTGAGCCGGGCATCCATTACCCGCAGATTCAGATGCAGGCCGGCCTGACCGGCTTCAATACCTTGCGCATCTACAACCCTCTGCAGCAGTCACAGCGCCAGGACCCGCAGGCCGAATTCATTCGCCGCCATGTGCCCGAGCTCGCCGGTCTGCCTGACCATCTCTGTCATGCGCCATGGGCGCTGTCGCCGCTGGAGGCTCAATGGCTGGACCTGCAGTCAGATTCGATTTATCCCGAGAGGCTGTTTGATCATCAGGAAACAGGCCGCGAGGCCCGACAAAGACTCTGGGGCTGGCGGGATGACCCTGCGGTGCGTGCACACATTCCGCAGTTGTTGGCCAATCAGGCGGTGACGAAGGCCGCGTCCTGACACCCCGTCAGGGACTCAGACTTTCGGCATCGCCCATGTAGCTGTGGCCACAGCCACCAGATTGCCGTCTTCACTGGTAGCGCGGGATTCCATGAACGCCAGGGTACGCCCCTGTTTGAGAAAACAGGCCTCGCAGACGACCCGGCCGCTGTCGGCCGGGCGCAGGTACTGGATTTTCATTTCCACCGTGCTGCCGCCCTTGCCCGTGACATGATGAATCAGATGGCCCATGGACACGTCCAGGGCCGTAGCCAGCACGCCGCCATGCAGCTTGCCGATCGTGTTCAGAGTATGATCGCGAACCGGCAGGGTGACCCGACACCGGTCGTCGATATAGTCGATCTCGAGTCCGTAAAAGCGGACCAGAAAGGACTTGCCGAACCCGGGTTCGGACTTGGCCAAAGCCTGTTCGAAATGTGCCTGAAGGGCTTGCTTGTTCACTAAAGCTCCACTCTTTTCATTCGCGATTGCTGGATTCGGCCCAGAGATTGATGCCACTCTCCGTGGCGTAATGATCGATTTGCTTCAGCTCTTGCGCCGAGAAGTCCCGGTTGTCCAGCGCGGCGACGCTGTTCTCCAACTGGCGCACGCTGCTGGCACCGATCAGCGCCGTGGTCACTCTGGGGTCGCGCAATACCCAGGCGATGGCCATCTGGGCCAGGGTCTGGCCCCGAGCTTGTGCGATCTCGTTGAGCGCCTTGATCTTGGCCAGGTTTTCATCACTCAGGAATTCTTTCGGCAGTGTGCTGTCGGCGCCGGCGCGGCCCGCTTCCGGACGACCGTTCAGGTATTTGTCGGTCAGCATGCCCTGAGCCAGCGGTGAGAAGGGGATGCAGCCAATACCTTCTTCTTCCAGTACCGGCAGCAGGCCATCATTTTCCACCCAGCGGTTCAGCATGGAGTAGCTGGGTTGATGAATCAGACAGGGAGTGCCGAGTTCACGCAGAATCCTGGCCGCTTCACGGGTTTTTGCCGGCCCGTAGGAAGAGATGCCGACATATAGCGCCTTGCCCTGGCGCACAGCGCTGTCCAGCGCCATCATGGTTTCTTCCAGCGGCGTCTCCGGGTCGACCCGGTGCGAATAGAAGATATCGACATAGTCCAGCCCCATGCGAGCCAGGCTCTGATCCAGGCTGGCCAGCAGGTACTTGCGGCTGCCCCAGTCACCATAGGGGCCAGGCCACATGCCATAGCCAGCCTTGGTGGAGATCACCATCTCATCGCGATAACCGCGAAAATCGGTTTTCAGCATACGGCCAAAATTCTCTTCCGCCGACCCGGGGGGTGGGCCATAGTTGTTGGCCAGATCAAAGTGGGTGATGCCCAGGTCGAACGCCCGGCGACATATGGCGCGCGCATTGCCCTGCGGCGCATCCTCGCCGAAGTTGTGCCACAGACCCAGCGAGATCGCCGGCAGCTTGAGGCCGCTTCGCCCACAGCGCTGGTAGGTCATGGTGTCGTAGCGCTGTGCATCGGGTTGGTAGGTCATCAGAACTCCATTCGGTTGTCTGCAAGGTCAGGGGCGTCCCTGCGGATCAGTCTAGCCTGCCCCCCACTGGCACTGCACCCTTTTTCGCCTGTCAGGCACCCTCTCATGAGCTGGCCTGAAAATGCGGCCCACCGAGGTGGGCGGGATAACCAAGTGCTTCAATGGCAATCACGTCGAGGTCGTCAGGGCGATAGCACAGGCCCTCTCGCACAATTTGCAGCGCCGCCTGCTCGAGGCTTGAGCGTGAGTTCTCAGTACCGGTCAGGCTGGCCTGCAGGGACCTGTAGATGCTGTTCCCTTTGCTCGGCAAGACCTTGCAGCCCGCCTTGCGCAACAGGTTGATCAGCGCCTGCTGCACGGCGGGTTGAGCCTGGTGATCGATCAATTCCAACCAATGGGTGTCAGGAATCTTGATCAGTGAAAACGCAAAACGGCTCTCGTTTATCGGCGCGTCCTCCGCTATCAACTGAACATGGCATGTCGTCGGTACCGAGGCCCCCGAGTCACTGTTCAGACAGACTTCGATGCTGGGTAACGAAGCACTGACCCTTTCCACCCGCGGGTCGTCATGCAGCTTCTCAAAGATCGCATGCTCGCCTGACAGTATCAGTGCCTCGATCTCCGCAACGGGCTCTCCACCGGGAACCTTGCCAATGGCTCGTGACGCAAAGAAATGATGAATCAGACCAGCGCGCTGCGGGGAATCCATGCATTGCAGGAACAGTTCCCGCTCGACCTTCAGGCCTTCCCGCAGGGGCAGGCTGCAACTGGCTTCAAGTGCTTCCAGTATCCGAAACGGCGAGAACAGCTCCGGGCTATTGCGATCCAGTTCCTGCCTGAGTTGATCCAGGGATTCCGTATCGGCCTTTGGGTTGGCCAGCGCACCGGTTCTGCGCCGGGTAACAGCGCCCTTTCTCACCTGCTCAGCGACCTCCAGCGCCGCTTCATGGGGTGAGGACGCCATTGTGACCTGATCAATCAAACCGGTTTCCAGTGCGGTTTCACTGCTGACCAGCTTACCCTGGGTGATCCATTCGGCAGCGGTTTTCAGCCCGGTCAGTCGGGGCAGGCGCTGGGTGCCGCCAGCTCCCGGCAACAAGCCCAGATTGACCTCTGGCAACCCGAGGCGGGTGTCCATCAGGGCGATCCGGTAATGACAGCCCAGCGCGACCTCCAGGCCACCCCCGAGAGCCACACCATGCAGAATGGCAATGACTGCTTTCTCACTCTGCTCTAGGCGCTCAATCACATCCGGCAACAGAGGCGCCTTGGGCGGCTTACCAAATTCCCTGATATCCGCACCGGCAATAAAGACCTTGCCCCTGCCCATCAGAGCGATGACCTCGATGGCCGGGTCAGCCTCTGCCCGGCTCAGCGCGTCCAGGATACCGGCACGGACGGATTGCGACAGCGCATTGACCGGAGGATTGTCTATTTCGATCAAGGCCGTTGCGCCCTGGCAGTTGAGGTGAACAGTCTGATCCATTGAAATTCTCCGCGCATGAACTCTGTTGGTAAAGGACGCTGAGACAATTCCGCAGCATCGCCTGACGGGCTCATGTTGATCAGGCGACTATCAATAGTCAACAAAACAAAACCATATACCGCAGTGCGAAACAGAAGGGTGTTGGAATTTTGCGCAAACATTGACAGGGAGATTGGCCGAGGTCTAATATTGAAGTGTATGCGAAAGAGTGTTCCGCATAGCAGAACAAAAACAAATGACCCGCAGGAGTTCATCATGAAAGAATTTGCTTTGCGCCTGGCCTTCGTCAGCTTGCCAATGATCGTTGGTGCCGCTGTCAGCCATGCATCCGATGTCGAATTACCGTCCACCATGGCGTGGACAGCTTACGGCACCAACTCCAGTGGCTACGCACAGGTAGTAGCGATTGGCAATATGCTGCAGTCGGAGTACAACACCTCGGTCAGAATTCTGCCCGGGGACAATGACGTGTCCCGGATGACACCGCTGAAAAACGGCCGTGTCGATTTGTGCGCCTGCGGGATTGCCAGCTATTACGGATCAGAAGGTGTATTGATGTTTGCCGATCGCGAGTGGGGCCCTCAGCCCGTTCGCCTGATCACCACCTCTTCCGCTTCTTTTGGTCTGTCCATCGCCGTGGCCGGTGACATGAATGTGGAGACGCCGGCGGACCTGGCGGGTATGCGAGTGGCCTATATCCGAGGCGATGATGCGCTCAACAAGGGCACCGAGGCTTACCTTGCCTTTGGCGGCCTGACCTGGGATGACGTCGAGCGGGTGGACTTCCCGGGATATGGCCGGTCATTCGACGGCATCATTGCCGGCAATGCCGATGCCGCCTTTACCACCTCGGTAACTCCGCCGGCGCAGCAGCTTGCCAGCAGTTCGCGCGGTATCAGCTGGCCTACACTGGACCCGGATTACGCCGAGGGCTGGGCACGCATGGCTGAAGTAGCGCCCTACTTCCAACCCCACGTAGTCACAGCCGGTGCAGGCGGTGTCAGCGCAGACAACCCGGTACAGAGCGCGAGCTACCCGTATCCGATCATCATTGGCAACAGCACGCTGGACGACACCGTGGCCTACAGCCTGATCAAGGCGATGGACGAAAAGTTTGATGTGTTCAAGGATTCTGCACCCGGTGCCGACGGTTACACCCTGGACAACCAGGATCTGGAGTGGGTGATTCCTTTGCACGAGGGCGTAGTTCGCTACTATGAGGAGCTCGGCATCTGGAATGATGACCTGCAGACACATCAGGACCACCTGATTGAGCGGCAAAACCTCATACTGGAAGCCTGGGACAACTTCATAGATGATGCGCCGAGTGATGACGACGAATTCACCACAGCCTGGATGCAGGCCCGTGCTGAAGCTCTGGAATCGGCGGGCATGGACCTGGTATTCGAATAACAGTCTGTGCCAAGGGCAAGCCAGGAAACTGGCTTGCCGTTTTTTTTGTTGACGGGTAGGTGCTATGACAACCAATGCTCAGGGTAAAGCGGCTGACCAGGCACAGCAGGACCCGGAAAAGATCATCAGTATTCGTCAATTGCCCACGCTACTGGCCTGGCTGCCTGCAGCCGTCACCAGCCTGCTGTTGTTGATGACGCTGGACTACCTGTTCAACTTTGGCTGGTTTCAGTTCGCATCAGGCCTGGAAAACCAGTTCTATTACTCGGTGGTTGCCCTGCTGTTGCCACTGGTATTCCTGCTCTGGCCCGCAGCGCCATCTCTGGCGACAAAATCTGTTCCCTGGTATGACTATGGGCTGAGCCTGCTGATGCTGGTGACCGGCGCCTACTTCGTGATCCATGCCGAGCAGATTCTGGTGCGGGGCTGGGCTTTTGGTGCACCGGACATTGCAGTCTACTTCAGCTATGTGTTCTGGATTCTGGTCATAGAAGCGGCGCGCCGTGCCGGTGGCTGGCCCATTGCCATCATTGCTGCCACCTTTTCGCTCTATCCGCTGGTCGCCGATGTCATGCCCGGGCCTATCCAAGCCTTTTCCAGCTCGCTGGATGAGACTGCCATGTATCACTTCATGAGCTCCGAGAGTGTCATGGGTATACCATTGCAGGCCTTTGCCGGGTTGGTGATCGGTTTTCTCGTGTTCGGGGTGGTGCTGCAGAAGACCGGTGGCGGTGAATTCTTCATCAATCTGGCATTTTCTCTGCTGGGTCACGTGCGCGGCGGCCCGGCCAAGGTATCCATTTTTTCCAGCGGGCTGATGGGCTCGATGAGCGGCAGCGTGATCAGCAATGTACTGACCACCGGGGTCATGTCGATTCCAGCCATGCGGCGCATCGGCATGAAACGTTCTTTCGCCGGGGGTGTCGAGGCCTGTGCGTCCACCGGTGGCGTGCTGATGCCGCCGGTGATGGGCGCCACGGCCTTTGTCATGGCCATGTTCCTGAACGTGCCCTATTCGGCCGTGGTGCTGGCCGCCATCATTCCGTCAGTACTCTATTTTCTCGGTCTGTTTATTCAGATTGATGCCTACTCGGCCCGCAACGGCCTGAAGGGCCTACCGCAGGCAGAACTGCCTACACTGGCAAAAACCCTGAAGGACGGCTGGTACTTCATCTTTGTTTTCGCCCTGCTGGTCTGGATGCTGCTGATCATGCAACGCGAGGCGCTGGCACCCTTTTATGCCACGGCCCTGCTGCTGGTGCTCAACCAGTTCTCGAAAAAACATCGCTGGGGCTTCAGAGAGGCCTACCGGGCCCTGACGGATTCGGCCAAGCTGTTCGCCGAACTGACCGCGATACTGGTGGGCGTCGGCTTGCTGGTGGGCGCCCTGTCGATGACCGGCCTGTCGGGCACCATCGCCAATGACTTCATTTTCCTCGCCGGGGGTAGCGTCCTGTTGCTCCTGTTGATGGGCGCCCTGACCAGTTTTGTGCTGGGCATCGGCATGACGGTGACTGCGGCCTACATCTTTCTTGCCGTGGCCCTGGCACCGGCACTGACCCGTGGTGCCGGCCTGGATCCGATGGCCGTGCATCTGTTCATTCTGTACTGGGGGATGCTCAGCTTTATTACCCCACCGGTGGCGCTCGGCGCCTTTGCCGCGGCCACAGTGGCCGGCTCCCGACCGATTGAAACCGGGCTGCAGGCGATGAAGCTGGGCAGCGTGATCTACTTCATACCCTTTCTATTTGTGCTTAATCCGGCGCTGATCATGCAAGGCAGCATCGGTGAAATCGCCATCGTCTTTGTCCAAGCCGTGGTGGGCATCATCTTCTTTGCCTCGGCGATGCAGGGTTACCTGATTGGCATCGGACGGCTGGGCCATGGCTTCCTGCAGGAGACTCTGGTGCGGGGCCTGATTCTGATCGCAGGGCTTGCTCTGGCCATTCCCGGGGGCAGTGATCTGATCCCGGTGACCCACTGGCAACTGTTGCTGATATCGGCAACCTGTCTGCTGCCGGCGATCGGTTTGGCCAAGTGGAGTCAGCAGAAACAGCTGCAGGCTGCTGCACGGTAAATCAGTCGGTGATTAACCGTGCTTGAGTTCGTTCTGAATGGTATCGGCCAGTATCTTCAGGCGCGGCCCCAGTTTGTCCACCAGCACCTGGTGGGTAAGGCGCAGTGCTGCGCCTCCGCAATTGATGGCCATGACTTCCGAGCCGCCTTCCAGAATCAGTGGTACGGCAACGGCGCTGATGTCTCGTTCCCATTCGCCTTCGGAAAATACAAAGCCATAGCGCTGATAGTTGTCCAGAGTGTCCTTGAGCACGGTCTGAGCCTGCTCCCACTGTTTGGGGTCGGTCTTCCTGATCTGCGCCAGAAAGGCCTCCCGACGCGGCTCACTGAGTCCGCACAGCCAGGCCCGACCGATAGCGGTGCTGACGATAGGCAAACGCGCACCGGCATCCAGACGCATGACCAGAGGTCCGGTGCCCTGGCAGACTTCAAGATAGGTAATGGCATTCCGGTCGACATCCCCGAGCGCGATGGCACAGTCAGTCGAATTGGCCAGCTCCTGCATGTAGGGCCGTGCCAATTGACGAATACCGTCGCTGGCGAAAAAACGATAGCCCAATGCCAGAACGCCCGGGCCAAGCTGGTATTTCTCGAGATGGGTATTGAACTTGAGATAGCCGAGCTGGGTAAGCGTATAGGTCAGACGTGAAACACTGGGCTTGGGAATGCCCGTCCGGCTCGACAACTCACCATTGCCCAGATACTTCTCCCCGGCTTCGAAGGCGCGCAACAGTTCCAGTCCGCGCGCCAGCGCGGTTACGAAATTGCGGTCCTTTCCGGGCGCCTGATCGTCGGTCATCGAATCGCGTCACTCTTTTGTCTGACAGGTCGCAGCATGGTAACCCAACCAAAGCCCTAGTGTCCCGAGTGGTTAATTCGGGACACTAGTGGTTAATTCGGGACACTAGTAAAATTAGCGGCAGCGCTCAATGATCACGGCAATGCCCTGACCCACGCCAATACACATGGTCACCAGTGCATAGCGGCTCTGCTGCGCTTCCAGATGTCTCAATGCCGTCAAGGCCAGACGGGCACCCGAGGCGCCCAGCGGATGGCCGATGGCAATAGCGCCGCCGTTGGCGTTCAGGCGGCGGTCATCAAAGGCGATGCCCAGTTGCTGGGCACAACCCATTACTTGTACGGCAAAGGCTTCGTTGATCTCGATGACGTCCATATCGTTCAGGGTCAACCCGGCCAGCGCCAGGGCTTTTCGTGACGCAGGCACCGGCCCAAGCCCCATGACTCTGGGCTCGACACCGGCGACAGCACAACTGACAATGCGGCCACGCGG
>NZ_JAIUMC010000072.1 GCF_022565775.1 Natronospirillum sp.
CCGCACATCCATGTGCGGAGACGGTCTCACAGTGCATGTGCCCGGCAGGCGACTCCGACCCTGCCCTCATCTACGAGCTTGTACCTAGGCGCAGGGTTTCACTGTTGACCGTCAACTGTCTTCTGTCGACTAACTCAAAGCTGAAAATCGTAAATCGATCCCAGCTTCAGAATCTGCGTCAGCTCATCCAGTGCGGTGCGCGATTCCTGCAGCAGTTGCGGGTCTGCCAGATCCTTCTGCGCCAGTTCGTCACGATAGTGCTTTTCTACCCAGGGGCGCAGTTTGCCGACCAGTTCCGGGGTGATCAGGCAGTGCTGTACCGCCTTCTGTTCCGCTTCACTCAGAACCACGCGCAGACGCAGGCAGGCGGGACCGCCGCCGTTGCGCATGCTTTGCTTGAGATCCATGACCTTGACCTGGCTGATCGGGTTGGTGGGGTCGTCGGTCAGGGTATTGAGCAGTGTCCAGACCTTGTCCGAGTCTTCGCACTCCTTCGGCACCACGAGTGCCATCTCGCTATCGCTGAGGGAAATCAGCTGGCTGTTGAACAGGTAGCTGTTGACGGCGTCTTCGACGGTCAGCTGGTCATTGCGGATGCATACCGGAATCAGATCAGCGCCCTGCAGTTTCGCATCAATCTCCGCCAGCATGGCTTCGGTATTGAGAAAGGCCTCTTCGTGGTAGAAGAGCACATTGCGGTTGCCCACGGCGATGACATCATTGTGGAACACCCCCTGGTCGATGACCTTAGGGTTCTGCTGCGCCATGACCACATGGGCATCGGTCAGGGTGTGCAGGCGGGCTACTGCAGCGCTGGCTTCCAGCGTCTGCCGGGCGGGATAGCGTTCCGGCTTGGGCGCTGAAGGGTTGAAGGCTTCGCGCCCGTAGACATAGAGCTCGACGCCGGGTTGGCCATAGTCGGCGCAAAGTCGGGTATGGTTGGCCGCGCCTTCGTCACCGAAATGCGGGTTGGCCGGCAGCGCATCATGAACCTGGAACTGTTCCGGATCCTGAAAGATGGCCTTGAGCGCGCGCACGGTACCGGGGTGTTCGATCGAGCGGTGGAACTTGGCGTTCAGGTTGGCGGCGGTCAGATGCACACGCCCGTCGCCGGCGTCCACACTGCTGGAGACGGTGGCGGCATTGGCCGTCCACATGGCCGAGGCAGAACTGACGGCAGAGAGCAAAGCCGGTGCTTCCATGGCCGCCTGCTGCAATACCTGGGCATCGGAGCCGGAGAACCCGAGCTGGCGCAGGCTGGGCATATGCGGCCGCTCATGCGGGGGCAGCAACCCCTGAACCAGGCCCAGGCCGGCGACGGCTTCCATCTTGTCCAGGCCCTGCAGCGCCGCTTTCTTCGGGCTGGCGATCAGGTGCTGATGGCGTTCGGAGGCAATGTTGCCGTACGACAGGCCTGCATAGTTGTGCGTCGGCCCGACCAGGCCATCAAAATTCACTTCATGGTAAGTCATAACGTCATCCCCGGGGGCAGTTGCGCGGGTCTCTGCAGTTGCGTGTGTTCCAGAGAAGCCACGGGATAGGCACAGTAGTCTGCGGCATACCAGGCGCTGGGCCGGTAGTTTCCGCTCAGTCCGGTACCGCCAAACGGCATGGCTGAGCTGGCGCCGGTAATCGGCTGGTTCCAGTTGACGATGCCGGCCCGGATGTCGGTGATGAACTGGTCATACTCCTCCTGCCGGTTGCTCAGCAGGCCGGCAGACAGGCCGAAGCGGGTGTCATTGGCCAGATCAATGGCCTGGTCAAAGGTGTCGTAACGGCGCACATTGAGCAGCGGCCCGAAGAACTCTTCATCCTCGGTCTTGACGCCGGTGAGGTCGATAATACCGGGACTGAGCAGCGTCGGCGCGCTGCCGGAGGCCATTGTGAGCAGCGCCTTGCCGCCCTGTGCCAGCCACTTGTCCTGAGCCGCCAGCAGGCGCTCGGCCGTGGCCTTGTTGATCACCGAGCCCATGAAGGGCTGTGGGTCGGCATCCCAGGCGCCGACAGACAGGCGGCTGGCCGCACTGACCAGATGTTCGAGAAAGGCGTCTCCGGTGGCGCCATTGGGCACCAGCAGGCGGCGTGCGCAGGTACAGCGCTGGCCGGCACTGATGAAGGCGGACTGCAGGGTTGCCCAGGTGGCCGCTTCGGTGTCCAGCTCGGAGCCGATGATCAGCGGGTTGTTGCCGCCCATCTCGAGGGCCAGAATCTTCTGTGGCTGGGCGCGGATGGCGGCCTGGATGGCGATGCCGGTCTGCGGGGAGCCGGTGAACAGCACGCCATTGACGCCCGGGTGGGTCGACAGGGCCTCGCCTGTGGTGCGGGCACCCTGCACCAGATTGAGAACCCCTTCCGGCAATCCGGCTTCCTGCCACAGGCGCACCGTCAGCTCGGCGGTGGCCGGGGTCTGCTCGGACGGTTTGAAGACCACGGTATTGCCTGCGACCAGCGCCGGGACAATATGGCCATTGGGCAGGTGGCCGGGAAAATTGTAGGGCCCGAATACGGCCATGACGCCATGCGGGCGGTGGCGCAGAATACGCTGGCCACCCTCGATCGGCGTGGCATGCTCACCGGTGCGTTCATGGTAGGCCTTGACCGACAGATCGATCTTGCCCTGCATGGCGCCGATTTCCGTGCGGCTCTCCCAGATGGGCTTGCCCGTTTCGCGGGCGATCAGGGTTGCCAGCGCTTCCTGATGTTCGCCAAGCAATTCGCGGAAACGCTCCAGCACGGCAATACGATCATCCAGAGCGGTTCTTTTCCAGCTGCCGAAGGCGGTGTTGGCTGCGCCAACGGCCGCGTCAACGCTGGCGGCGGAGGCTTCGCTGCCGGTCCATACCAGGTTGTCGCTGGCCGGGTTGCGTGACTCGAATTGCGGACCGTCGCTGGTGACCCAGTGTCCACCAATGTAATGTACTTCAGCCATCTTGTGGCTCCTGTGGTTTCAGGTTCATGACCCGGACCGGATCGCCGGCACTGACCTGCAGTGCGTCGGCTTCGTCCGGGGTGAGTTCGATCTGGGGGCCATCGCGGTGAATGCGAGACACGCTGAGGCCACGGAAGGTGGCGAACCGTTCGTTGCCGATCAGCCATTCCGGGCGCAGTGTTTCCACGCTGCCCGGGCGCTCTACTATGCGCACATGCAGCCGCTCGCTGCGTCGCACACCGCCGATGCGGTGCAACTCGGCTTCGACCGCCGGGCCGGCGTCGAAAATGTCCACAAAGCCGTTCTTGCGGAAGCCCTCGGCCTCCAGCATGGACAGGGCCGGCTGGGTATGCGGATGCACTTCGCCGATCACCGACTGGGCGTCCTTTGGCAGCATGGGCACATAGATCGGAAACTTGGGCATCAACTCGGCGATAAACACCTTGTCACCCGATCCGGTAAGGAAGTCGGCGTCGGAGAATTCCATATTGAAAAACTGCCGACCCAGACCTTCCCAGAAGGGTGAGTGCCCACTCGCATCCGAGTAGCCCCGCATTTCGGCGATCACCCGCTCGCTGAACAGCTCCGGAAAGGCCGCCAGGAACAGATAGCGCACCTTGGACAGCACGGAGCCGTTGCGATTGCGCCGATTGGGTTCACGCAGATACAGCGAGCCGAGTTCGGTAGCACCGGTCAGGTCATTGCTCAGAAACAGGGTCAGGGTGCGGCGATAGAGGCCGAGCGCCTTGGACGCCTGAATCACTTCACCGAGCCGGTAGTTGTACCACACTTCGTCACGCCCGATGCGGGCTTCAATACCGCACAGTCCGACCGGCGGCCCGTCAGGGGTTTCCTGCAGGACAAAAATGTAATGGGCCTCTTCCGGTGACAGCTTTTGCTGGAACGAGGCCACAGCGCGGCTCAGCTTTTGCCGCATCAGGTCCGGGTTGTCGGGCAGACTGGTCACCCCGATGCCGGACTCTCGCGCCATGAAAATCAGCTGGTCCAGGTCCTGTTCCGCAATGGGACGAATAATGGCCATCAGTTGGACTCCAGCGGCAGAGCCAGTCCGGGCGCGTCTTCCGCACCGGGATCACGGCTGATGAAAACACTGTCCTGCAGGCTGCCTTCGGCCAGCACACAGGAAAACTCGCTGCCTTCTCCGGTCGCCAGCAGCCAGGTGGTGGCGTCCGCGCCCGGGTCACCGCTGCGTTGGGCCGAGAAAGGCTGGATAGTGTTCATGCTGTGCATTTTTTCCAGCAGGCCTCGATAGGTCGGCCCTGCATCAAAGGGGTCGACGAAGCGGGTTTTCTCCAGGCCTTCACGCTCCAGCCAGTCCACCGTGCGCTGCGCTCCTGGGTGCGACTGCGCAATGGCAGCCTGGGCCTTGTCGGACAGCAGCGTGGTATAGATGGGGTAGGGTGGCAGCAACTCGGCGATCACCGTCTTCCCATGCAGCGCGCACTGATGGTCGGCAGTAATGAAGTCGAGACCGAAAAACAGCTCGCCGACATTCTTCCAGAACTCGCTTTGCCCGTCATCGTCCCATACGCCCTGAATTTCGCAGACCAGTTCGTCCGCAAACGCATGCCGATGCGCAGCAATGTAGAGCAGACGGCAGCGACTGAGCAGATCGAAGGCGGCGGTCTCCCGCAGCGCCGGGGTCAGCGAGAAGGAGCAGAGGCTGGTCAGCCCGGTGAGCTCGTGCGACAGATAAAGCACAGACTGACGCTGGTGGATGCTCAGATGACGCGACGCATGCACCAGCTCATCAATCCGGTAGCTGTAGAAGGGCTCGTCACCCCCGGCGAAGGGCTGAATGCCTGACACCCCCAGCAGGTTGCCGTCTCCGTCATGCAGCCCGAAGAGCAGCGTGGCATCACTGTCGAGGCCGGCGAATCCCTGCTCGGCACCCGCGATACGCTCCGCCAACTGATCGCGCACGGCCGGCAGCGTACTCAGGCGCAGCGGATTGGCGTGAAGTAACGCTTCCAGCGCCCCAAGGTCGGCAGCACTCAGAGGTCTGACTTGCCACATGGCAGCTTCTCCGTATCAGCTCAGGCTGCAGCCGTTTCAGATTTTACCTGCGCGACAGCGCGTTCCAGCTGTTCCAGGGCCAGGGCGATGTCGGCTTCGGTGACCAGCAGTGACGGCGCCATACGCAATACGTTGGGGCCCGCTACCAGAATCATCAGACCTTCGCGCAACGCCGCCTGCAGGAACAGCTTGGCCTTGCCATGCCATTCGTCGACCAGCTCGGCACCGACCAGCAGGCCCAGGCCACGTACATCCTGGAAGACCCGGTGCTCTTCATTGATGCGCTGCAGCCCTTCACGCAATTGCGCGGTACGAGCTTCGACGTTGGCTTTCACTTCGTCGCGGGTCACCACATCCAGAACCCTGGAGGCGACGCGACAGGCCAGCGGGTTGCCACCATAGGTAGACCCGTGAGTACCGACCACCAGAGCTTTGGCCGCCTCGTCGGTAGCCAGCATGGCGCCGACCGGGAAGCCGCCGCCCAGTGATTTGGCGGTGGTCAGCACATCCGGGGTTACCCCATAGTGCATGTAGGCATAGAGGGCGCCCGAGCGTCCGACGCCGGTCTGCACTTCATCGAAAATCAACAGCGCATTGTGCTTGTCGCAGAGCCGCCGAGCGGCCTCCAGATAGGCCTTCTCGGCAGGGCGCACACCGCCCTCACCCTGAACCGGCTCCAGCATGACCGCGCAGGTCTTGTCGCTGATGGCCGCTTCCAGTGCCGCAATGTCGTTATAGGGGATGTGCGTGATGCCACCCGGTGCAGGGCGGAAACCTTCGGTGTATTTTTCCTGACCACCCACGGTGACGGTGAACAGCGTCCGACCGTGGAACGAGCCCCGGGTAGAAATGATTTCGTGCTTCTCTTCACCGACTTCATTCCAGGCCTTGCGCCGGGCCAGCTTCAGCGCCGCTTCATTGGCTTCGGCGCCAGAGTTGCAGAAGTAGACCTTGTCGGCAAACGTCAGGTCACACAGCTTCTGCGCCAGATTCAAGGCCGGTTCATTGGTGTAAACATTGGACAGGTGCCACAGTTCATCCGCCTGTGCCTTGAGCTCTGCCACCAGCTCGGGGTGACAGTGACCCAGCGAGTTGACTGCAATACCACCGGCGAGATCTACATATTCACGACCTTCCTGATCCCACAGGCGGGAGCCACGCCCACGCACGGGGATAACATCAAGGGGTGCATAGTTGGGCGTCATGACCTGGTCGAACACGGACCGATCCGGGTGCTGCTGCGTCATATCGTTCACCTTTATTGTTGGCGGCCAGTCTATCGCTGGGCAGGAATTTTCTGATGCAAGTCAGTGTAACGCCGCTGCACAAGGGCTGCGTTTCAGAATGCGACCTGCCGTTCTATTTATGCGGCCCTGCTGTGACGACTACTGAACAGGACGTTGCCGGGCGGCAGAGGGGGAGAGACCAAAGGCTTTGCGGTAGCAGGTCGCAAAATGGGCGGGGCTGGAAAAGCCGGTGGCCACGGCTATTTCGGCGATCGACAAGTGGGTGTGCAGCAGCATGTGCCGGGCCTGCTCGAGTCGGATCTGCAGGTAATAGCGCGCGGGCGAAGAATTGAAGTATTCCTTGTACCAGCGCTCGAGCTGGCGCCGCGACACGCCTACCAGAGTAGCCACCTCGTCAGCGCTCAGCGGCTCCTGAATATTGCTGTGCATCAGGCTGTTGGCTTCGCGCAGGTTGTCCGGCAGGTGTCGGGACGCCACAAACGGTGTGTTGTCGGTCGGCGTGCGCTCTGCCAGCAGATAGCTGTCCAGTTGATTGGCCAGAGCAGCGCTGTAGCAGTGCGTCACCCAGGCCAGGCCCAGGTCGCGCGCCGCACTGTTGCTGAGACAGGTGAAACGGTCGCGATCGGCACAGACCACGCGCGCGCTGCGCCGCACGCGACTGAGCCAGGGCAGGTATTCATCTTCGGGGGCGTTCAGTGTGGCCTCATGCCCATCCAGCAAGCCGGCCGCGGCGAGCCACAGGCTACCGCTGGCAATACCTGACCAGCAGGCAAAACGGCTGCCCTGGCTGAGCAATTGATAGAGTGGATGCTGAGTATCGGGCAGGCGAGACGGGCCGCCCACCACAAACCAGTGCTGGATGCGATCGGGCAACTGCTCGGGCAGCGGGTCGGTTGGCCACGGCAGCGGCCAGTCGTCCGCGGTGGTGTCGGGGCGCGCACAGACCCGGAGGCGCAGGTCCGGAGATTCGATCTCCTGCAGGGCCCGCAATACATCCAGCAGCGCGCCCAGACTGCCGACCGAAAAGCCGGGAGCCAGCAGCAGGCCTATTTCGTCCGGGGCGCCGCCACGCATCAGTTCAGGTCTCCGGGTACGAGAATATCGGTGAAAATGCCAGCACAGCCCCAGGCGGCGAGCTCAGCCGCGCGCTGGGCATCATTGATCGTGTATACCCGGCAGTCCAGCCCCATGTCCCTTACCCGCTGTACGTCTTTCCTTGAGGTGTGCGGATCTTCCAGATGGATAGCGCTGGCACCGACCAGTTCAGCCAACTGCTCATGGGCTGGTGCAAAGGGACCCTCGACCAGCACGGCACGCGGCACCTCGGGGCAATGGGTGCGACACCAGCCCACCAGGCGGGGGTCGAAGGATGAGAGTACCAACTGCAGGCCACCCTTGAGCGCCTGTTGCACACACTGGGTCAGCCCTTGGCTGCGCGTGGCGCCCAACTGACCGAACAGTTCCGATTTGAGTTCAATATTGACGCCAGTCTGGCGCCCGGCCAGCAAGTCGATGGCTTCGGCCAGCGTCAGCATGCGTTCGGCAGAGAATTCGGGGGCGTACCAGGAGCCCATGTCCAGGTCGGAGAGTTCGGCCCACAGGCGTTCACTGATATGCAAATCATGCCCGAAACGCAGCAGGTGATCATCGTGGCAGACCACGGCCACATCATCCGCCGTGAACAGCACATCCAGCTCTGTCCAACGGAGTCCGCGATCCATGCCGAGGCTGAAGGCGGTGGCCGAATTCTCCGGCGCGGCGCCGGACAGACCGCGGTGAGCAATGAACTCCATAAAGCCTCTTCAGTATTTCGGCCAGCGGCCGATGAGGAGAAATGTGTGTAAAAGTATACGCCGTGATCAGTTTTGTGACGAGATTCACTGACGCGAAAACACAAATTGGCGGCGGAAAATGGTAAAATGCACTACGCTGATAAGTGAAAACTGTCTGTAATGCCTATTGTTGTTGCTTTACCGTTCATGCGAAATCCGTTTTTGTCTTTCAGGTCAATACAGAGTAAAGTGTTATATTATAACATTGCCGGGAGCGAAGCAGTCGGTGTGTGAAGGTAGTGGAATAAAGCGCAGAACCTTTCTTGAAGGTATGTTTGTCGCCGGTGCCAGTGTCGCCAGCGGGTCCTATCTGTGGCAGCACCGCCATGGTTTGGAGGCTGCTCCGCTGACAGTCGATCAGGAACTGTCAATGATGCCGGAGCGCCACATGACCCGTGCCGAGGTAGCCGAGTCAATGCATCTGGAGATTGCCCGTGATGAAGCCGGCATGTCGCTGGAGGAATTACTGCGCTCGACCAAACCGGATATGGATTTGCAGCACCTGGAGCGCCTGGCCGACGAGTTGCGGCATCAGAGGCGCATCGAAGAGCACCAGGAAGTGACGGCACGGGCGGCGGAAGACGCCTATATGGACAGCGATGACGAACTGGATGAAGGCTATCTGGCGCGCGTACGCGACCCGGATGCCGATCATCCGGAAGATGTCATCATGGTCGGCGACGACTGGGATACCCTGCTGGCCACATCGCGCCGCATCGAAGCCGTGCGGGAATATGTCGGATTCGGCAACTTCAATATTCTTCCCTGGGATGACATGCTGGCCTTCGCTCGCAATGTCTCCGAGATCGGGCGCTTTCAGCCGCGCGAACTGGAATTCATGGAAAGCCTGTTTCACGCCGATGCACGAAATCTGGGTTTTTACGGTGAGCGGACCAGCAACGACATCACGACGCGAGTCGATCGCAACAACGTCGTCAAGGTGCCTCGCTCGGGGCATTTTCTGTGGCGTGGAGAATCATTGGATCTGTTCAATCGCCTCACGGGTGATATCGGTGACACCCTGATCCTGACCTCTGGTGTGCGCAGTATTCCCAAGCAGTTCGATCTGTTCCTGGCCCGCGCCAAGCGTACCGAAGGCAATCTGTCCCGGGCTTCCCGCTCGCTGGCGCCTCCCGGCTATTCCTACCATGCCACAGGTGATTTTGACGTGGGTAAATATGGGTTGGGTCTGGGCAATTTCTCCGAGGAATTTGCCAATACCAATGTGTTCCGCGAGCTGCAGTCGCTGGGCTACACCAATATTCGCTACACCGTCGACAATCGCTTCGGCGTGCGTTTTGAGCCCTGGCATATCCGGGTGGCGTGAGCCACGGCTTCAGGGGAGGGCTGGTCAGAGGCGCATTTCAATGCCGCGCCCCTGCATATGCTGCTTGGCCTGCGGTACCGTGAATTCCCCGAAATGGAAAATACTTGCAGCCAGTACGGCGTCGGCATGCCCCTCAAGTACGCCATCTGCCAGATGATCGAGGTTTCCCACGCCGCCTGAGGCAATTACCGGAATGCTCACGGCGTCAGCAACGGCGCGCGTCAGGGCCAGATCGAACCCGGTTTTGACCCCATCACGATCCATGCTGGTCAGCAGAATTTCGCCGGCACCTCGGCCTTCCATGTCTCTTGCCCATTGTACGGCATCGATACCGGTAGGCTGGCGCCCCCCGTGGGTGAAAATCTCCCACTCACCCGCTCCTGTCTGCTTGGCATCAATGGCCACCACGATACACTGGGCACCGAACCGCTCCGAGGCCTCGTTGACAAAGGCGGGGTTTTTTACTGCAGCCGAGTTGATGGATACCTTGTCCGCCCCGGCATTGAGCATGGCTCTGATGTCTTCACAGGTCCTAATGCCGCCACCGATGGTCAGTGGAATGAAGACCTGCCCGGCTATGGAATGCACCGTGTCGATCATGGTCTCCCGTCCCTCATGGGTGGCGGTAATGTCGAGCATGGTCAGCTCATCGGCGCCCTGCTCGTTGTAGCGACGCGCGACTTCGATCGGATCGCCCGCATCGCGTATTCCGACAAAGTTGACGCCCTTGACTACGCGGCCCTTGTCGACATCGAGGCAGGGAATGATGCGTTTTGCCAGTGCCATTGGTAGCTCCCGTTAACTGTCGTGATACGGCGGGACAAGCCCGCCCGCCGGGCATGCCGTTCAGCGGCTGCCTTCGTCCAGAAAAGCCTGCGCTGCGCGCAGGTCGAGTGAGCCCTCATAGATGGCCCGCCCGGTAATCGCGCCGATGATGCCCTGGTCGCGGGTCTCCGCCAGTCGTTTCACGTCGTCCATGTTGGTCACCCCACCGGAGGCGATGACAGGTATGTCACCCGCCGCTGCCACGGCGATGGTCGCCTCCCAGTTGACGCCCTGCATCATGCCGTCGCGGCTGATGTCGGTATAGACGATGGCGCTGACCCCGGCGGCCGCAAACTGCTGTGCCAGATCAGTCGCCTTGACGGTTGACACATCAGCCCAGCCATCGGTGGCCACCAGACCATCACGGGCATCCAGGCCGACAATGATATGTTCGGGGAACTGTTTGCAGGCGTCGGCGACAAACGTCGGGTCGCGCACCGCCTGAGTGCCAATGATGCAGTAGGTCACCCCCGCGTCCAGATAGTACTCGATGGTGTCCAGCGAGCGGATACCCCCGCCAATCTGAATGGGCAGGTCGCTGTGGGCGCGCGCGATGGCACGCACGGCGTCACCGTTGACCGGGTTGCCGGCAAAGGCGCCATTCAGATCCACCAGGTGCAGTCTCCGACCACCCTGGTCGCGCCAATGGCTGGCCATCGCCAGGGGGTCATCTCCGTAGACCGTGGCGTCTTCCATTCGGCCCTGCCGCAGCCGCACGCACTGACCGTCTTTCAGGTCAATTGCCGGTATGATCAGCATAGTTACTCCAGATGTTGTTCAAAGGGTGCTTCAGTAGCGGCCATCCCAGTGGGCAAAATTCCGATACAGTCGCAGCCCGTCGGCCGCACTCTTTTCGGGGTGGAACTGGGTGGCAAAGATCGAATCACGGGCAATGGCGGCGGCAAAGGGCACCTGATAGGTGCACAGACCCGCCACCTGGTCGCGCGGCTCGGGGCGCGCATAGTAGCTGTGCACAAAATAGAAGCGTGCCTGATTGTCTATGCCCTGCCACAGGGGGTGGTCCAGTGTCTGCTCGACCTGATTCCAGCCCATGTGCGGCACCTTGCAGGGTGCGCCACTGGCATCGATCAGGCCGTTTTCGAAGCGCTGTACCCGACCGGGGAACAGCCCCAGTGCATCGACGCCGCCGTTCTCGGTGCTGTGCTCAAGCAAAGCCTGCATGCCCACGCAGACGCCGAGAAACGGCCGGTCGCGACTGATGCGATGCACCAGTTCGGCAACCCCGGCGTCATGCATGGCCTTGATACAGTCGCGCATGGCGCCGACCCCGGGCAGCACAACCCGATCGGCTTCGGCAATACGCTGACTGTCACCGCTGATGATGACCTGCTGGTTCGGAGCGACGTGTTCCAGCGCTTTGGCCACCGAGTGCAAATTGCCCATGCCGTAATCAATGACTGCAATCACGGCCATGAATCAGAGCACCCCTTTGGTGGACGGCGTGGTATCGGCGCTGCGCGGATCAATTGTCGCGGCCATGCGCAGGGCCCGACCAAACGCCTTGAACACGGTCTCGATCTGGTGGTGGCTGTTTTTGCCCTTCAGATTGTCGACATGCAGGGTGACCCAGGCGTGGTTGACGAACCCCTGGAAAAACTCGTAGAACAGATCGACGTCAAAGCCACCCACACTGGCGCGCGTAAACGGAATATCGTATTCCAGGCCTGGACGGCCGGAAAAATCCAGCACGACCCGTGACAGGGCTTCATCCAAAGGCACATAGGCGTGCCCGTAGCGGGTGATGCCTTTCTTGTCGCCAATGGCCTGCGCGATCGCCTGGCCGAAGGTGATGCCGACATCTTCTGCACTGTGGTGATCATCAATGTGGGTGTCTCCCTGGCACTGAACGGACAGGTCAATCAGCCCATGACGGGCAATCTGATCCAGCATGTGGTCCATGAATGGCATCCCTGACTGCAACTCGGCCTTGCCGGTGCCGTCCAGATTGACGCTGATTTTAACCTGAGTTTCGGAGGTTATCCGCTCGACCTGCGCGGTGCGTGGCATAATGGGGAGACTCCCTGAGAACGTATGCGCTAAACTGTGAACCCAGGATTATACCGCAGTCGGTCGCAGAGGCTAAGGGGCACACCGCAATTTCCCCCTTTTGCCTCGGCCATACCGGCAGGCCATGAATTGAAACAGGAGTTTGAAATGTCCGTAACGGTGGAAAAAATAGACCTCAATGATGAGGCGCAGCGATCCGATCTGGAAAAAATATATGAAGACAGCCCGGGCTGGATGCGTCGCAACCTCGAATCCGGTGACTTCATCAAGAAATGGCTCGAGCCCTGCAGCGAGATCTGGGGTGGTTGCTACAACGGTCGCATCATTGGTGCTGTAGGGTTGCGTGAAACCGACCAGGGGCTGCAGCTGATCGGCCTGTGTGTGCGCGAGGTAACGCGGCGCCGGGGTGTCGCTTTCGACATGATGGAATTGATTCTCGCCAAGCGTAAAGGCAAGGTCTTCATCGAGACCCGACAGCAGCCGTCAACCGACATTCTGTTCGACAAGCTGGGCTTCAACAAGCAGGCACTGAGTCGCGAAGACGGCGGCATTACCTGGGTCCGGTGGGAAAAAGAACTGTCCTGACCCCCGATTAACCAGACCAGTCAAAAGCGCCTTCTCGGCGCCCTCCCCAAGACCGCAAAGCAGGGCGGGCACTAAAATAGTGCACTGCCCGGTGCATTCAATCCTGCAGTGATCCATAATGGTGCATGGTCGTGTCTTGCCGCGCCCTGCAATGCGGTCCCACCGGCTCCGGCAGGCTGGCTTGATTTTTGCCCTGTCTTTCCTGCGGACAGCACAAGGCCTTGCCAGCCAAGGTATCAGAATCTCCATGTCCGCAGCACCGGCGTGAGGAGGAACCCGGATTGAGTGTCGATCTGTTTCGTTGGATAGTGGATCACCAGGCAACAGCTCTGGTGCTGCTCAATGGACAGCTGGACATCGAGTACATGAACTCATCCGCCGAGTCCCTGTTTGCGCGCAGCGGTAACCAGTTGCATGGCCAGAGCTGGCAGCATCTGTTCACACCGGACAATGGTCTGAAGGAATTGCTAGAACGGGTGCTGGTGGAGCGGGTTCCGACAACGCAGCGGTCGGAAAAACTGACCCTGTCCGCCGATGGCAGCCGGATTACGGTGGATATCACCATAACCCCGCTGGCTGATGACGGGCCGCTCTATATTCTGGTCGAGTTCCTGTCGATGGACCGCATTCTGAAGATCAGCCGGGAGGAGGCCTCACTGGCCAAGCAGGAGGCCGCCCGGGTGCTGGTCAGGGGGCTGGCGCACGAGGTCAAGAATCCGTTGGGTGGTATTCGAGGAGCTGCTCAGTTGCTGGCGATCGAGCTGGGTGACCAGCGCTACGACGAATATACCAGCATCATCATTGAAGAGGCGGACCGGTTGCGCAATCTGGTCGACCGGATCCTGGGCTCCAACCGGATTCCCAAGTGGGCCTCGACCAACATCCACGAGGTCCTGGAACGTGTGCTGCGCCTGATGCAGGTGGAAGCCGGGGAGTCGATCCGCTTCGAGCGCGATTATGATCCGAGTCTGCCGGAAATTGATGCCGACCGGGAGCAGTTGATTCAGGCGGTCCTGAATATCGTGCGCAACGGTATGGAGGCCTTGCAGGGTCAGGGCGATGACAACCCGCAGAAAACCATGCACCTCAGTACCCGGGCAATCCGCCAGTTCACGATTGGCAAGCAGCGGCATCGACTGGTACTGCAATTGCGCATCGAGGACAACGGCCCCGGCATCGACCGGGAGCTGATGGAAAACATGTTTTACCCCATGGTCAGTGGGCGGGCACAAGGCTCGGGTCTGGGGCTCTCCATAGCCCAGCAGGTGGTCGCTCAGCACGCCGGTGTTATTGATTGTGAAAGCGAGCCGGGACGCACCCGGTTTACGCTGTACCTGCCCATAGGAGCACAGGCATGAGTTCAGAAGAGACAGTCTGGGTGGTGGATGACGACAAGTCGATCCGCTGGGTAGTCGACAAGGCTCTGGAAAAGCAGGGTTGGCAGTGTGAAACCTTTTCCAGTGGGGAAAGCATGCTGGCCCGCCTGGCGCGCGAACAGCCGACCGTCATTCTCAGTGACGTGCGTATGGAAGGCATGGACGGGCTGGAGCTGATGCGGGCCATTCATGACCGCTATCCCGACATGCCGGTCATCATCATGACGGCGCACTCGGATCTCGACAGCGCCGTCGCCTCGTTTCAGGGCGGTGCCTTCGAGTATCTGCCCAAACCGTTCGATATTCCCGAAGCAGTAGAGCTGGTGCGCCGAGCCATCGAGCATGCGCAGGAACAGCGCACCGTGCAGGCTCCGGCGGCGCCGCGCGAAACGCAGGAAATCATTGGTGAAGCGCCGGCCATGCAGGAAGTGTTTCGGGCCATCGGGCGCCTGTCGCACTCCAATATCACGGTCCTGATCAATGGCCAGTCCGGTACCGGTAAAGAGCTGGTGGCCCAAGCGCTGCATCGACACAGTCCGCGGCGTGAGTACCCGTTTATCGCCCTGAACATGGCGGCGATTCCGCGTGACCTGATTGAATCCGAACTGTTTGGTCATGAAAAGGGGGCTTTCACCGGGGCCAGCGGGCAAAGGTCCGGCCGCTTCGAGCAGGCCAATGGAGGCACCCTGTTTCTGGATGAAATCGGTGACATGCCCTCCGAGACCCAGACCCGCCTGCTGCGTGTTCTGGCCGATGGCGAATTTTATCGGGTCGGGGGCCATACCGCGATCAAGGTGGATGTGCGGATTATTGCCGCCACGCACCAGAATCTGGAAACACTGGTCCGCGAAGGGCGCTTTCGCGAAGACCTGTTCCACCGCCTCAATGTCATTCGTATCCACATACCGCGCCTGGCAGACCGGCGGGAAGACATACCCCGTCTGCTTGACTACTTCCTTGCCAGGGCGGCCAAGGAGCTGGATGTCGAGGTCAAGACACTGCGCCAGGACACAGTGGATTTTCTCAGTTCGTTACCCTGGCCGGGGAATGTCCGGCAACTGGAAAATACCTGTCGCTGGATCACCGTCATGGCGTCCGGGCGCGAAGTGTTCATCAATGATCTGCCACCCGAACTGATCAGTGAGGAACAGGCCGAAGAGGCTAGCAGCCATTGGGTTGATGGGCTCAAGCAATGGGCCGACCGGGAACTGACCCAGGGGCATCAGAGTATTCTGGATACCGCCGTGCCCATGTTCGAACAGACCATGATTGAAGTGGCCCTGAAGCATACTGCCGGTCGCCGGCGCGACGCCGCTGTGTTGCTGGGTTGGGGGCGCAATACGCTGACGCGCAAAATCAAGGAGCTGGGTATGAGCGATGGCAGCGAGGATGGCGACCTCTGAGGTCCGTCTGGGTCGCGCATTGCCTTGTCAGTCGGTCTCGGCCCATAATGCGGCCTGTGTCCCGACAGGAGTTCACCTTGCCTGCACATCAGTTTTCCCCGCATCAGGTTGCGGCCACGCACCGCCAGATCAGTCTGTGGTACCCGAACAATCGAATCAGTGAGCAGATGGATTTTGCGCACCTGCAGTGCGTCACGGTGATCAGTGCCGATGACGCCTTGCTCTGGCGGCTGGATGGGCCGGACCAGCAGGTCATGCTGATCCCGTTCGGCATCGAGGGCGAGGGTGAACTGCGCCGTGAACTGCAGGCCCTGCCCGGGTTCGATATCGATTTGCTGTTTGCCTATCTGGACGAGCGCACCGATGTTCAGCCGCCGTTGGACCTGTGGCGCTCCTAGCCCAAACCTTCGCCTTTTGAGTTAATGCCGCCTGATGGCGGGGTACACTGACCGCAGACACGCAAAAACTCATATCAGGCCCGTCCATGGGCCTGACCCTGCGGGCTCGCTTCGCTCGTGCAAAAACGCTCCCGGCGTTTTTGTCCCTGAC
>NZ_JAIUMC010000073.1 GCF_022565775.1 Natronospirillum sp.
GATTTAGGTTCCAGTGCCGAAAGGCGTGTGAGTTCGAGTCTCACCATCCGCACCACCCTGGTTTTCGGGTTGCGGCGCGCGGACAGTTGAAGAGTATCGAGTGCAACGTTACTGTTCCCGCCCCCTGAGCATGACAGTCAGATATTTAGCGAGGATTTCCCATGCAAGTGACCGTTGAGACGACTTCCGGCCTGGAGCGCCGGATGGTGATCAATGTGCCGGCGGACAAGGTCAATACCCAGGTTGACAAGAAGGTCAAAGAGACCGCCCGCCGTGTCCGTCTGGACGGCTTCCGCCCCGGCAAAGTGCCTGCCAGTGTAGTCAAGCAGCGTTTCGGGCCTAGTATCCGGGCCGAAGTTCTGCAGGATGTGTTGCGGGAATCCTACATGGAAGCCCTGGATCAGGAGTCCATCACGCCCGCCGGCTACCCGCGCTTTGAAGACGTGAAGGATGAAGGCAACGATGTTCAGTTCGCCGCCATTTTCGAGGTGTTTCCCGAGATCAAGCTCGGTGATTTCAGCAAGGTTGAAGTCGAGAAGCCCGGAGTTGAGGTGAGCGACGACAATGTGCAGCAGATGATTGAGAGTCTGCGCCAGCAGCGCGCCGAATACAATGAAGTAAAGCGTGCCGCCGCCAACGACGACAAGGTAATTATCGATTTTGTCGGCAAGGTGGGCGGTGAAGCCTTTGAGGGCGGCACAGCCGAAGACCAGGAGCTTATTCTGGGCAGCGGTCGCATGATCCCCGGCTTCGAAGAAGGTGTGGTCGGCATCAAACCGGGTAAAGAGAAAACCATTGAGGTGACTTTCCCCGAGGAGTACCAGAACAAGGAACTCGCCGGCAAGACCGCGACCTTCGATATCACCGTCAAGCAGGTGCTGTCGCCCAAATTGCCCAAACTTGATGAAGCCTTCATCAAGGATCTGGGCGCCCGGGAAACCGATGTCGAAGCTTTCAAGGCGGAAGTTCGCGAGAACATGACCCGCGAAGCCCGACAGGCGATACAAAGCAAGCTTAAGAACGCGGTTATCGACCAGCTGCTGGAAAGCTCTGAATTCGAAGCGCCCAGCGCTCTGGTTGACCAGGAAATTCAGCGCCTCCGTCAGGAAGCGGTACAGCAATTTGGCGGTGGTCAGCAGCAGATCGACCCGAACCAATTGCCCAAAGAGCTGTTCACCGAACAAGCTCAGCGTCGTGTTCGCACCGGACTGATCTTTTCCGAAATAGCCCAGAAGCATGAAATTCAGGCCGATCCGGATTCGGTAAAGGCCCGAGTTGAAGAGCTTGCCAGTGTCTATCAGGAGCCTGAGTCTGTCGTCGAGTACTACATGAACAATCAGGAGCAGTTGTCTCAGGTGCAGTCGCTGGTATTGGAAGACAAGGTCATCGACCATGTATTGTCGGATGCCAAGGTGACTGAAACGTCGATTGATTACTATGAGGCCGTCAAGCGCGAAGGCTGAGTCTTTTCGCCGGACAGGTTGAAAATAAAGCGGTCGTCCCAACATTGAGGTGACCGCTTTTTTTGTGGCAGCCGATAAATGGCATTATGCTGTGTACAGAGCACAGTTACTGCAGGCACAGGAGTTTCTACTACATGACAACGTTTAATCAGGCAGAGGAAAACTCGATGCAGCCCTCCAGCGCGCTGGTCCCCATCGTCATCGAACAGACCTCTCGCGGAGAGCGCTCGTTCGATATTTATTCCCGTCTGCTGAAAGAGCGAGTGATTTTTCTGACCGGCCAGGTTGAAGATCATATGGCTAACCTGATAGTTGCCCAAATGCTGTTTCTGGAATCGGAAAACCCCGACAAGGACATCCACCTCTACATCAATTCACCGGGTGGCTCGGTCACTGCCGGGATGTCGATTTATGACACCATGCAGTTCATCAAGCCGGATGTGAGTACTATGTGCATCGGTCAGGCTGCCAGCATGGGCGCCTTTCTCCTGGCTGCCGGGGCAAAGAAAAAGCGCTTTGCACTGCCGCATTCACGGGTCATGATCCACCAGCCGCTCGGCGGCTATCAGGGTCAGGCCTCCGACATCGAGATTCATGCCAAGGAGATTCTCAAGATCAAGAAGACGCTCAACGAGCGGCTCGCCGAACATACCGGCCAGGATCTTGAGGTGGTTGAGCGGGATACTGATCGGGACAATTTCATGGACGCCGAAACAGCCAAAGAATATGGTCTGGTTGACGCTGTTCTGAACAAGCGAGACTGAGGTCACGAAGGCGGAAAGATCCGGCATCCGTGCTTGCAAAATGGCGGATGCCGCTGCATCTTTAAGAGAGAGAACGCGTAGCGGAGTAATTTAATGGCAGATGACACCAAGCAAAAAGATGACGGCAAACTGCTGTACTGTTCCTTCTGTGGCAAGAGCCAGCACGAAGTACGCAAGCTGATTGCCGGTCCATCCGTGTTTATCTGTGATGAGTGTGTTGATCTGTGTAATGACATTATCCGGGAAGAACTGCAGGACGCAGAGATCGAGCCTGAGCAGGACCACCTGCCCACGCCCTCCGAGATCCGTAGCACACTGGATGAATATGTGATCGGTCAGGCGCAGGCCAAGACTGTGCTGGCGGTAGCGGTTTACAACCATTACAAACGGTTGCGTCATGGGGAATCCGTCAAAGGCGGTGAGATCGAGCTCAGCAAGAGCAATATCCTGCTGATCGGTCCAACCGGCTCAGGCAAGACATTGCTGGCGGAAACACTTGCCCGGTTGCTCAATGTGCCGTTTACCATTGCCGATGCCACAACCCTGACCGAAGCAGGTTATGTGGGCGAGGATGTCGAAAATATCATTCAGAAGCTGCTGCAGAAGTGTGATTACGATGTAGAGCGTGCGCAGCGTGGCATTGTTTACATCGATGAAATTGACAAGATCAGTCGCAAGTCAGATAACCCGTCGATCACGCGTGACGTGAGCGGTGAGGGTGTGCAGCAGGCATTGCTGAAGCTGATCGAAGGCACGGTGGCTTCAGTACCGCCGCAGGGCGGACGCAAGCACCCACAGCAGGAGTTTCTGCAGGTGGATACGGGCAATATGCTGTTCATCTGTGGTGGCGCCTTTGCTGGCCTCGAGCAGATAATTCGTGATCGCAGCGAAAAGAGCAGCATCGGTTTTTCCGCACCCGTGCACTCCAAGGAGAACACGCAGAATGTCGGTAAAACCCTGTTGTCTGTGGAGCCCGAAGATCTGGTCCGGTATGGCTTGATTCCCGAGTTCATCGGCCGCCTTCCTGTTGTGGCGACCTTGTCCGAACTTGATGAAGAAGCCCTGATTGAAATACTGCGTGAACCCAAGAATGCCCTGGTCAAGCAGTATCAGAAGCTTTTTGAAATGGAATCAGTGGAGCTGGAGTTCCGCGAATCGGCGCTGCGAGCCGTGGCCAAGAAGGCCATGGAGCGTAAAACCGGGGCTAGAGGCCTGCGCTCGATACTTGAAAGTGTACTGCTCGATACCATGTACGTGATTCCGTCGGAAGAAAACGTGGACAAGGTAGTGATTGATGACAAGGTCATCACCGGTGATTCCGAACCGTTGCTGATCTACAGCTCACAGAAGGAAAAGTCGCTGAGTGCTGCCTCGGGCCGCGACTGATTTTCTCCGGCAGTGCGACACACTGTCCTGATTGGGGTGCATGGCACCCCAATCCAATATTGAACAACCTTTTGGATTATCATGACTGATTCCACTGTTTCCTGTCCGGTACTGCCACTGCGCGACGTGGTGGTCTATCCCCATATGGTGATTCCGCTGTTCGTCGGCCGCGAGCGTTCAATCAACGCGCTGAATGCGGCAATGGACACCGACAAGCAAGTGATTCTGGTAGCCCAGAAACATGCTTCCGAGGATGAGCCCAAAGCCGAAGACATCTATGACTTCGGCACGCTGGCCACTGTTCTGCAACTGCTCAAATTGCCTGATGGTACCGTCAAGGTGTTGGTGGAAGGGGGCTCGCGTGTCAGCCTGTCCGAAATCCAGTTCGATCATGAGGACTATATCGTTGCTGATGGCGAACTCATGGCTGAAGAGCCGATGAGCGAACGTGAAGAGGAGGCGTTATTGCGCACCCTCAATAGCCAGTTCGAGCGCTATGTACAGTTGAGCAAGAAAGTGCCCAGCGAAGTGCTGACCTCTCTGGAGAGTATCGAAGAACCGGGTCGCCTGATCGATACCATTGCCGCGCACATGGCGCTCAAGCTTGACGAGAAGCAGCGCATTCTGGAAATGCCAGTCATCCGGGAACGCATCGAGCATGTCCTGGCTCTGCTTGAGACTGAAATCGACCTGCTGCAGGTAGAAAAGCGCATCCGTGGCCGGGTCAAGAAGCAGATGGAGAAGAGCCAGCGCGAGTATTATCTGAATGAGCAGATGAAGGCCATTCAGAAGGAACTGGGCGATATTGATGACAGCCACAATGAAGTAGAAGCGCTGGAAAAAAAGGTAGCAGACTCCGGTATGCCCAAAGAGGCACTGGAGAAGGCCGGCACCGAGCTCAAGAAGCTCAAGATGATGTCGCCCATGTCGGCAGAAGCCTCTGTAGTGCGCAGTTATATAGAGTGGCTGCTGTCTATACCCTGGAAAAAGCGTACGCGCTCTACCATCGATTTGCCCAAGGCCAGAAAGATCCTCGATGAGGACCACTATGGCCTGGAAGAGGTCAAGGAGCGGATCCTTGAATTCCTTGCGGTGCAAAAGCGCGTGCGCAAGATCAAGGGGCCGATTCTCTGTCTGGTTGGTCCTCCCGGCGTCGGCAAGACGTCACTGGGCCAGTCCATAGCGCGGGCAGTGAATCGCAAGTACGTGCGCATGGCACTGGGTGGTGTGCGTGATGAAGCGGAGATTCGCGGGCATCGACGCACCTATATCGGCTCGCTGCCGGGCAAGGTCATACAGAAGATGTCCAAGGTAGGGGTACGAAACCCGCTGTTTTTGCTCGATGAAATCGACAAGATGGGCATGGACCACCGTGGTGACCCTGCCTCTGCCTTGCTGGAAGTCCTGGACCCGGAACAGAACAACTCCTTCAATGATCACTACCTTGAGTTGGATTACGATCTGTCGGATGTCATGTTCATCTGTACTTCCAATTCAATGAATATTCCCGGGCCGTTGCTGGACCGGATGGAAGTGATCAGACTTCCCGGCTATACCGAGGAAGAAAAGATCAACATCGCGCGCAATTATCTGGTGCCCAAACAGCTCAAGAGTAACGGGTTGAAGCCCGCGGAGTTGGAAATACCGGATGACACCCTGACTGATATTGTTCGCCACTATACGCGTGAAGCCGGTGTGCGTGGTCTTGAGCGGGAAGTGGCAAAGGTCTGTCGCAAGGCAGTGCGCCGCATTCTGGAGAAAAAGACCGAAGAGCAGCCATTGGTAGTCCGGCCGGAAGATCTGGAAGACTTCCTGGGCGTGATCAAGTTCCGTTTCGGACGGGCAGAAGAAGACAATCAGGTAGGGCAGGTCACTGGCCTGGCCTGGACCTCGGTTGGTGGCGAGTTGCTGAACCTGGAAGCTGCGGTAACGCCCGGCAAAGGACGTCTCAATCGCACCGGCAAGCTGGGCGATGTCATGCAGGAGTCCATACAAACGGCCATGACCGTGGTGCGGAGCCGCGGCCAGGCACTTGGTATCCTGCCCAGCGCCTTTGAACGCCAGGACATACACATCCATGTGCCGGAAGGAGCCACCCCCAAAGATGGCCCGAGCGCCGGCATTGGTATGTGTACCGCATTGGTTTCGGCCCTGACCAGCATTCCTGTGCGTGCCGATGTCGCCATGACAGGTGAGATCACCCTGCGCGGTCAGGTTTTAGCCATTGGCGGGCTGAAAGAGAAACTGCTGGCTGCGCATCGGGGTGGAATCAAAATCGTACTGATTCCAGAAGAGAATGAGCGTGATCTGAAGGAAGTTCCTAAGAACATCGTCGAAAAGCTCGATATCCGGCCAGTAAAATGGATCGATGAAGTTCTGGATATCGCTCTGGATGGCACGCCAAAACCGCTCACTGATCAGCAGATTGAAGAGGATCTGAAACCTGCCTCAGGGGTGATGAAAAAGGACGGGGATCGGCCCAGCACGCACTGATCACAAGGCTGAATGCCTTTTGTGATGCGGGTTCCACACAATCACAAAATAAAATCGGGTTTGCTTGACAGTCTTTTCGATGTGCTGGTATAAAAACGCAACAGTACTCGCCGTGCAAGCATACTAAAAAATCGGTCATGGATGTCTGGGCGCAGTGGCAATTCTGATAAGGAGTGGCTGCGACGGAACAGGCCGAATCTTTCAAATAAAAAGGGGATTAGCGTGAACAAGTCTGAACTGATCGATGCTGTGGCCGCGTCAGCGGATATTCCTAAAGCAGCTGCAAGCCGTGCACTTGATGCCATGATTGATTCTATCTCAGGTTCGCTTAAGAACGGTGAACAGGTAGTTCTGGTTGGTTTTGGTACCTTTTCCGTGAAAGAGCGCTCTGCGCGCACCGGGCGCAACCCCCAGACTGGGGCGCCGATTCAGATTCCTGCGTCAAAAGCACCCAGCTTCAAGCCGGGCAAGGCGCTCAAGGATGCCGTTAACTGATTAACCAGTGGTATTCCAGAATGGCGAGTGGCTATCACTCGCCATTTTTTTTGTCCAAACAGTTTTGAATGGTGTCATCCGGGGTGCTGTATCGGTATCCTGTCTGCCCGTGAACCATGAATTGCGGGTTTATCGGTTCCCGGACAATTTTTTGTGACCAATATGTGACGGTCTGTCAGCCAGGCCGATTTCTGATCTCGGAGGATCAATGTTAGAGGGTATTCGTAGCGGTGCCAAAGGCCCAATGGGCAAAGTGCTGGTTGTGGTGATCTGCCTGGCTTTTGGTCTCTGGGGCGTCTCAACAGTCGTACCGCTGGTCTTCAGCAGCGGAGCGCCAGTGACCGTGAATGGCGAAGACATTTCGACCAATGAAATTCAGCGCCGAGTTCAGCAGGAGCGCCAGCAACTGTTGCAACAACTGGGCAGCGACGTGGATCCTTCCATGATCACTGAAGAAATGGTTCGCCCGCAGGTTATCGAGCGATTGGTGCAGCAGCGCCTGGTCGCACAGGCTGCCAAGCGCAACGAGTTTGTGCTCAGTGATCGTTCGGTAGACCGTGTTCTGGCCCGCGAGCCGGCTTTTCAGGATCAGGGGCGTTTCAGCTCCGAGGCCTTCTCACGCATTGCCGCCCAGCAGGGTATGACACCCAGGCAGCTTCGCGATGCCATTGGAGACAGTGAAGTGACCAACCAATGGGTCACCGGACTGCAGCGCACCGAGTTCGTGTTACCGCATGAATTGCAACAATATGGAGAATACAGCAACCAGGTTCGGGACATCGACTATGTCATCCTTGAAGCAGAGGACTTCCTGGATGCCGTCGACATTTCCGACACCGATGTGGCCCAGTATTACGATGCCAATCAGAGCGACTACACCACACCAGAGCGCGTCGCCGTTGACTATGTTGTCTACCCACGTGAGCGGCTGGAAGCGGATGTCGAGCCCTCCGAGGAAGAGATTGAAGCGGCTTACCAGATGTATCTGGACGCAGAAGGCGGCAGTGCCGAGCGCGACATTTCGCATATTCTGATTACCGCTGATGACCGAAGCACGGAAGAAGCCCGGGAGTTGGCAGAGGAACTGCGCCAGCGTGCCGAGTCAGAGGATTTTGCCGAACTGGCCGAGACCTATTCCGATGACCCCGGCAGCGCCAGCATGGGTGGCAATCTGGGGCAGTTCCAGACGGGTGTCTTTGTCGATGCCTTCGAAGCTGCCGTGCAGGATATGGAAGAAGTAGGCGAGCTGAGCAATGTGGTTGAAACCGAGTTCGGTTTTCACATCATCCGACTCGACGCCATAGAGTTTGAAGATATGGACAGCCTGGATGATATGCGGGATCAGCTCCGCACAGAGCTGATCGAGCGTGAGATTGCCTCGCAGATTCCGGTGATTCGGGACGAGATTGCCAATATCGCCTTTGCCAGCCTGGATCTGCAGGAGCTTGCAGAGGCCTTTGAACTGGATATCGAATCCACAGAGCTGTTTTCACGGGAAGGCGGTGACGGTATTGCGGCCAACGCGGACGTGGTTTCGGCTGCTTTCTCCAGTGACGTGCTGCAAGAAGACCTGAACAGCGAAGTGGTGGCATTGGACGACATGAGTCTGGTGGTTTTGCGCAAGCGGGATTACGAAGAGCCCTCTGTGCTGCCCCTGGAGGATGTTGAAGATGAGATACGTACCATGCTGCGCCAGCGGGCGGCCATTGCCCGGGCGCAGGAAGAAGCGGAGGCCCTGCACAGTACTCTGGCGGCGGGTGAGAGCCCTAACATCAGCTTGCAGCCCAGAACCGGTATTACCCGCTTTGACGAGACGCTGGCTGACAGTCTGATCAATGAGATTTTCCGCGCTCCGGCGCCTGAAGACGAGGGCAGCAGTGCGTTTCTGGCGGAAACTGCGAATGGCCAATGGGCTGTGGGCCGGGTAACGAATGTCAGTCCGGGCGAGATTGGTGAAGACGAGCACCAGCAGGTGGTAGAATTCATGCAGCAAAACCTGCGCAATGCGGCGGTGGAGTCTGTGCTGACGGATCTTCGTGAGCAGGCGAGCATCCGGGTTCGCTGAGGCGTCAAGTGGCACTGTCCGAGCGGCCTGCGGGCCGCTTTTTTGTTTGTTCAAGAGCGATAGAATTATGAAAATTGGCTTATTGATATTGGATGTCGATGGTGTATTGACTGATGGTCGCCTGGTCTATAGTGAGCAGGGTGAGCAATTGAAGATTTTTCATGTCCACGATGGGCTGGGCATCAAGGCTGCCCAGGAGAATGACATTCAGGTCGCAGTGATTTCAGCTCGCGACTCGGCGCCGCTTAACCGGCGGCTCGACGATCTGGGCATAGTGCATCGATTCCTGGGTTGCTCTGACAAGCTGGAAGCGTTTGAGAGCCTGCTCAAGACTTTGGACATCAAACCGGACAATGTGGCCTACATTGGTGATGATGTTATTGATTTGGGTGTGATGCGCAAAGTCGGTTTTCCGATTGCCGTTGCCAATGCCAATGGTATGGTCAAGGCCATTGCACGCCATCGAACCCAGTTGTCCGGCGGCGAGGGCGCAGTTCGCGAAGCGATTGATTTCATCCTGCGCCAGCAGATCGGGCTGGAAAAAGCCTATCGCAAGTTCCTGTAGCGGGGCAGCTACACGCTGTGCAGTCGATAGGAGCTCAGCGAATATCGAGATCCTCGAAACCCTTGATCAGGTCGTCGAGCGCCTTCATCTGCTGCAGAAAGGGCTTCAGGCGGTCCAGAGGCAGCGCACAGGGGCCATCGCACTTTGCATTGTCGGGATCCGGATGAGACTCCAGGAACAGGCCGGCGATCTTCTGTGACAGCCCGGCACGTGCCAGTTCGGTGACCTGCTGACGCCGCCCGTCGGCAGAGTCACTGCGTCCGCCCGGGCGCTGCAAGGCATGTGTCACGTCAAAAATGACCGGGTAATCGAACTGTTTCATCACGCCGAATCCCAGCATGTCCACCACCAGGTTGTTGTACCCGAAGGATGTGCCGCGCTCGCACAGGATCAGTTGATCATTCCCGGCTTCGTTGCATTTGTGCAGGATATGGCGCATCTCTTCGGGGGCCAGAAACTGCGCCTTCTTGATATTGATCACAGCACCGGTGCGAGCCATGGCCACCACCAGATCGGTCTGGCGACTGAGAAAGGCCGGCAATTGAATCACATCGGCCACATCGGCCGCGGCTTGTGCCTGCCCGGGCTCATGGACGTCGGTGATCACCGGCACCCCGAAAGCGGCCTTGACGTCGCTCAGGATGCGCAGGCCCTCCTCGAGTCCCGGACCACGAAACGAGTTCATCGATGACCGGTTGGCCTTGTCAAAGGATGCCTTGAACACATAGGGGATGCCGAGCTCCGAACAGACCTGCGTATAGGTATCGGCCACCCGCAGTGCCAGGTCCCGGTCTTCCAGCACATTCATGCCGCCAAACAGGGTGAACGGCTTGTCATTGCTGACGGGAATGTCTCGTACAAATACAGTCTTGGTCATTACCTGGGGTCCTGATCATGCGTCAACGGGACAGAAATTGGCGGCTCAACTGCGCCTTGGGGCAGGGCCGAAACCTGCAATTCCTGATACACTCTGCGACCGATATCGATGCAGATGCCTATGTTAACAGATCAACAGAAACAGCTCATTCAGCAAGCTTATCGGGACTACCTGGCGGCACGTGAACTGCGGCCCCGGTCGGGTCAGCGGCAGATGATTGCGCATATCGCCCGACGCCTGGCGGGCGATGAAACCTTGCCGGATTCGGGCGCTGATGACGCTGAGGAGCGGCCCAGTGCCCGCCTGGCCGTGGTCGAGGCCGGTACGGGTACCGGCAAGACACTGGGGTATCTGATTCCGGCTCTGGTGATGGCTGCTGACGAGAAAAAGCAGGTTGTACTGTCCACCGCCACTGTGGCGCTGCAGGGGCAGTTGATGGACAAGGATCTCCCCGACTTGCTGAAACATACCGACCTGAAGTTCGATTATGCGCTGGGCAAGGGCCGGGGGCGTTTCTTCTGTGAGGTCAAGACCGAGCAGGCCAGGGGCGAACTCAGTACCGAAGCCACGCTGTTCGATCAGCCTGCGGCCGTCACCCAGGCGCTGCTGGAGCGCATCGACACATTGACGGAGTCGTTTGCCGGGCAGCAGTGGGATGGGGATCTCGACAACCTCGAAGATCAGCCTGACGCCGCGCTGCGACGGGCCATTACGGCCACCAGTTCCGACTGTCTAGGAGCCTTGTGCAGCCGCTACAATGAATGCCCCTATTTTGCCCATCGGGCGCGCCTGAAAGAGGTCGACCTGCTGGTGGTCAATCATGACCTCGTGCTCAGCGACCTGGCATTGGGTGGCGGGGTAGTGTTGCCGGACCCCGCCGAAACCCTGTTTGTCTTTGACGAAGCCCACCATCTACCAGAAAAGGCGCTGGGGCATTTTTCACTGCGCCTCGAGCTGTCTGCATTTCGGCAGTTTATCGAACAGGTGAATCGGCACTCGGTCAAGATGGTGTCTGAACTGCAGGCTTATGACGACCTTGGGGATGACCTGTCGGATCTTGAATTTCAGGCCCGGGAAACCCGAGATCAACTGCGCCAGATCAGTGACCTGCTGGATCTGGATTGGCAGGGCAAGGGTGGCAGCCGCCCGGTGTTCTATCGGTTTCCACTGGGGCAGGTGCCTGAGCCGCTGCGGATCGGCCTGATTGAACTGACCCAGCACCTGAAGCCGATCACCGGCTTCCTGAACAAGGCGCACAAGCTGATCGGCCAGCAGCTGCGCATGACCAATCCACCGGCGGGCCAGCCGGTTGTGCAATCCTGGTCTCAGCAGATCGGGCAGGATCTGGAACTGGTGCAGGGGGCGGTTGACCTGGCCCGCCAGTATCAGCAGGCCGATGCTGAGACGCCCAACGCCTTCTGGGTCGAAAAGGCGGAAGGCAAGGACGACCTGGCTCTGATGTGCAGCCCATTTCTTGCAGGTGGGGTTCTGAATCACTACCTGTGGCAACGGGCCTGGGGCGCGGTGATGACCTCGGCCACGCTGAGTGCGGGAGGCGATTTCAGCCGTTTTAGAGTGCACTCTGGCATTCACGATGAAACGGCCTATCTGCGCGTCCCAGGGGCATTCAACTACGCCGAGCAGGGGGTTATCTGGCTGCCGGCCAATGCCGCTAATGCAGGCCAGCAGGATCAGCATACGCAAGACCTGGTGCAACGCCTGCCCGGGCTTCTGGCAGAGCATGCCGCGACTCTGGTGCTGTTCTCTTCGCGTGCCCAGATGGAATCGGTATACGAGCAGTTGCCGGCAGCCACCCAGCAAGCGGTTCAGTGTCAGGGGCAGAAAAGTCGCGAAGCCATTATCGAGACTCATCAGAGGCTGCTTGCGGACAACCAATCCAGTGCGATTTTCGGGTTGGCCAGCTTTTCCGAGGGTATCGACCTGCCGGGCAGCGCACTGACCCAGGTGATTATCGCCAAGTTGCCTTTCAGTGTGCCGGATGATCCGCTACAGGCGGCCTCGGCAGAATGGATAGAACGGCGAGGCGGCAATCCGTTTATGCAACTGACCTTGCCCGAGGCGATCATTCGCCTCACCCAGGCGGTAGGCCGACTGATTCGCAAGGATGATGATCATGGGCGAGTGGTCATTCTGGATGCCCGGGTGCGAACCGCCCGGTATGGCAGCATGGTGCTTGATGCCTTGCCCCCGTTTCGGCGCGATTTTTCATAAGGGCCACATGCGTATCAGTCAGTGCCCAGATGTCTGTTGGCGGTTTGCTGAGCCATCAAATGTCGCGCCAACTGCTGCCGCATGGGTTCGGGCATATCACTGAAGGCACAATGCAGTCGATAGCCGCCGGTAGCACCGTCGCAATTGACCACCTCGGCATGGGGATAGATGGCGAAATACGAGGGTGAAAAAACCAGCGCCATGACCACCTTGTCACCCACCTTGTGCGCCTGGTGCGACCAGAAGCTGACGCCTCCCTCACTGATAATGATGGTTTGTGCCTCTTCGTCCAACTGCCCAAGCTGCTGGACCAGCAGATTCTGGCGAAACAGATCTATCTTGCGATTCAGCGTCCGCACATAGCGGCTCAGGGCTTTTTCGTCCAGTTGGCTGTTCAGTTCCTTGAGTTCTTCATCCACCGCAGCCAGTGCATTTTCCGCAGTCACATGCCGCAACTGGGGGAAATACTCCACTGCATTGGGGCGAGATTCCGTATAGGCGGCGGTCAGTACCCACGCCACATCTTCAATTCGGAAATAAGCGCGCCTGTTGTCATCCATAGTGTTTTACCTGCTGCTTTACCACATGCTGCCTTTACAGACGGAAACAGCACCCAGTAGACTGGCTGCCGCTGTGCATCTCTTCTCTGAACTATAAGTGAACTTCTGGATGTTACAAAACCTTTCCGTCTTCATCGGTCGACGGTACATCGGAGCCAAGCGGCGCAATCACTTCATTTCATTCATTTCCACCGTGTCCATGATCGGCCTGACACTGGGTGTGATGGTGCTGATTATTGTCCTTTCGGTGATGAATGGTTTCGAACGCGAGTTGCGCGAGCGCATTCTCGGCATGGTGCCGCATGGCACCATCAGCGGTGTAGAACCGGTGACCAACTGGCAGGAACTGCGCACTCAGGCTCTGGAACACCCTCAGGTGGCCGGAGCTGCACCCTATATCAGTGTGACCGGCATGCTGGTTGGGCCCCGAGAAAGCCGCGGGGCGCTGGTGACCGGTATTGAGCCCGACTATATTGATGAGGTGTCCATACTGCGCGACCATATGGTCAGCGGTGACCTGAACAGTCTGACCCCCGGGAACTGGAATATTGTGCTTGGCCAGTCACTGGCCCGACAGCTTGGCGTGCGTCAGGGTGATCGAGTGAATGTCATGGTGCCGGAGGTGTCCGTCAACATCATGGGTGTGCAGCCCCGTTTTCGCGGCTTCACTGTGTCCGGTATCTTTCAGGTCGGGGCGCAGCTTGATGCCGATACGGCCTTTGTTCACATGGACGATATGGCAACGCTGAAGCGAATCCCGGGCTCTGTCGAGGGTATTCAGTTGCGCCTTAATGATCTGTTTCAGGCGCCCGCGGTGACTCGCCAACTGGCTGTCGATATGCCTGGCCAGTATCAGTTTTCCGACTGGACACGGACCCAGGGCAACCTGTTTCAGGCAATTCAGCTGGAAAAGCGCATGGTCGGTCTGCTGCTGTTCATGATTGTTGCCGTGGCGGCTTTCAATATCGTTTCCAGCCTGATCATGCTGGTGACGGAAAAACAATCCGATATCGCCATCCTGCGCACCATGGGGGCCAAGCCGTCCCAGATCATGGGCATATTCCTGGTTCAGGGTGGCGTGGTCGGCGTAATAGGGGTGTCGATCGGTATTCTGCTGGGCATACTTGGTGCCTTGACGATTGATCGCATCGTGGCCTTTGTCGAGAACCTGTTCGGCTTCCAGGTGCTGGATTCCAGTGTCTATTTCATCAGCTACCTGCCTTCAGAACTGCGCTGGGATGACGTGATTCTGGTGACCTGTGTGTCCCTTGTTGCCAGTTTCGTATCCACTCTGTATCCGGCGTGGCGGGCATCCAGAACCATGCCGGCGGAGGCCCTGCGCTATGAGTGAAACCGTAATGTCCTGCCAGGACCTGACCAAGACCTATCGTATCGGCCCCGAGTCGGTACATGTGTTCGACGGCCTGAATCTGGATATCTACAGTGGCGACATGGTGTCGATCGTGGGCACCAGTGGTGCCGGCAAGTCCACACTATTGCATCTGATGGCGGGGCTTGACCTGCCCTCCAGCGGGCTGGTGTCTATCGACGGGGTTGATCTGGCGAGCATGAACGAGAAGCGGCGCAGTCGGGTCAGAAATGAAACGCTGGGTTTCGTCTTTCAGTTTCACCATCTGCTGCACGAATTCACGGCGCTGGACAATGTATTGATGCCCACCCGTATCAGTCGCAAACCCCGCGCTGCAGACCGCGACTATGCGCTCAGCCTGCTGACCAGCGTAGGCGTAGGGCACCGGGCTGAGCACAAGCCTTCCGAGCTGTCAGGTGGCGAGCGTCAGCGGGTGGCCATCGCGCGGGCCCTGATGAACCGGCCCCGCCTGGTGCTGATGGATGAACCGACGGGCAATCTGGATACGCAAACGTCCAATCAGATTCAGGAACTGATTCTGAGTCTCAATGAAACCGCACAGTGCAGCTTTGTCGTGGTCACCCACAACCATGATCTGGCAGCCAGGATGCCGGTGCGCTACAGGCTGGATCAGGGGCGCCTGGCTGCCTACTGAGCTGGCCAGGACACCAGACTGAACTACACACAGGGGCAGGGCCCGGAGCGCTAGGCTGGACGATGTCGTCCCGCTTCCCGGAGCCCTAGTTGCATGCTGCCCAGACTGATGGGTGCCTTTCTCGTTGGCGCCATGCTGCCCGTTCTGGCCGGATGGGCGCTGCTCGGGCTCTTGCCTGGCGCTCTCTGGCTGTTGTGGCGAGGGCACTGGCCTTTGCTGTCACTGCTGCTGGCCGGTATGGCCTGGACCACCTCGGCTGTTCACCAGGTCAACCAGATGCGTCTGATCGCTCCGACCAGCTTTGCCCAGGAGCAGGTGACTATTGAGCGCTGCTGGCAGTCGGACTGGAGCCGACGGTGCCTGCTCAGCAACAGCGACGGCCAGCGCTATTATCTGACCTGGCAGGCTGATGCCAAGCCTGAGCCCGGCCTGACCGGTATAGCCTCGGGTCGTTTGCAACCCTGGTCTGCCACCGTGTCTCCCGGACAGACCTCATTTGCCCTATGGTTGCTGCGCCACCGAATTGCTGCCCGTGGTCAGGTCGAGCAGTTTCATCCTGATCGCCCGACCGGACTGAGCGCCTGGCAACTGAATACGCGCCGCTGGCTGCGCGAGCGCACGGTGCCGTCCGAGGCGCGCGGTTTCTACGAAGCGCTGGTACTGGGTGATCGCTCGGCGCTGGACAGCACCGTACGAGGTCAGGTGTCGCGCACCCAGACCCAGCACCTGTTGGCCCTCTCAGGCTTGCATATTGGCAGCCTCGCGCTCTGGGCCTACCTGATCGCCGGACTGCTGTGGCGCCTTTACCCGGTGGGTGTCCGTCAGGACTGGCAGAAGATGGCTGCCCTGTTGATGGCAGGCCTGCTGCTCTGGATCGCGCTGCCCGCTGTGAGTCTCTGGCGGGCTTTCCTCATGACCCTGATACCCGGAGTGGCGTGGCTGATACGCCGGCAATTTGCCGCCCATAATCTATTACTGCTGATGGGCTGCCTGATGGTGCTGGGAGACCCCTTGATCTGGCTCGATCTCGGCGCCTGGTTCAGCTGGTGGGCGACTCTGGTGCTGATCATGCTGGTACGGCAGATAGGGCACTGGCCCGGCTGGCGGCAATTGGTCGGTATTCAGGCCGCCCTGTCCGTGCTGCTGGTGCCGGTCCATGCACTCTGGG
>NZ_JAIUMC010000074.1 GCF_022565775.1 Natronospirillum sp.
GCGCAGCAGGGTGCGGTACCACTGCACGGGTTTCCCGTAGGAGACCAGCACCCTGGCCGATGGCGGCGTCAGCCGCCCTTAATTGAACGGCCCGTTGGTCACATCCACATAAAGGTCAATTCGCTGCCCCGGGTGTATATAGGGGCCGTTCAGGTCGCTGTTCCAGCGGCGGATATCGGTAACGGTGACATTGAACCGGTTGGCGATCGTCGACAGGTTGTCGCCATTGCGCACGGTATAGCCCACTCGGCGGATTTCCGAGCGGGCACTGGGCCGGCTTGAGGAGGCCTGGTCAGCTGTTGTCCATACCACCAGTGTCTCGCCGACAATGATCGGGTCGGTCGGCGCCTTGCCGTTCCAGCCCGCCAATTGGCGCATATTGACGCCATATTCGCGTGAAATATCCCAGAAAGAGTCGCCCGGGCGGACCACATGGTCGATACGCTGGCGATCGGAAGAAGGCGCCCGGTTTTGTGTCCGGCTCAGGCGATTGTCGGCACTCATGCTGTAGGCACCTGACTCTGCCGTTGCCGTGGGAATCAGCAAGTGATCGCCGGCCCTGATGATGTTGGAGCGCAAATCATTCACATCGCGCAATACATCCACCGTGGTCTGATGGCGGTTGGCGATTGTGATCAGCGAGTCACCGGACTGAATCCGGTAGCGCGCCCAGCCGACCCTCTCTTCGGCAGGCAGCGCGGCAAGTTCTGTACGGAAACGCTCTACGTGGCCAACCGGGATCAGCAGGTTCTGGGGACCATCAGGATGCGTGGCCCATTGGTTGTAACCCGGGTTGAGCAGGTACAGCTCTTCCAGGGTGATGTCCGCCAGCCGGGCGGCTTGTGCCAGGTCGATCTGGGAGCCCACCTCAACGACTTCGAAATAGTGTTCATTGGGCATCGAGGGCAGGGTGATACCATAGGCCTCAGGGTCGGCCACGATAGTCGCCAGTGCGATCAGCTTGGGCACATAGTTGCGCGTCTCGCGCGGCAGTGTGCCCAGGCTCCAGTAGTCGGTTGGCAGGCCTTGATTGGTGTTGTTGCGAATAGCGCGGCGCACATTACCACCACCGGCATTGTAGGCAGCCAGAGCCAATTCCCAGTCGCCGTCAAACTGCTGTGAGAGTTCGGACAGAAAGTCGATCGCCGCCTGCGTTGACGCCACGACATCCCGTCGGCCGTCATACCACCAGTCCTGGCTCAGACCATAGTGGCGGCCGGTGCCGGGGATGAACTGCCACATGCCTGAAGCGCGACCATGCGAATAGGCAAAGGGGTCATAAGCGCTTTCAACGACGGGCAGCAGCGCAAGCTCCAGCGGCATGTCATGCTCTACCAACTGCTCGTAAACGTGCGGCAGATAGCGGCGTGCACGCTGTGCCACGCGATCAAAGTAGCCTTGGTTGCGGCTGTACCAACGGATCTGGGCGTCCAGTCGGGCGTCATCGATATCGTGGTTGAGGGCAAAGCCGTCACGCAGGTCGTGCCAGATGTCGCGCTCGTAGCGCGTCACCTGCTCCGGCCATGCGAAGGGATTGGGGCTGTTGTATTCTTCCGGGTAGAGAGAGGCGATGTCTTCTACGATATGGTCTTCGGGATAGTCCGGAACCGGTGCCAGGGCCTGTGGCGCAGGGGGTGAAAAGGGTTCAAGGGGCATCAGCTCTGTGGTGGTTTGCTCCTCGCTGGCCTGTTCGGCGGCGCCGGAGTCGGAATGCGGCATAATGGCCTGACAACCGGCCAGGGAGAGCAGGGCGGTTAGTGATAGCGGCAGGGTGTACTGTCGATAATCCATAGTTCCTGGGCAATGTTCCTGGCTGCATTGTCGAACGACGTGTTATACCATACTGGACAATTAAATAAACATTTACGCAGCGCTTTACAGACGGCACCGGCAAGCTCTGCGCGAGCCAACAGTCACACCGGAACGGGATAATCAGGGTGTTGAAGCGGTGGATCAACAGTGTGCGGCGGTGGTGGCAGCCAAGGCGGCGGCCCGCAGGCATCAGGGAGGCGGAGTTGCATGCCTGGTTTCGCAGTGAACTGGGGCAGAGTCTCTATGCCGCCGAGCGCGCCGTGGTCGAGGAAGTGCTGGATGTAGGCTATCATCCGTTTATCGTGCAGCTTGATGTCGGTCTGCATCAGCCGTTGTTCGATCAGGACAGACTGAAATGCAAGTCGGCCTTGTTGATTTCGCGCCATGAGACGCGAGCACCGTGCCCGACTGCACAGGCTGAGCTTGAGCAACTGCCCTTGCAGCCGGAAAGTGTGGACACGCTGGTCATTCACCATGCACTGGAATATGCTGACCAGCCGCACCGTGTTTTGCGGGAAGCCGCGCGGGCGTTGCGTCCAGGCGGCCACTTGGTGGTGCTGGGCTTCAACCCACTGGGTTTCTGGGGGTGGGGTCGACTGGTTCGACTTGGCTGGCGAGATCGTCCTTGGGCCGGCCGGTTTTTGTCGGCAGCCAGGGTGGCAGACTGGTGCGCCTTGCTGGATTGTGACGTAGTGCGCCAGTCGTGGTTTTACCATTGGCCACCGTTGCGCCAGGCGCGCTGGAAGCGCAGGGGCAGAGTGGTCAACAGGCTGTTGCGGTTAGTTTTCCCAAGGCTGGGCGCTGTTTATGTGCTGGTGGTGCGCAAGAATCATATGGCAATGATTGGCACGCCGCGTTGGCAGCCATCGTTCTTTTTCCGTGGCAAGGCCATGACCAGAGAGGAGCAAGCGGTTAACCGATGGAAGTTGTAATCTACACCGATGGTGCCTGCAAAGGTAACCCTGGTCCGGGTGGCTGGGGTGCATTACTGGAATATGGCGAGCACCAAAAGGAAATCTGCGGCGGCGATCGTGAGACCACCAACAATCGTATGGAGTTGCAGGCGGCCATCGAGGCGCTGTCGATTCTGAACCGGGCCTGTCAGGTTACTCTGTATACCGATTCGACCTATGTGAAGAACGGTATCGAGCAGTGGATGGACGGCTGGAAGAAACGGGGCTGGAAAACGTCGGCCCGCAAACCGGTCAAGAACAAGGACCTGTGGGTTCGCCTCGACCAGGAGACCCGTCGGCATACGATCGAGTGGCGCTGGGTCAAAGGGCATGATGGCCACCCGGGCAATGAACGCGCTGACGAGCTTGCCAATCTGGGTGTCGAGCAGGCACTGGCCTGAAACACCGACTGACTGTGACCGCCTTCAAACACCGAATACAATGAGACGGCAATGAGACAGATCGTACTGGATACGGAGACTACGGGTATCGACCCGGCCCAGGGGCACCGCGTTATCGAAATCGGCGGGGTAGAACTGGTAGACCGCAAGCTGACCGGTCGCCATTTTCACGAATACATCAATCCTGAGCGCGACATACCGGAAGAGGCCATTGCCATTCACGGTATTACACCAGACTTTCTGCAGGATAAGCCCCGATTCGCCGAAATCGCTGACGCCTTTTTCAACTATATCGAAGGCGCCGAACTGGTGATTCACAATGCCCCGTTCGACATGGGCTTTCTGAACCATGAGTATCGCTTGCTGAAATCCAAGCGGGTGCCACTCGACCGGCACTGTTCGGTGCTGGATACGCTGCAGTTGGCGCGCCAGAAGCACCCCGGACAGAAGAACAACCTGGATATTCTGTGCAAGCGCTATGGCATCGACAACAGCCATCGGACGCTGCATGGTGCCTTGCTGGATGCGGAAATTCTGGCCGATGTCTATCTGCTGATGACAGGTGGCCAAACCAGCCTGTCGCTGGCGGACGAGGAAGCTTCTCGGGAAGCCCACAACGGCAGTGCGCAATCGGTGCAAGACCTCTCAGGCAAACAATTGGTGGTGCCCAAAGCCTCTGATGAAGAACTGGCGCGCCACCGTGACTTTGTCAGCCGTCTGGTCGGCAGTGGCGACGCACAGCCCTGGTAAGGGTGGTTTTCGACTCAGTGCAGCCCGCGTCGAATCACGCCCACATAGCGGCCCTCGATGGTAAAGTCGTCGGCCTCCGTGACACGAATATCCGAGAACTCTTCATTTTCAGCCACCAGGCGGATGCAGTCCTTGTCGCGGTAGTAGCGCTTGAGGGTCACATCATCATTGACTCTGGCGACAATAATGTCACCGTCACGCACTGACGCTGTGCGCGCAATAGCTACCAGATCATCGTCATAAATGCCGATGTCTTTCATGCTGGTCCCGTTGACGCGCAACATGAAGTCGGCGGGCGGATCGAAGAAATCAGGCTGCACCGGACAGTGGGCTTCAATATGCTCGCTGGCCAGCGTAGGGCTGCCGGCGGCAACGCGCCCGATAATGGGCAGGCCCGCGCTGGCCTCGGCAACAACCGGTACTTCAGAGGCGCCGGCTTGTGCCCCCTGGGGCAGCCGGATGCCGCGAGAGGCACCTGGTATCATCTCGATGGCGCCTTTTCGGGCCAATGCCTTCAAATGCTCTTCGGCGGCATTGGGTGATTTGAAGCCCAGTTCGCGAGCGATTTCGGCTCGTGTCGGTGGCATGTGGTTCTGCCCCATATACTGGCGAATGAAGTCCAGAACCTGCTGTTGCCGCGCCGTTAATTTTGTCATAATAACCGCCTGTGTTTATGTCCATATCTGGTTTAATATACAGTATATGGGTTCGCACCCCGGGGCGCAACTGTGCCGTGAGGTGCTCCGTAGCCCTTACCCCGACGCAAGAGGATTTCGTACTGCATGAAGAGCAGCTCAGAATTGTTCACCGTTACCCTGCTCAGTGCTGAAAGAAAGGATGACTGGATAGAAGACACCTATCTGCTGAAACCCAACAATTCCAGTGACAGCACCGTTGAGTTTGCGGTTACCCGCTTCAGTACACAGGAGCGCAAACAGAGCCAGCCGCTGCTGTGGTTGCCGGCGTTCCTGCACAGTCGTCTGGAGTGGCTGGATACCTGGCAGGAGGCTCTACTGCTGCTGCTGGCCCGGGGGTATGAGGTGTGGTTGCTGGAGTGGCGTGGTCATGGGGCCAGTCGTTTCAATATGAACTGGGCCCGCAATACGTTGCTCGAACTCAGCCAATGTGATTTGCCGGCGGCCTGTGATTTCGTTGCCGAGCAGTCGGGTCAGGTGCCTTTGGTAGTGGCCGAGAGCAGTGCCGCTCAGGTCTGGGTGGCCGCGCACGAGCGGGAGCCCGGCAGTCGCGACCCCTTGCCGCCCATGCAGGGCGCACTGCTGCTGTGGCCCTATTTCGGGCCCCTGTCGGTGGCGCGCTACGTCAAGGCCATGGGCTGGGAAGACCAGCACTTGGAAATGTCACGTCAGCAGGTGCGGCGCTTGAATCATCACGAGAGTCTAAATCGCATCCTGTTCGACGAACTGCTGTTCGGCCAGCCCCAGCGTCTGCGCAAATGGCGCGCGGGCACGCGGCCGGGGGCCTTCACACTGGTTGAAGTGCCGGCGCTCGAAAAGGCGGCTCACCGGTGGATGACATCTGTGGGTCAGGAGAAGGCTCAGGCCCGGTTTGTCGAGCTTCATGGGATGGATGCGGCGCTTCTTGAGCGCTGGATCAATGAGGTGTTGCAGCGACGCCAGCCCGAATGACCTTTTTCAACGGGTCATTGGGCTGGGTGTTGTGCCGGCTCAGGAGTCGGTGCGGCGGGGCAGAACATCTTTCAGCTTGTCGCGCATCTGACGCACCATCTGCTCGGTGGCGTCCCAACCGATGCAGCCATCGGTGACCGACATCCCGTAAGCCATTTCATCCCGGTTTTCAGACAATTTCTGGCTGCCATGCTCCAGGTTGCTCTCGACCATCAGGCCGATGATGGAGTCGTTGCCCTCGAGGATCTGGTTGGTCACGTTTTCTGCTACCAGCGGCTGCAAGGCCGGATCCTTGTTGGAGTTGGCGTGCGAGCAGTCGACCATGATGTTGGCTTGCAGCCCTGCCGATTGCAGAGCCTGTTCACAGAGGGCGACGCTGACCGAGTCGTAGTTCGGTTTGCCGTTGCCACCGCGCAGAACCACATGCCCATAAGGGTTGCCACGGGTCTGGGTGATGGCGACCTGACCGTTGGCATCAATACCCAGAAAACGGTGCGGGTGGCTGACTGATTTGAGCGCGTTGATGGCCACATCCAGGCTGCCATCGGTACCATTCTTGAAGCCAACCGCACTGGACAGGCCGCTGGCCATTTCCCGGTGTGTCTGTGATTCTGTGGTGCGGGCGCCAATGGCCGACCAGCTGATCAGATCCTGCAGGTACTGGGGCGTGATGGGATCCAATGCTTCCGTTGATGCAGGAATCCCGAGCTCTGCAATGTCGAGCAGCAACTGCCGGCCAATGTGCAGGCCGTCCTGAATCTTGAACGAGTCGTTCAGATAAGGGTCATTGATCAGGCCTTTCCAGCCTACTGTGGTTCGTGGCTTTTCAAAATAGACGCGCATGACCAGCAGCAGGGTGTCACTGACTTCATCAGCCAGCGCACGAAACCGCCGGGCATAGTCTTTGGCGGCGTCGACGTCATGGATGGAGCAGGGGCCCATCACCAGAAAAATCCGGTGATCCTTGCGGGTCAGGATATCCTGAACTTCCCGCCGTCCGCGTTCGACGGTGTCCGCGGCTTTCGGGGTCAGCGGAATGTCATTCTTCAGGTCGGCCGGAGTGGCCAGAATTTCCTGAAATTCGATATTGAGGTTGTCCATTACTGCGGTCATAGTGAAATTGCTACTCGAATGCACTGGGCGTTGTGAACAGTAGGCTCGCACTTGGGCAAACCGGATGAAGGTGAACTATGATAACTGAACGGGCGTTTTCTGAATAGAGCATGAAGTCAAGACCTGGTCACGAGTCTCGCCCGATTCAATCCGTAAATCGTTCGTTACAAGTTGACGTTTGTCTCCCGGGCGCTTCTGGGCCAGACAAAGAGCTGATGAATATTTGACGCTGACAGTGTCATTTTTTATCGGTATGCTACGGATGCTTGAAACAGGCTGGTGGGGACAGTATGAATCGCAGATACAGGGAATGGCTGGTTGTCGGGTTGGCCGCGCTGGGCGTGATGGCATTCTCCGTCGGGCTGACCTGGGTGGTGACCAACATCGCACCGGACGACCCGCAGGATACCCGCAGTCTCGTGGAGCGGTTGACCAATGCGCCGCGAGAGGAGCATGTGCCTTCTGAAATTCCCATGCAGGCTGCTTATGCGGCTTGTCGCAGCCATATCGAGCGGGAAGTGGGTTCTGATCTGCGCAACATGAGTTTTGACAACCGGTCATCGCGCCACAATGCGCAGGAGCGCCACTACCAGATCTTTGTCAACGTCTACATGCAGGGCAGCAGCGACAGTGTCTATTCGCGCTGCAATGTATCTTCTGTCACCGCAGAAATCGAGGAGTTCAGGCTGCGTGCGGATGAAGGCTTCCTGTTCCGCCTGTTTTGACGGATATTGGAACTGCTTGTCATAAGGTATGAATGAATGGCATAGTTGCATTGATTCTTATAACAAGCAGTGAACACGCAGGGGCCTATTGCAGGTTGACTGCCATCAGGGAGTCCGTCATGAAGCTGCAGCAACTCCGCTATATCTGGGAAGTCGCCCACCACGATCTCAATGTGTCTGCCACCGCTCAGGTACTGTTTACCTCCCAACCCGGCATCTCAAAGCAGATTCGACTGCTGGAAGATGAGCTGGGCGTAGAGATCTTTGCCCGTAGTGGCAAGCATCTGACGCGCGTGACGCCGGCCGGTGAGGCCATCCTTAAGGTGGCTGGCGAGGTGCTGAAGAAAGTCGAAAGTATCAAGCAGGTCGCACAGGAATTCAGTGACGAGAACAAGGGCAGCCTGTCCATTGCGACAACGCATACCCAGGCCCGTTATGCGCTGCCGAACGTGATCGAGAGTTTCATCGAACGTTACCCGGATGTGTCCCTGCATATGCACCAGGGCACTCCGATGCAAATTGCCGAAATGGCCGCCAACGGCACCGCAGATTTTGCCATCGCCACAGAGGCAATGGAGCACTTCCATGATCTGGTGATGCTGCCGTGCTACCGCTGGAACCGCAGTATCATCGTGCCCCGAGACCATGAGCTGGCGCAGAAAACCAGCCTGACGCTGGAGGATATCGGATCCCATCCGCTGGTCACCTACGTATTCGGTTTTACCGGCCGCTCAAAGTTGGACGAAGCCTTCCAGACCCACAACATTCAACCCCGTACCGTCTTTACCGCTGCCGATGCTGACGTCATCAAGACCTATGTTAGGTTGGGTCTGGGGGTTGGTATCGTGGCCAGCATGGCCTACGACCCGGAACAGGACGAAGACCTGGTGGCGCTGGATGCCAGTCACCTGTTCGAGGCCAGTGTGACCAAGGTCGGTCTGCGCAAGGGTGTGTTCCTGCGCGGTTACATGTATCGGTTTATCGAGGCATTTGCACCCCATCTGACCCGGGATCTGGTCGATCAGGCACTGCAGTGTCACAACAAGGCCGAGGTGGAGGCCCTGTTCAGACAGGTAGCACTGCCTACGTTCTGATGCCAGAGAGGCGATTTGGGACCTACTGATCGCCGCTGTGCAGCCCACACTCCTTCAGTGTTTCGGCTTCCCACCACCAGCGTCCCTCACGCTCGTGCTGGTTGGGCAGCACAGGGCGGGTGCAGGGTTCGCAGCCGATACTGATGAACCCGCGCCCATGCAGCGGGTTGAAGGGCACATCAAACATGCGGATGTATTCCCACACCTGCTGTGACGTCCAGTTGGCCAGCGGGTTGAACTTCACCAGTGGCCGGTCGGCAGAACCGAATGCCGGGTCGGCTTCCACCACCCTCACGTCAGAGCGGGTACTCGGGCTCTGATCACGACGCTGACCGGTAATCCAGGCATCAGCGCTGGCCAGCCGGCGCTTCAGGCTGTCGACCTTGCGGATGCCGCAACATTCCTTGTGGCCGTCCTCATAAAAACTGAACAGCCCCTTCTCGCGCACCAGCGCTTCCAGTTTTGCCTGGTCCGGCGTCAGGATTTCCAGATCCAGATCATAGTGGCGACGAACCCGATCGATGAATTGATAGGTCTCTGCGTGCAGCCGACCGGTATCCAGGGTGAAGACCTTCACCCGATCAGAGACCTTTTTCGCCAGATCGATCAGTACCACGTCCTCAGCGCCACTGAACGAAATGACGATGTTGTCGAACTGCTGATGGGCAAAGCGGAGAATATCTTTCGGCGATTGGCTGCTCAGGTGCTGCTGCCAGTCTTGAAGGGTTGTTTCGGTAGTCATGATGCCTGCGCGATCTGGTCGATTGAGGGCAGAACCATAGCAGAGGCGTCGGCGGTGGCAAAATAGTGAGTCTGCATAAGGATATAAGTAGTCGACAGCGCGAATTAGTCGACAGATTGAATTAGTCGACAGATGACGGTCGACAGTCGACAGTTTTTGCTGGGGCGACGAGCGTTCCGTGGTTCAGTTATGCTGGATGCTGTTCTCACCCCTGCTGACGCGGATCCTTTGGGTGGCACTGCACCGCTTTTCACTGTGAACTGTCGACTGTCTACTGTGTACTGCTACTTGCTTTCGACTTTCAACTTCCGACTCATTACTATACCTCCTCCCAAAAACCGAGCTACCGAGGAGTATTGCCGTGGAAATCGCCTGTCTTGACCTGGAAGGGGTGCTGGTCCCGGAAATCTGGATTGAGTTTGCCAACAAGACCGGTATCGAGGCGCTCAAGGCGACCACCCGGGATATCCCTGATTACGATGAACTGATGCAGCAGCGCCTGCGTCTGCTCGATGAGCATGGTCTGACCCTGCCGCAGATTCAGGAGGTGATTGCCACCCTGCGGCCACTGGACGGTGCAGTGGAGTTTGTGGACTGGCTGCGTGAGCGCTTCCAGGTGGTGATTCTGTCCGATACCTTTTACGAGTTTTCGCAGCCGCTGATGCGCCAACTGGGCTTTCCGACCCTGTTCTGCCATCGATTGGAGGCGGATGCCGATGGACGGATCGTGAACTACCATCTGCGCCAGAAAGACCCCAAGCGCCAGTCTGTGCGCGCCTTCCATAGCCTGAACTATCGCTGTATCGCTGCCGGTGACTCCTACAATGACACTACCATGCTGAGCGAGGCCGACGCCGGTATCCTGTTCAAGGCACCGGACAACGTGATCGCCGAGTTCCCGCAGTTCCCTGCGGTGCATTCGTATGAAGATCTGAAAGCGGAGTTCCGCAAGGCCAGTGTGCGGTCACTGTAGGCGCCGGCCTTGGCCGCGCTCTTGCGCATCCATGCGCCCGCGACATTAGTGCATCCATGCACGTCAGCGCAGCTAAAGCAGCGCCCACAGGGTTGGGTGCCTCCGCTGCAGGCGACGGACCGCCAGCGGGTTATGGCAACTTCAACCCCAGGGCCTCGACCAGCCGCCCGATCTTGTCATGCGTTTCCTGATACTCGGCGGCCGGGTCTGAATCCCAGACAATGCCGCCGCCGCTCCAGATGCTCAACTCACCCCCCGACAGGGCCGCAGTGCGGATCAGGATATTGCTGTCGAGGCGCCCGGTAACATCCTGGTAGAACAGCGAGCCGCAGTAGGGGCCGCGAGTGTGTGGCTCCAGCTCCGTAATGATTTCCATGGCACGCTTTTTCGGCGCGCCGGTAATCGACCCCCCGGGAAAGGCCTGCAACAAGGCCTGCAACGGAGGTGTCTCGGCGGGCAGGCGTGCCGTTATGGTGCTGACCAACTGGTGAACATTGGCAAAGCTCTCGATGTCGAACAGGCGTGGCACGCGCACCGAGCCGGTGACTGCCGTGCGCCCGAGATCATTGCGCAGCAGGTCCACAATCATCAGGTTTTCGGCGCGGTCTTTCAGACTGCTGAACAAGTCGTCGCGTAGTCTCCCGTCTGCTTCCGCCGTCTTGCCGCGCGGCCGCGTGCCCTTGATCGGCTTGGTTTCCAGAGTGCCGTCTTTCACCTGCAGGAAGCGCTCCGGTGAAAGACTCAGAACCTGTGCCTCGCCCAAGTCCAGGTAGCCGGCAAAGGGCATTGGGGTGGCGCTGCGAAGATGGGTAAAAGTGGCCACCGGATCAAGCGACCAAGGGGTGGTAAAGCGCCGCGTCAGATTGACCTGATAGATGTCTCCAGCTTGCAGGTAGTTGCGAATGCGCGCCATGCGTTCAAGGTACGCCGTGCGGTCGAGGCTGGTGTCGAGACGTGTGTGGCCTTCCTCAAGGGGCGGGATATGAGCCGCAGCAGGCTGCCAGTCATCGCTTTGCCCCAGCCGGTGCACGGTACCGAAGGCATGATCAATCACGATCGCCCGGTCATAGTCGCCCACCCAGCCCCAGTGCAGGCTGGCGGGCAGACCGCTGGTGGTGGTATCGCGACTGACCTGTTGTGCTGCAGAGCCCAGTTCATAGGGCAGCAGACCGATCAGCCCGCCGTTGAAGCCGCCGTTGTCTTGCGTGGGTGGTGTGACGGCACTCTGCAATTCGGCCAGGCGCCCGAGAACCGGGCCGTGAAGGCGCTCCGCGAGCTGGTAGATGGGCTTGCCGTCTGCGTCTTGCTGGCGCTGCCAGACCGCCAGCGTGTTCGCATCCTCGGCCTGCCAGTAGCGTTTTGGCTCGGCCGCCAGTATGGCGTAACGCCCGAACGGGGCACCCGGCTGACCACTGTCCAGCAGTACCGGAAAGGCCCGCTCTCGCAGGCCGTTCAGCCACGCCAGCGGGTCGAGAGATTTGTCAGCGGCAAGCGTCATGGCGTGGGTCTGATCCGGTCGGTACAGTCTGCGCAGAGCTTATCGGTTTTTCTTTCCGAATCAATGAGTTATTTCGACAACCAGTGATCCGTTAACGGCAACCGAACTGTACATAAGATGAACGGAAACGTAAACGCGCTTAGAAATTGATTGACAGATCAGTGCTTTAGCGCTGTGATGAACGCAGTGGAGACGCTGGGGCGCTGTGCTTGACAGGCCCGCCTTCAGCTTTCTTCAAGTCTGTTGGTGGTCCCCTTGAGGAGGTTCTTATGCCTGATCAAGCACACCCTGGAGTGTTCTGGCGGATTGTCGACGAAAGCGGGGCTGGCCCCGACTCGGTAACCCTGGTCTTTGAGACCGCAGAGGAAGAGCGCAAGGCTCTGCAGCTGGAAACCGATATCGTTACCGCAGAATTCCTTTCCTACGTTGGCAAAGATCATGTCGATGTCGCCTGGACTCAGGATGACTTCGAGTTGCTGCAGGTGCTGCTGCGCAAACAGTTTCCGGAACGTTTTGACGAAGACCGGATGGGCTTCCATCTGGACCTCACAGACGAGTCCGTGCTGGATACTATTGCCGTGTTGGCGGCCGCCCGCTTCAGTGACCCGCAACGGGCCGATGACTGGCTGCTGTCCCATGGCTGGACCACAGTTCAGCGGTCTTATGAGGTGGGCGATATGGTTGCCCTGTCCACCGATATGGGCTTCTGTCTCGGTGTGCTTGTCGCCCTTGACGCTGTTGAAGCTGAAGTGGTTCTGCTTGAATGTGTCGAGGTTGACCAGGACACGCCCCATCAGAGCGTGCGCCTGCATGAGCTGGTTCGGGTCGACAAGGCCGACCTGTTGCCGGATACCTTCGGCAGCGTGCTGACCTCGGAAGAAGACACCGTACACTGATATCCCCCATCGGCGGAAGGGCTGTCCGACCGCCGTTGTCTACTGCTGTTGCGGGCCATGCGCCCTAAGGACCATGCATGAGCGACATCAAGATCTATGCCCTCGATACCAATGTTCTGATCCATGACCCGAACGCCCTGTTCAACTTCGAGGAGCATGAAGTTCTTATTCCAATGGTGGTGCTGGAAGAGCTGGACAAGCTGAAAGTCGGAGCCACACCACTGGCGGCTGATTGCCGCCAGGCGGTGCGCACCATTGACCGTATTATCGGGGATGCCTCTTCACAGGATGTGGTGCGTGGTGTGCCGATACCGCGCGATAACGACACAACAGAAGGTCGGCTGGCCATTCTGATGTCGCATGCGGAAGAGCGGGACGTTACCGAGTTGCCGTCGCACCTGAATGACAACAAGATCATCAATGAACTGCTGAAACTGCAGGGCAAGTACCCAACGCGCAAGGTTGTGCTGGTGACCAAAGACATCAATATGCGGCTTAAAGCCCGCGGGTGCGGACTGGATGCCGAGGATTACCACAACGACCAGTTGGTCAGTGACATCGACCGCCTCAATACCGGCTACATTCGCGTCGAAGGCGATCTGTGGGACCAGCTCAATGAATTTGGTCCTCTCAATGTGGACGGCCAAAAGCAGCAACGCATTCCCCGTCAGTATCTGGATAGTCTGATCGGCCCCGAATATTTCCCCTGCCAGTACCTGATAGACGAACGTGATTTTGTTGGTCGGATCATCGAAAAGACCGACGACGAGGTGGTGCTGGAGCTGCTCAATGAGGGCATGCTGTTGCGCCAGAAAGCCTGGGGTCTGACCCCCAGAGATATTTATCAGGGTATGGCCATGCGCCTGCTGCTGGACCCGGAGGTGGACCTGGTGGCGCTGAATGGCCCGGCGGGCTCGGGCAAGACCATACTGGCGCTGGCTTGCGCGCTTGAGCAGACCATCGAGAGCAAACTGTTCAAGCGTATCGTGGCCACGCGCAGCACGCGCGGCCTGGATGAGGATATCGGCTTTCTGCCGGGCACCGAGACCGACAAGATGGCCCCCTGGCTGGGTGCCTTTACCGACAATCTGGAAGCATTGCACGCCGAAGATTATGACCCGATGAGCAGCGAGCATTATGTCGGCGCCAATATGCCGCTGCATTTCAAGTCGATGAATTTTGTGCGCGGGCGCAGTTTTCAGCACACTCTGTTGATAGTTGACGAGGCCCAGAATCTGACGCCGCACCAGATCAAGACCATCATTACGCGGGCCGGGGAGGGCACCAAGGTGGTTTGCCTGGGTAACCTGGCGCAGATTGATACCCCCTACTTGGGTGCGACCAGTTCAGGCCTGACCTATATGACTGAGCGCTTCAAGAGCTTCCCCTACGGTGGCAGCCTGACGCTCAAGGGTGTGGCCCGGAGTCGCCTGGCCGCCTACGCGGAACAGTATCTGTAGGCCGCTGGCCTGAAGGGGCCTGCGGCCCTGAGCGCGGCCAAGGCACGCGCCTACAATTGAGGTACTGTATCCTGTAGGCGCTGGCTTGCCTGCGCATGGCGGCGCAGCCGCCCAAACGTTTATCGACGCTCGTATCAGACTGCGCTAGACTGACGAACATTCGTTCTAACCTGATGGCAAGGTTTACAGGGGAACACTCGGTATGATCACTGTGGTACTGGTAGATGATCACGATCTGGTGCGCATGGGTATCCGTCGCCTGCTGGAAGACGTGGACGGTCTCAGTATTGTCGGTGAAGCCAAAAGTGGTGAGGATGCGCTGACATTGTGCCGGGAGCTCAAGCCCCGTGTGGTCCTGATGGACGTCAAGATGCCCGGCATCGGCGGACTTGAAGCCACCCGAAGAATGCATGCCTCCTTCCCTGAAACCCGCGTGATTGCCCTGACTGCCTGCGGCGAGGATCCTTTCCCTGCGCGGCTGCTCAAGGCCGGCGCTGCCGGTTATCTGACCAAAGGGGCGGAAATTGACGAGATGGTATCTGCGATCAAGGCAGTGGCTCGCGGCGAGCGCTTCCTGAGCACGTCAATCGCACAACGCCTGGCGCTGCAGTCCTACAGCGGTGAAGACAACAGCAACCCGCTGGATTCGCTGTCGGCGCGCGAAATGCAGATCACCATGATGATCGTCAACTGTCATCGCGTGCAGGCCATCTCCGACAAGCTTTGCCTCAGTCCGAAGACGGTGAACACCTACCGCTACCGCATCTTCGAAAAGCTCGGTGTGTCCAGTGATGTAGAACTCACTCATCTGGCGCTGCGCCACGGTTTGATCGAATCTGATGATGCGGAGCGCACCTCCTGATCGTCCATGACCGAATCTGCTGATACCGTCTTTGACCACAAGAGCTTTCTGCGTACCCTGACCTCGAAACCGGGCGTGTATCGCATGTACGACGCCGAGGATGCGTTGCTGTATGTGGGCAAGGCCAAGAATCTCAAAAACCGGGTGTCTAGCTACTTTCGTGCCCGCGGCCTGACCAACAAGACGATGGCGCTGGTGGGGCACATTGCCCGTATCGAAGTCACGGTCACGCACAGCGAGACCGAGGCGCTGTTGCTCGAACAGACGCTGATCAAGCGCGATCGCCCGCCGTACAATGTAATGCTGGTGGATGACAAGGGTTATCCGTTTATTCTGATCTCTTCCGGAGACGAATACCCCGGGCTCTATTTCCATCGAGGCAGCAAGCGGCGCAAAGGCGACTACTACGGGCCCTTTCCCAGTTCCGGCGCGGTGCGCGAAAGTCTGGCCACGCTGCAGAAAGCCTTCCGTATCCGCCAGTGCGAGAACAGTGTGTTCGAGGGCCGCTCCAGACCCTGCCTCCAGTACCAGATCAGGCGCTGCAAGGCGCCCTGTGTCGGCTATGTCAGCGCGGAGGAATACGCAGAAGACCTGCGCAAGACACGGCTGTTTCTTGATGGCCGCAACCAGGATCTGCTGCGCGATATCGAGCGGCAGATGGATGAAGCTGCCGAGCGCATGGACTATGAACGAGCGGCAGAATACCGCGACCAGGTCCTGCTGCTGCGCAAGATTCAGGAGCAGCAGCATGTAGCGGGCAAGCAGGGCAATGTCGACGTGGTGGCGGCGGTTTTCGAAGGGCATGGTTGCTGCATACACCTGCTGATGGTGCGCAATGGTCGTCTGGTCGGCAGCCGCACGCATCACCCCAGGCCCGGGCTCAGCTCGACTGCTGCTGAACTGGTTGAGGCCTATATTGGCCAGCACTATCTGGCCACCTCCGGACATGAAATCCCGGCCGAGATAGTCACTGCCCCAGCGCTGCCGGCAGCGCCCAGCCGGCCTCGACCAGCCAGACAAAGGGCA
>NZ_JAIUMC010000075.1 GCF_022565775.1 Natronospirillum sp.
GCTCCTGCGCATCCATGCGCCCGCGACATTAGTGCATCCTTGCACGTCAGCGCAGGCAAGCCAGCGCCTACAGTTACCGCGCCTGCAACCTCTCAACCGCCTCGGCCAGCGGCCACTCTTCACGATCTTCTGCCCGCCGGTACTTGTATTCGACCTGCCCGGTTTGCAAACCGCGGTCACTGACCACCAACCGGTGCGGTATTCCGAGCAACTCCATGTCGGCAAACTTGACCCCGGGGCTGGTCTTCTTGTCCCGGTCATCAAGCAGCACTTCGTAACCCAGTTCAGTCAGTTCGCTGTAAAGCCTTTCTGCGGTTTCCATCACTTCGGGCGACTTGTGGGCATTCAGCGGCACAATGCCGACCTGGAACGGCGCCATGGATTCCGGCCAGATGATGCCATTGTCGTCATGGTTCTGCTCGATGGCCGCGGCAACGATACGAGACACGCCGATGCCATAGCAGCCCATGGTCATGGCCTGCTCGCGGCCGTTTTCGTCGAGTACGCGGGCACCCAGGGCTTCGGCATACTTGCGGCCCAGTTGAAAGACATGGCCCACTTCGATGCCTTTCTTGATCTGCAAAGTTCCCTGACCGTCCGGGCTGGGATCACCCACCTGTACCGAGCGCAGGTCGGCCACTTCGGGCAGCTCTACATCGCGGCCCCAGTTGATGCCGAACCAGTGCTTGTCGTCTTCATTGGCACCGGCGCCAAAGTCGCTCATCAGGCTGACAGCACGATCAATGATAACGGGGATGGGGAGCTTGACCGGCCCCAGTGAGCCTGGGCCGGCGCCAATGGCAGCACGAATCCGTTCTTCGGAGGCCATGGTCAGCGGTGCTTTTACCTGTGGCAGCTTTTCTGCCTTGATCTCGTTCAGTTCGTGGTCGCCGCGCACCAGCAGAGCGATCAGGCCACCTTCGACCTGGTCCTCCTCCGCTTCCACAACCAGTGTCTTGATGGTTTTCTCGATCGGCATATTGAACTGCTCGACCAGGTGGGCAATGGTCTTGGCGTCCGGCGTCTCGACCAGGCGCAGTTCCTCGTTCGGAGCGGCTCGCTCACCGGCGGGCATGACCGCTTCGGCCATCTCGATATTGGCGGCATAATCACTGCTGTCGGAGAAGGCGATATAGTCTTCGCCGGAGTCGGCCAGTACCTGAAATTCGTGTGAAGCGGCGCCACCCATGGCGCCCGAGTCGGCCAGTACAGGGCGATAATCCAGTCCCAGCCGATCAAAGATACGGCAGTAGGTCTGGTACATGTTGTCGTATTCTTCCTGCAGCGAGTCGTCTGTCAGATGGAAAGAGTAGGCGTCCTTCATGATGAATTCGCGAGCGCGCATCACGCCGAAACGGGGCCGGAATTCGTCACGGAACTTGCTTTGAATCTGATAGAAGTTGACTGGCAACTGCTTGTAGCTCGACAGTTCGTTGCGTGCGATATCGGTAATCACTTCTTCATGGGTCGGGCCGAAAACGAAGTCGCGCTCATGGCGATCTTTCAGGTGCAGCATCAAAGGGCCCATGTCGTCATAGCGGCCGCTTTCCTGCCACAGCTCGGCCGGCTGGACGCACGGCATGAACACTTCCTGTGCACCTGCGCGATCCATTTCTTCCCGCACGATGCGCTCCACCTTGCGCAGCACGCGCAGGCCGGTTGGCAGCCAGGTGTAGAGGCCGGAAGCCAGTTTGCGGATCATGCCGGCCCGCAGCATCAAGCGGTGGCTCACAATAACGGCGTCGGCGGGGGTTTCTTTTACCGTGGCGATCAGATACCGGCTGGCTCGCATGCAGGTGGTTTCCCTATGTCTGTGTTCGAAGTGGCCGGTATTGTACGTCAGTTTTTGCGTACCTTGCCACAGGCTGAACAAGGTCGTCTTGACATAGGATACCGGGAGAAAAAAGAGCAAGCTGCTGCAGGGACGTCATCTGGCGACCCCAACACCGCCAACAAGGCCTTCTGGAATGTCCATTGAACGTCATCAGAAGCAAAGCAGCCTCTGACGGATAGCTGGGTTCGTCGGTGGAGCGAAAAGACCCGCGTAAAATAGCTACCCATGGGCGTGTAGTGACTAAACTATCAACAGGACAGGGAAGTGGGATAACCGGCATTGTCGCCGGTGTGCCTTACCTCACTGGGGTGCGCTATGAAAAGGAGTTTTCCCCGGTCGTCGGCTGGCGGCGTGGCGTCACCGCTGCTTGCCATGGCCACCAGCATCTTTACGGTTGCCGTAATACTGGCCGTGCTGGTTTTTTTCGACGTACATGAATACGTGTTGGTACTCCTGCAGTGGACTGATGCACAGGGGGTATGGGCAGGTATGATGGTCATTGGCCTGCTGGCCGTGATTGTGGTTTTTATCCTTCCTGGTGCTCTGGTAACCACCGGCGCCGGCTTTGTGTTTGGTGTGGTCGAGGGCACGATCTATGTGGTTCTGGGCACCACGTTGGGTGCCACGCTGGCGTTTCTGTTTGCGCGTTATCTTTTCGGGCGTAGAGCCAGTCAGTTCGTGGTCAGTCGCACGCGCCTGCGACTGTTTAGCGAGGAATTGACGCCCCAGGGCTGGAAAATTGTTCTGCTATCCCGGCTGATTCCGTTTTTCCCGAGCAAATTGTCCAACTACTTTTTTGGTCTCACGCCGTTCCGCCTGCGTGGTTACATACTCGGCTCGCTGGTGGGGTTTATTCCCTTCTCCCTGCACAATGTCTATCTGGGCGCCATCGTGGCCGATTTGACCCAGCTCGGGCAGCGCGATGCGCCACGGACCACATTGGAATGGGCGATCTACGCCACCGGTTTCGTGGCGACGGTGATCTCGATCATTTTGCTCAGTCGCATGTCCCAACGCGCCATGGCGCGGTATGAAGAGTCTTCAACGGCTCTTGATGAGGAGTCTTCAAAGGCACCTGATGAGGAGTCTTCAACGGCTCTTCATGAGGACGCATCATGACCTGGATGAAATGGTTGCCCTGGCGATTGGCCATTCGTTACGCCGCGAGAAAACACGGATTTCTTGACCCAGTCGCAGTGCTTGCGCGACTTGAGCGGTTTGCGCAGCCTTCAGAAGTGGGTCAGCCGATCGAATTGCTGCGTGCAGGTGTTGTGTTCCATGCCCGCGGCCTGATCAACAGCCGGGTCATTCAGCACAATCTGGACTGGGTCTGGCCCTATTGGGTGGAACGTCAGTTTGATCCCCTGGACGTGTCCTTTGTGCCGCGGGCGTTTTCAGTGACCCACATCAACCTGACGCACAGAAATTGGACCGCCGTCGGCTACCCGGATGCTACAGAACTGCCTATTGTTGATCCCCGCGGTTTACTGACCCCGTTATTGGACGGCTGGTCGCTGGATGCCTGGGTGCTGGCTGAGGATGGCCGCAGCTTGCTGCCTTCAAGGGCCACAGAATGTCAGCAATACCAGACGTTGACCGACAATCTGACGGTAACCACGGTAACGGAAAAAACCGGATTGATGCTACGCACTCGTGCGTCGGTGGAGTTGGCCGACGGGGAGCCTCAGTGCCGCCTGTCAATTCAAGCCAGTGGCGATGCGGCAGGCTGGTTGGTGCTGGCCCTCCGCCCGCAAAACCCGGAAGGGGTCAGCTTTATCCACCAGGTAAGGTTGGCCGCAGACCGGAGATCATGGTGTGTTGACGACAAACAAACTGTAACTTTCAGTCATGCGCCGTCCCGACACCATGTCTCTGACTACAGTCACGGAGATGTGCATATCCACCTGACGGACCGAGACGACCAGTCAGGTGGTACCTGCGAGGTGGGCATGATTACCGCAGCGGCTCTGTTCCCCATGACGGCAGGGGAAACCTGCAATTTGTCGGTGACGGTGCCTTTGGCGGAACCGTCATCGCCCAATCTTGTCCCGGATGCCTGGCTGGATACTCTGAGTGGATCGGCGCGATTGCAGTGCCCGGACGGGCGCCTGCAATCCCTGTATGAGGCGGCAGTAACCTCACTGGTTTTGCATTCGCCTGGGGACGTCTACCCCGGACCCTATACCTACAAACGATTCTGGTTCCGTGATGCCACCTTTCTGGTGCACGCCATGCTCGCAGTTGGGCTTACCGCGCGGGCTGAACGAGCCCTCATGCAGTTTTTGCCGCGACAGTTGGGGTCGGGGTATTTTCGTTCGCAAGACGGCGAATGGGATTCCAATGGCCAGGTACTTTGGGTGGTCCGGCAATATTATCAGATCACTGACCTGCCCATCCCCAGGCGCTGGCTGACTGCGGTCACAAAGGGCGCTGACTGGATTGTGCACAAGGTGTTGGAGGGTGATACCAAGTCACCTCATGCGGGTCTGCTTCCAGCCGGATTCAGTGCCGAGCATCTGGGTCCCAATGATTACTATTACTGGGACGATTGTTGGGGTGTGGCCGGCCTGCAAGCCGCAGCAGATATTCTGGAAACAAGCGATCCCGTCGCCAGTCAGCGGTTTTCCGACCAGGCCGTGGCGTTTCAGCAGGCCATTGACCGCAGTCTGACCCACTTCGCCGAGCGTCTGGGCCGGCTCGCCATGCCCGCATCCCCTTATCGCCGCCTGGATGCCGGTGCCATTGGATCACTGGCCATGGGCTACCCGACCCGCTTGTGCCGACCGGACGATGAGCGCCTGCTGGACACGGTGAACTTCCTGTTGAGCGACTGCTTTGTCCATGGTGCGTTTTATCAGGACATGATTCACTCCGGGCTCAATGCTTATCTGACCTTGCAGGTGGCGCAAGTGTTGCTGCGTGCCGGTGATGCTCGATATTTCGAGCTGCTGCAAACGGTAGCGGGTCTGGCAACTCCGACCGGACACTGGCCGGAGGCGATACATCCTGCCACGGGCGGCGGCTGCATGGGGGACGGTCATCATGTCTGGGCGTCGGCAGAGTGGGTATTATTGATACGCCAGATGTTCGTGCGCGAAGAGGGGCACTCACTGGTGCTGTGCTCCGGTATCCCACCTGCGTGGCTGGAGCAGGCCGGCAGCATTCGATTTGGACCTGCGCCGACTGTTTTTGGCGTGATTTCACTGCACATCCGGGCACACAATGAGGGGACCGGACATCGCGTCGATTGGCAGGCCAACTGGCATGGTGCCGCTCCTGAACTGGTCATTCACATGCCCGGCCATGCGCCGCTGGTTGCCGATATGGATACCCATCATGTTGTGTTTCCTGCCGGGGGGCGGCGGGCGTGAATATTCTATTGGTCACCAATACCTATTTGCCCCACGTCGGTGGTGTGGCGCGCTCGATAGATACTTTTTCCCGGTCTTACCGTCAGCGCGGTCATCGGGTGATGGTGGTTGCCCCTCGGTTCCCGGACATGCCGATGCGTGAGCATGATGTCTTTCGGGTTAATGCCTGGCAACAGTTCAATGCGTCAGACTTTTCTGTGGCGCTGCCTGTTTATCCCGGACTGAGTGCGGCACTCGACACGTTCAAGCCGGATATCGTGCATGCCCACCATCCATTCCTGCTCGGCATGACCGCATTACGCACGGCACGCTATCGTGACCTGCCCCTGGTGTTCACCCACCACACCCGCTATGAACAATACACTCACTATGTGCCCGGGGATTCACCTGCCCTGAAGCGGTTTGCCATGGCGCTGGCAACTCGGTATGCCAATAACTGTGCCCAGGTCTTCGCGCCCAGCGAAAGCATCGCGGCATTGATTCGACAGCGTGGCGTGACATCACCGATTGCTGTGGTGCCAACGGGAGTCGATATCGAGTTGTTCGCCACTGGCGACGGTCAGGCCTTTCGTCAGCGCTGGGGTATTCCCGGGGATGCCTTCGTGGTGGGGCATCTGGGTCGGCTGGCGCCGGAAAAAAACCTGCAATTCCTTGCCGAATCCATCGCTGAGCTGCTGGTCAGGTTGCCCTCTGCGCAGGCATTGATCATCGGTAGCGGGCCGTCTGAAACTCTGATACGAGCGGTGTTTGCGCAGCATCAGGTGGCTGATCGACTGCACATCGTCGGGGTATTGCAACAGAAACCATTGGCCGACGCCCTGCATGCCATGGACGTGTTTGCCTTCGCCTCGCGCACGGAAACTCAGGGCATGGTGGTGACTGAGGCCATGGCCGCGGGATTGCCGGTGGTCGCACTTGATGGTGCGGGGGTTCGTGAGGTCGTTGCAGATGAAAAAAATGGGCGTCTTCTGCAGGCAGCGGACACCAAAGTGTTCAGTGCCGCGCTGCACTGGGTTGCCGGATTGTCGGGGCGGGGTCGAATTGCTCTGCAGCAGCAGGCCAGAGCCACAGCTGCCCGGTTTTCCCTTGCTCACTGTGCGGATATGGCATTGGATCATTATGCCGCCTTGAGGGAGGCTCGCCACCCTGCGGATGGCAATCAGCGACCGGAGGGTGAAGACATTATGGCCTGGATACGGGGCGAGTGGTCGGTGTTGAAGAGCCTGGCAGAGGCTGGCGATGCGGCCATGGGGTCGGCCAGTATTCAAGACGACAAGGAACCCTGAGAACACGACTCGTCTACCAGGAGCACAGTAATGATTCATCAGATCGAGGTGATGGCTCGACGGCTTCGTCGCGGGTTCAGTCGCAGCCTGTGGCTTTCTCGCCTGTTGCGTCTGTCGGTTTCGAAGGGTGCGCCCAGTCGCCCCGGGTTGATCATGATACAAATTGACGGGCTGGGATATCGCCAATTGCTGCGTGCACTGGATGCCGGTGAATTGCCCTTTTTGCAGCGCCTTGTCAACCGGGAGCACTACCAGCTGCACGATCATTACTCCGGCTTGCCGTCGTCAACACCTGCTGTACAGGCGGAATTGTTCTACGGCATTCGCGGCGCCGTGCCAGCCTTTTCGTTTCGGGACCATAAAACCGGGCAGATCAGGAGAATGTATGAATCGGATGCCGCCGCGCAAATTGAGCAGGGTGCCCGTCATGACTCAGGGGATCCATTGCTGGCCGGAGGGAGCGCATATTCTGACAATTACAATGGCGGCGCCGCCGAACCGCATTTCTGTCCTACCTCCATGGGCTGGGGGGCTGCCCTGCGCGGGGCCAATCCAGTCGTGGTGTTGGCATTTGTGTTGACCAATGCCTGGAGCCTGGTTCGTATCAGTGCACTGTTTGTTCTTGAGTTGGGGCTGTCATTGTTGGATCTGGTGCGAGGAATCTTTTCCGGACAGAGTGCCTGGAAAGAATTCAAGTTTATTCCCACCCGGGTAGGAATTTCCATTCTGCTGCGGGAATTGTGTGTGATCGGTGGCAAGCTGGATATCAGCCGCGGTCTGCCCATTATTCATATCAACTTTCTTGGTTATGACGAACAATCGCATCGACGCGGACCTGAAGCACGTTTCGCGCACTGGGCGTTGAAAGGCATTGATGACGCCATAGCGCGGTTGTGGCATGCATCGCATCGGGCACAGTGGCGGCATTATGATCTATGGGTCTATTCTGATCACGGTCAGGCCAGCGTGACGCCTTTCCATCGGCAGCAAGGGTATTCCCTGCAGTCAGCAGTGAATGACGCCTGGGCAACGCTGTCCGGCCAGGATCCGCCGACTGCTGCACCTGTTGTGGCCGGTATTGAAACCTTGCGGGTCCGATTGCTTGGGTTCCAACGCCTCAGCAGGTTGTTCGCGGTCAAACCGGCGATAGATCGGGCCCCAGCAGCCGGGCAATGGCTGACCACAGGCATGGGGCCAGTGGGGCATGCGTACGCCCCTGGTCCGCTGCATGGCAGGCAACGGCGAGAGATGGCGCAGCGACTGGTTCATCAATACGGTGTCCCGGTTGTACTCATTCCACTGAGAGATGGCGCTGTGGCTGCCTGGACAGTCGAGGGTGCTTACCGGCTGCCGGAGGATGCGGCGGCTCTGTTCGGTGAGGATCATCCGTTCCTTGATTCGCTGGGCGAGGATATGGCCGCACTATGCAACCACCCCGATGCGGGAGAATTGGTCCTGCTGGGCTGGCGAGCCGGAATAAAATCTCTGACCTTTGCCGACGAAAACGGTGCCCATGCAGGTCCTTCGCCGGAGGAGACCCATGCCTTTGCCTTGTTGCCGAAAGATGCTCCGATTGCCAATAATCCGGCCCAATCTACCCGGCAGTATTTGCGGCCGCTTGATCTTCGACAGGCCGCATTGAGACTTCTGGGCCGTCATCAGGAACCGGCGTCAGATCGTTCCATTTTTCACCCCGTTCGCACAGAACGAACCAGGGCCCGGACGCTCCGGGTCATGACCTATAATGTGCACAGTTGCATCGGTATGGATGGCAAGCTCGACGTGGCTCGGATCGCTCGCATTATCGCGCGCGCGCGGCCCGATATCGTGGCCCTGCAGGAGCTGGACGTGGGGCGTGAGCGCAGTGCCGGCATGGACCAGGCCCGCGACATTGCCCGACTGGTGGCCATGGATGTGGAGTTTCACCCGGTGGTGCATATGGAAGGTGAGCGCTATGGTGACGCCATATTGACCCACTGGCCGCTGCGGTTGATCAAAGCCGATGTGTTGCCAGGGATGGCGCGCCATCCAGAACGCGAGCCGCGAGGAGCGCTGTGGGTTACCGTTTCTGTGGGTAATCAGGACATTCAGGTAATCACTACCCATCTTGGGCTGAATGGTGCCGAACGGTCTCAACAGGCGAGGGCGTTGTTGGGCCCGGGTTGGCTGGGCCATATGGATTGCAAGGGCCCGGTCATCGTACTGGGAGACTTCAATGCCCGGCCATCAACCGTGGCCTATCGGCTGTTTACCGGTCAACTGCATGATGCTCAGGTGCTGGCAGAAAACCATCGCCCGCGCGGCACCTTCAGTAGTCGGTTTCCAGGGCTGCGTATTGATCATATTTTTGTCAGTGATGATTGGTCTGTAGGGGCTGTGGAAACGGCCGAGTCCACCTTGGCCAGGGTCGCATCAGACCACCTGCCATTGCTGGCGGAGTTGACATTGATCGAGCAGGTCGGTCAACCCCGAAAAAGAAGCGCCCGCCAGCACCGGGCTGGCGGCGACAAAGCGCAAACGAGCCCGGTAGAGCAATAAATTCGATTGCCATGGCTCGCAAGCCGGCGGTTACCCCGGCCATGGCGATCAGATACCCGCCGATTCGTTTGGCGGCCGGCATTTAAAATCAGTTTTTTACGTACCTTGCCACAGGCAGCAATGTGACATCTTGACAGAGGGCAGTGGGAGGACAAAGATGCCTGAGTTGTCGCAGGGAAGTCGTGCGTCAACCCGATCATCGCCACCAAGGATCAAAGGCATGTCTACTGACCATCATCACGCAGATGCATTTCTGGCTGCGCTGCTGCAAGACAGGGATGCAGATACCCTCAGGGCACGACTGCATCCGGATCTGTCGACGCCTGTAGTACCTCGACTGCCCCGGTCGCCGCGACTCTCACCCGCCATGATAGAGCGCCGCCTCAAGGCCCTGGCCAATGGGGCGGAACTGCGCGAACACCTGCTGGACCCGCATACGGAAGTCCATCTGGAGGCTTACGCTGGCAATATCGAATATGGACTTGGCACAGTAAAGATGCCGGTGGGCGTGGCCGGGCCACTGCGCGTCCGGGGGCTGTTTGCGGGCGGTGATTATCCGCTGCCGCTGGCGACCACCGAGGCTGCGCTGGTGGCGTCCTATCATCGGGGTGCCCTGGCCATCAATGACGCCGGTGGCTGTACCTCGGTGATGATTGACGAGGCCGTCTCGCGGGCGCCGGGGTTTGCCTTTCCATCGGTCAGGGATTCGGGCGAATTTGTCGCCTGGGTGCTGGGTCAGATGGAGGCCATGAAAACCGTGACCGGGCAGACCACCCGGCATGGCAAATTCAAGGGCATGAAGGTCACCATAGAAGGCAACCATGTCTATCTGATTCTGCAGTTTCATACCGGTGATGCGTCCGGCCAGAATATGGTGACCCTGGCCACCGAGGCGATCTGCCAGTTCATTCTGGAAAACAGCCCGGTTACCCCTGACTACCATTTCGTGGAAGCCAATCTGTCCGGGGACAAGAAGGCCAGTGCCCAGTCCTTTACTTCGGTACGCGGGCGCAAGGTCACCACCGAGGTCAAATTGTCCCGCGAGATCGTCGAGCAGCGTCTGCAGACCTCACCAGAGCGCATGACCGACTACTGGCGTTTCTCGGCCATGGGCGGCGTGCTGAGTGGCACCATGGGTGTGCATGGTCACTATGCCAATGGCCTGGCAGCCCTCTATATCGCCACTGGTCAGGATGCCGCCTGTGTGGCGGAGTCGGCTGTCGGCACCACACGTCTGGAACTGACGCCGGATGGCGGACTCTATGCCACGCTGACACTGCCCAACCTGATGCTGGGCACGGTGGGCGGCGGTACCGGCCTGCCCAGCCAGCAGGCCTGTCTGAACATGATGGGTCTGGCGGGCACCGGCAAGGTCCGAGCGCTGGCCGAAGTGGCCGGGGGTCTGATTCTGGCCGGAGAACTCTCGATCATTGCGGCCCTGTCGGCAGGGCATTTTGCCCGTGCGCATCGCAAACTGGGGCGCGAGCGGGGCCAGGAAGACACGGATACCACAACAGGGCAGGGAGGTCAGACATGACCGCTTTGCCCGATGAGTCGGGCCTGACTCTGCTGCAGCGTGGCTGGCGCTATCAGCAAGAGCGTTTCCCGCTGCTGGTCCATGGGCCGCTGATTGCCGTGATGGCGTTTGGGGCGTTTGGCTATGCGGTTTCGTCCGCTGAATTTCAGCCAGATTTATACCGTTATCTTGCTTGTTGGGCCGGACTGCTGGCTTTTTTCTTCCTGCTCCGGGTCGCCGACGAGTTCAAGGATTACGAGACCGACTGCGCGCATCGACCCTACCGGGCCGTGCCGCGCGGGCTGGTCAGTCTGCGCGCTCTGGGCATGGCGGCTGTGGTTGCTCTGGTGCTGCAGGTGGTGCTGGCGGTTGTCGTGGGACTCCAGCTCTGGGGCCCTCTGATCATCGCCTGGATCTGGCTGGGGCTCATGACCCGTGAGTTTTTTGTCGGTGATTGGCTGGAAGCGCGCCCGGTGCTCTATCTGTTCAGTCATATGCTGATAATGCCGCTGTTGATGTTTTATGCGCTGGCACACTTCGGTGCTGTCTCTGTGGCGCAGGTCTGGCCTCTGCTGCCGCTGGCACTGGGGGTTGGCCTGTGTCTCGAACTGGGTCGCAAGATTCGACGCCCGCAGGATGAAGAGGCTGGCGTAGACACCTATTCGGCGCTGTGGGGCCCGAGACGCGCAGCCATGGCCTGGTTCGCGGCGGTTCTGTTTACGCTGTTCTGGCTGGGTTGGGCGTTGCGATTGATCGCGCCACTGTCGCTGGCCGTTCTGGTAATCCTCGCCGGTCTTGGGCTGTCGGTGTTCCTGTTGGTATGGCATGCCCGGCAACCCGACAGTCGGGCCGCCAGGGGCTTTGAAGGCCTGTCGGCAGTATTGATTCTGCTGTCCTATGGTGCGATCGGAGTGACACCATGGCTGTAAAAAAGAGTGGAGCCTCCCGACGCAAGGCGTCGGCCCGTATCTGTCATGCCGGCAAGGCACCGGCTGATCGTCTCGGCGGCAAGGGGCGGGCACTGCAGGTGCTGATGCACGACTTCCCGATACCGGGCTGGTTCGCGCTGATTCCCGCTGCCGGAGGCAACACCGGCAAACCGGTGGTGCCTGACCTGAAAGCCGCGCTGAAACGACTGGATGGCGGCAAGGGTCCTTATGCCGTGCGGTCGTCTGCGCTGGACGAGGATGGCAGCGCCCATTCCTTTGCCGGGCAACTGGAAAGCCACCTCAATGTGGCACCGGATAATGTCGCAGCGGCTGTGGAATCGGTCTGGGCCTCGACGCGTGAACAGCGGGCGCAGAGCTATCGTCAGTTGCGGGGTCTGGACGGCGAAACCGAACTGCCCACGGTACTGGTTCAGCGCATGGTGCCGGCCGAGTGGGCCGGTGTCGCCTTCAGTGCCGACCCGGTCAGCGGGCGTCGTGATCGGGTGGTGGTATCCGGTCTGGATGGTCTGGGCGAGGCGCTGGTATCCGGCGAGCGCAGTGGCGAGACGGTGGTGTTTTCCGGCACCGATCTGCAAGGGTCCCCGGTGCAGGCGACCCCTGATCTAAAGATGCCGCTGTCAGTCGCCCGGGCTGCGGCCGAGTTTGCCATCAAGTCTGAACATCTGACCGGCAGGCCGCAGGATATCGAATGGGCCTGGGCTGAAGGGCAGCTCTGGCTGCTGCAGTCGCGCCCGGTAACCACCCTGACCAATCTGCCCGATCCCGATGGCGCTCCGGTACTTTGGGACAACAGTAATATCGCCGAGAGCTACAGTGGCGTCACCACGCCCATGACGTTCTCCTTTGCGCGCTATGTCTACTCGGGTGTGTATCGGGAATTCTGCCGCCTGCTGCGGGTGCCGGATGCGGTCATTCGTGACGGTCACGAGGCCTTTGACAACCTGCTGGGCCTGGTGCGCGGTCGCATCTATTACAACCTGCTCAACTGGTATCGCTGCCTGGCCATGCTGCCGGGGTTCAAGTTCAACGGCCCCCTGATGGAAAAGATGATGGGGGTGGATGAGGCACTGCCGGATGAACTGATGGCTCAGCTCCAGTTGCCGGCTTTCGGCCGCTGGCGTCGCTGGAGTGATCTGCTGCGCCTGCTGTCCAGCCTGGCTGCCATGGGGTTCCGGCTGTTCCGGCTACCGCGCGATATCCGGCGCTTTCATGTCCGCCTGGACAAGGCGCTGGCCGCTGACACGGTATCCCTGCAACGCCAGCGGCCGGATCAACTGGTGGCGCACTATCGAGACCTTGAGCGCCAGTTGCTGTCGCGCTGGGATGCGCCGCTGGTCAACGATTTCTTTGCCATGATTTTCCATGGCCTGCTGGAAAAATTGTGCGAACGCTGGCTGCCGAATGCGGCCGAACAACAACTGCATAATGAATTGCTGGCGGGCGATACGGCCATCATCAGCACCGAGCCCGCAACCCGGGTAACCGCCCTGGCCGATCAGGCGCGTTCGTTGCCGGCTCTGATCAAGGCCCTGCGGCAGAATTCGGTGCCCGCTATCCGTGCAATGCTCGAAAGCCATCCCGAATTCAGCGCCGAAGTAACGGCCTATCTGCAGCGCTTTGGTGACCGCTGTGTGGAAGAACTCAAACTCGAGAGCCGTACTCTGAACGAGGACCCGCTGCCGCTGTTTCGGGCCATCGGTACCCGGGCAGCGGCGCCTGAACGCACTGATACCTCGGACCCGGGTGCATTGCGCAAACAGGCCGAGCAGGCAGTGGCAAAGCATTTGCGCGGCAAGCCCTTGCGGCGCTGGCTGTTCCAGCGCGTGCTGGGGCAGGCGCGGGCCCGGGTGAGAGAGCGGGAAAACCTGCGTTTTGAACGTACCCGACTGTTTGGTCGGGTGCGACAGATACTGTTGGAACTCGGCAAGCGACTCTATGCGCTGGATCGTCTCGATGCCCCGGAAGATGTCTTCTATCTGGAACTGAATGAAGTGCTGGGCTTTATCGAAGGTCATGCCACCAGCACTGACCTGAAAGGACTGGCCGCGTTGCGAAAGGCCGAGTTTGCGGCTTACCGCGAAGGCCCGGCGCCGGCGGACCGCTTTATGACCCGCGGCGCGGTGCATGTGGGCCACACCTATGAACGAGCGATTCCGGATGGCGATGAAGACATGACGGCCGACCTGTCCGGCACGGGCTGCTGTGCTGGCGTGGTAAGCGGCCCGGTCCGGGTGGTGACGGATCCGCGTGAGGCCACGCTGGAGCCGGGAGAAATACTGGTGGCCGAACGCACGGATCCGGGCTGGATACTGCTGCTCTCCGCCGCGACCGGGGTTATCGTGGAGCATGGCAGCCTGCTGTCGCATGCGGCCATCGTGACGCGGGAACTGGGTGTGCCCTCGGTGGTGGCGGTGCCCGGTGCGACCCGTTTACTGGTCACCGGAGAGTGGGTGGAACTGAATGGGGCCACCGGAGCCATCCGGCGCCTGGCGGAAGATGAAAGCGCCACGGACAACACCCAGGAAGAACCGGCAGCCACCGCAGAGGAGCAGGCATGACCAGCAAAAGCCAGATACAGGATCGGGCCCGTTTCGACCAGATCCGCTATGCCCAATGCTGGGAAGATGCCGACCAGTTGATAGCAGCCCTGCAGGGGCCCTCCGGGCGGACCTTTCTTTCTGTGGCGTCAGCGGGTGACAACAGCCTGGCCTTGCTCACGCTTGACCCGGCACGGGTGCTGGCCGTGGATCTCAATCCGACGCAGCTGCATTGCCTGGAATTGCGGGTGGCGGCCTACCGCCATCTGGATCACGCTGGACTGCTGCGGCTAATGGGGTCCAGGCCCGCCGATGACCGGGCAGCCCTTTATGCGCGATGCCGGGAAAGCCTGTCGGCTGAGTGCGAGGAATGGTGGGACGCCCAGCCGGACTTGATCGCCATGGGAATCGGCGCTGCCGGTCGTTTCGAGCGTTATTTCCGCCTGTTCAGGCAGCGTGTTCTGCCTCTGGTGCACAGTCGCAAGACAGTGCAGGCGCTGCTGCAACCGCGTGACCCGGAGGCCCGGCGGCAGTTTTACGAGCAAAAATGGAACACCTGGCGTTGGCGCCTGCTGTTCCGACTCTTTTTCTCGCGCTGGGTGATGGGGCGTCTGGGCCGTGATCCGGCGTTCTTCCAGCATGTCGAAGGGCCTGTCGCCCCGGTTATACTGGAGCGCACCCGGCATGCGCTGGCTGAGCTGGACCCGTCCGCCAACCCCTATCTGCACTGGATACTCAATGGCACGCATGGTGAAGCGCTGCCGCTGGCGTTGCGTCCAGAGCATTTCGATACCATTCGCAACCGGCTGGATCGCATCGAGTGGCGGCTGGCACCGGTCGAGGCGGTAGCCGAAGAGGTCTCCGGTGTTGATGGGTACAACCTGAGCGATATCTTCGAATACATGGATGTGCCAGCCTACAGCCGGTTACTGGAACAACTGGCCGGGCGCATGAACCCGGGCGGGCGGCTGGTGTACTGGAATCTGTTTGCACCCCGCACCCGACCCGAGGTGCTGGCCGATCTGCTGCAGCCTGAACCCAAGCTGGCGGAGCAGTTGCATCGTCAGGGCAAGGCCTTCTTTTACGGACGATTTGTGGTGGAGACCCGCAAATGATCCAGCCATCCTTGTCAGCGCAGGATTTTGTCTGGCTGCCGGTGCCCTTGCTGGCGCTGACGGCATTGGGCCTGGGCCTGTGGCTGATGCGCCGGCGCCTTGATCTGCATCCGGAACTGCTGCGCAAGGGCATGCACATCGGAACCGGTCTGATCTGCCTCTGTCTGCCCTTGTGGTTTGCCACCCCCTGGCCGGTACTGACACTGGCCGTGGTGGCATTGCTGGCGTTGGTTGGTCTGCGTTTTCTACCGGCGGAGGGCACAGGACTGGCGTCCGTGCTGCATGGGGTGGGGCGCCGCTCGGCGGGTGAGCTGTATTTTCCCTTGTCAGTCGTGCTGCTGTTCCTGTTCAGCGGCGACGAGGTGATATTTTATCTGATCCCGATTCTGGTACTGACCCTGGCGGATGCAGTGGCGGCGCTGGTAGGTCTGCGCTACGGCCTTTCCCGGTACCGGGCGGAAGAGGGCTACAAGAGCGCCGAAGGGTCTCTGGCTTTCTTTCTGGTGGCCTTCATGGCTTCTC
>NZ_JAIUMC010000076.1 GCF_022565775.1 Natronospirillum sp.
GCGCCTACAGGGTGGCACTGTTGTAGGCCAGCGACGTGAGTCGCGCTCGGCGGCGTAGCCGCCCCGAAGGTCCGCTTGGTACCCCGCAGAGGTGACTTGTCCCCTCACCTCACGGACTCCCGCAAATACACCTCAAGCAGCCGTTGCGAGCGCGATATGTGGCGCCGCATCAACATCTCCGCCAGGTCGGCCTCCCGATTCACCAAGGCATCCACAATCATGCGATGCTCACGCAACGCCTGCCTGGGGTCTGTGCGGTGGTCCGCTGTTTGCTGTCTGTACATCCGTATCCGCGCGTAGAGCTCATCGCACAGCAGAGAAATCAGCTGCTCATTGTGACTGGCGCGGATGATACGGTTGTGAAAATCATAGTTGCCCTCCTGATCAGCGTAGTGGCCGTCACCACTGGCTGCCAATTCCGCCTCATGCTGATCCAGCAGCGCCTGCAGATCGGCCAGCTCGGTATCCGTGGCGGCGCTGCAGGCCAGGCGGGCCGCCATCCCTTCCAGAGCCTCGCGGATGGCAAAGGTCGCGGCCACATCTGCAATGGTGAGCCGGATGACCCGGGCACCCACATTGGGCTGCCGGGTGACCAGACCCATGCCCTCGAGACGCACAATCGCCTCGCGCAACGGCCCTCTTGATACACCGTAGCGTCGGGCCAGTTCCGGCTCGGACAGCTTGCTGCCCTGCGGCAGTTCACCACGAATAATGGCCTGACTGAGTTGCAATGCCAGTTCACTGGAGATGGTGCTGCCAGACAGGTCAGGGGCGGTCGTCATACCATTGAATTCTCTACATTGTCGACATAATAAGCCATATATAGCAGGACAGTAACTTAAATTGGCAATATTGTCGACAATATTGGCGGCCGGGTTACCCATGGATCGGTCCGGATTCGTCCTTGAATCTGATCCGCTGGGGCAGGCATGCTCGTAGGCAAAGGCAGACACAGTTATCAAGGGAAGAGCGCCATGACATTGATCGACAGCAAGACATCAGGCCTCTCAGTCTCGCTTTTCGGAGCCGTGTTGCTCGGGGCTTGCGCCAGCGTGCCCGATGTGGCCGTGGATTATGAAGACAGCGACGACGCCCAACTCGTAATTGAAGAAGTGGTCACCGGGCTGGACCATGCCTGGGGTATGAGCTTTTTGCCGGCGCCCTATCAGGACTGGGCTCTGGTCACCGAACGCCCCGGCCGTCTGTCGCTGGTCGATCTGAACAGAGGGGATCAGCATGCTATCGCCGGCGTGCCAGACGTGGTGATCGGCAACCAGGCCGGTCTGCTGGATGTTGAAGTCTGGCAGCCGGGTGAAGATTCGCAGATCTGGGTCTATCTGACCTATGCCGGTGCCGACCCAGACAACCCGGAAGCGTCCGCCACGCACACCGGGCGCGGCTGGCTGGATTTCGACAACCAGAGCCTGGAAGGGTTCGAGGTGCTGCAGGTGGCGACGCCGTTTTCCACCGAACAGGCTCACTATGGTTCACGCCTGACGTTTGGTGTCGATGGCATGCTCTACATCACCCAGGGTGACCGGCGAGAGCGCGATGCCGCGCAGGATCTGCAGAGCTACTGGGGCAAGACACTGCGCCTGCATCCGGATGGGTCGATTCCGGCGGACAATCCGTTTGTCGACAATCCCGAGGCGCATGATGCCCTCTTTACCTACGGCCACCGCAACTCGCAAAGCATGGCGGTGGAACCGACAACCGGCCTGCTGTGGCAGGGTGAACACGGTGAGCGCAACGGCGACGAGATCAACATTATCGACACGCCGGGAGGCAACTATGGCTGGCCTGTGGCCACCTATGGCCGCGAGTACGCCATCCGTCTGCCGATTGGCGAAACACCGGTTGATCGTGATGATACGGTGAACCCCGTTTATTTCTGGACGGCAGACAACTACGACGATGACGTGCAGGGCTTTCCGCCTTCGGGGATGGCCTTCTACGATGGAGATGCCTTTCCCGAATGGCAGGGTGACCTGATGATGGGAAGCCTCTGGCATCAGTATCTCGGTCGGTTCGAGATAGAAGGGCGCAGCATCCAGTATGAGTATCGCATGTTGCGCGACCGGGGCTGGCGGGTGCGTGATGTGAATGTGCACCCGGGCACGGGCTATGTCTATCTGCTGGTGGATGCCGAGGATGCCCCGCTGGTTAGGTTGCGTCCGGCCGAGTGAGCAGGCTCTAAAACAGAGGAAGCAGCGACAGCAGCCGGGTCAGTGCGGCACCGAGCAGGACCAGCGCCAGAATACCGCTGATCGCCCCTTCGAGGCCACCGGAGCATCGCTCCGGCAACAGGAAGTAGGGGCAGATCAACGAGGCCTGTGCCAACAGCCCGATCAGGATCATCCCGGGTATGAGCAGCGCCAGGCTCAGCGTCATCAGCCACACCAGCGGTGCACTGATCAGCAGTGCGGGCAGCGCGCACAGGGCGGCTGCACCGGCTACAGGTGTGTAATGTCCGGGCAGTCCGTCAAGCCAGGCGCGCAGCAGAATCAAGGTGATTTTCAGAGCGATCATCGAACGGTTCCAAGGCAACCCGCTGAATAGGTGTCTGATCTCAACTATAGTACGATGACTGACAAAGCAACAGGCCAGTAGGGATACCGTCTTGCCAGAATCATTGCACCGTACAGGAGTTCGGCTTTACCGGTTTGGCCTCTACTGGGGCGGGATCATTGCCAGCGCCATGGCTCATTGTGCCGACAGCAAGGTGCTGATTCATGCGGCCGCCCTGGCATTTTTTACGCTTTTTTCGATTGCTCCGGTGATGATTGTGGCGGTTGCCGTTGCCGGTTTGATTCTGGGTGAAGCGGCAGCCGAAGGTCGCCTGCTCAATCAACTGACCGAGATGATCGGTCCGGAGGCCGCCGAATTCGTCGAAACGGCGGTATTGAACATTCAATTCGATGCTGGCGGCTGGTTGCCAACCCTGATTGGCGTCATTGCAATTCTGATCGGCGCTACCACCGTGTTCGCCCAGATGCAGCAGTCACTGAACGTGGTCTGGGATGTGGTGCGCAAGCCCACGCGCAGTGGGCTGTACATATTGCTCAAGAACCGACTGCTGTCGCTGACCATCGTGTTGTCCATCGGTTTCATCCTGTTGATGTCACTGTTTCTCAGCGTAGTGCTTCAAGCCGTACTGAGCTTTGCCGATCAGTGGATTCCCTTGAATGCAACGGCCGTGTTCTGGCTGGAGCTGGCTGTTTCTCTGTCTGTCATGACCTTGTTGTTCGCCACCATCTTCAAGGTTTTGCCGGAGGTTCGCCTGCTTTGGAGTGATGTCTGGCTGGGGGCACTGATCACCGCACTGTTGTTTTTTCTGGGCCGTTTCCTGATGGCACGCTACCTGACCAGTCTTGCCATTGCCTCGGCTTATGGCGCTGCCGGGTCCATGGTGATGTTCTTGCTTTGGGTTCAGTATTCATCGCTCGTACTGCTGATCGGTGCGGCCGTTGCGCGCGCCCAGATGGAAGCTCGCGGGCGACCCATACGCCCCAAGGCAACTGCCATGGCGGTGCGCAAGGAGTTGATCGACGAGCGTTGATCTGGCGCCAGGCGCTGGAGCAGTTGAACAATAAAAATAGTGTGTACTGACTCCAGGGCCTGCGCCATCTCCTTGGCCCTACAGCAGTTCCACTGCCATGGCAGTCGCTTCGCCCCCACCAATACACAAGGAAGCCAGACCGCGATTCTTGCCGTGGGTCTGCAGGGCGTGCAGCAGGGTGACCAGGATGCGCGCTCCGCTGGCGCCAATGGGGTGGCCCAGCGCACAGGCACCGCCGTGCACATTGACTCGTGCCGGGTCCAGGCCCAGTTCGCGCTGGGCCAGCATGGTGACCATGGCGAAGGCTTCATTGATTTCGTAGCAGTCCACGTCTCCGGCCTGCCAGCCCGCCTTGTCCAGCGCCTTTTGAATAGCGCCGATGGGCGCGATGGTAAACTCGGCCGGCAGCCGCGCATGGGTCGCATGGGCGGCGATACGCGCCATGGGCTTCAGGCCCTGTGCCTGTGCATCGGAAGCCCGCATCAATACCAGCGCTGCCGCGCCATCGGAGATGGAGCTTGAGTTGGCGGCGGTCAGGGTGCCGTCTTTGGCGAAGGCCGGGCGCAAACCCGGGATCTTGTCGACATTGGCGCGCATGGGTGGCTCATCGGTGTCCACCACCGTTTCGCCCTTGCGATCCTTGATCGTGACCGGTGCAATCTCGTTCTTGAAGGCACCGGAGTTTACCGCGGCCTGAGCGCGCTTGACGGACTCGATGGCAAAGGCATCCATGTCTTCCCGGGTCAGTTTGTACTCATCGGCGGTTTTCTGCGCCACCGAGCCCATCAGACCGGCACCATAGGCGTCTTCCAGGCCGTCGAGCAGCATATGGTCGATCACCTCACCATGCCCCATGCGCATGCCCTGACGGGCCTTGGGCAGCAGGTAGGGGGACTGGCTCATGCTCTCCATGCCGCCGGCGACTACCACATCCGCGCTACCGGCTTTCAGCAGATCATGGCCCAGCATGGCTGCTTTCATGCCCGAGCCACAGACCTTGTTGATGGTGGTGCAGGGCGTGCTGTCCGCCAATCCCGCGCCTAGGCCCGCCTGACGTGCCGGCGCCTGGCCGACGCCGGCCGGCAGAACGCAGCCCATGATCACCTCATTGACGCGGTCCGGGCTGACCCCGGCGGCTTCCACCGCGGCGCTAATCGCCGTGGCGCCCAGATCCGGGCCCTTGGCCCCGCTCAATGCACCCGCCATCGCCCCGGTCGGGGTGCGGCGGGCGGCTACGATTACGATGTCGTCAGTCATTACAAGTCTCCAGTTCAATGAGTAGACGGTCGACTGTGCGCTGTCTACCGTTTACGTTTTCAATTCGGGCAAATCCCGGAACAGCTCCAGCGCTTCCGGGTTGGCCAGTGCGTCCTTGTTCTTGATGGTCTCTCCGAGCACCATCTTGCGCACCGCCAGTTCGACAATCTTGCCGCTGATGGTACGGGGAATATCCGCCACCTGTATCACCTTGGCCGGTACATGGCGGGGTGTGGTGTTGGCGCGGATGGTTTTCCTGATTTTGTCGGTCAGCGCATCATCCAGCGTCACGCCCTCGCGCAGGCGCACAAACAGGATGACCCGCTCGGAGTCCTCCCAGGGTTGCCCGATGGCCAGGCTTTCGAGGACGGCCTCCACTTTTTCCACCTGACGGTAGATCTCCGCGGTGCCGATACGCACCCCGCCCGGGTTCAGCACCGCATCCGAGCGGCCGTGGATGATCACCCCGTCGCGCGGGGTGATTTCGCCATAGTCACCGTGCGCCCAGATATTGTCGAACTTCTCGAAATAGGCACCGCGATATTTCTCGTCTTCCGGATCATCCCAGAAATAGATCGGCATGGACGGGAAGGGACGGGTACAGACCAGCTCCCCCTTTTCGCCACGCACGGGATGTCCGTCGTCATCAAAGATATCCACCGCCATACCCAGGCCCCGGCATTGCAGCTCACCGCTGTAGACGGGACGGATCGGGCAGCTCAGGGCAAAGCAGGAGACAATATCGGTACCGCCGGAAATCGACCCCAGCAGCAGGTCCTGCTTTATCTCGCGGTAGACATAGTCAAAGCTTTCCGGGGCCAGCGGCGAGCCGGTGGAGAGCACGGCACGCAGACGACGCACATCATGGGTGCTGCCGGGGCGGGCACCGCCTTTTTCCAGTGCTGCGATATACTTGGCACTGGTACCGAAGACGCTGACGCCTTCCTCTTCGGCCATGTCCCACAGACTGTCGACCTTGGGTGCCATCGGCGAACCGTCATACAGCACCACGGTGCAGCCGACCGCCAGCCCGCTGACCAGCCAGTTCCACATCATCCAGCCGCAGGTGGTGTAGTAGAAGAGCACATCCTCGCGGCCCAGATCGGCGTGCAGCATGTGCTCCTTGAGGTGCTGGATCAGGGTGCCTCCGCCACTGTGCACAATGCATTTGGGCACACCGGTGGTGCCTGAGCTGTACATGATGTACAGCGGGTGGTCGAACGGCAGCGGTTCGAAATCGATCTCGCGCGCGTCATTGTCGGTGAATTCCGGCCAGAGAACCGCCTGGGGCAGGCCGGTCAGGTCGGGTTGGCGGTTCTGATAGGGCACCACCAGGATACGTTCGATGCCGGGAATCTCCTGCGCGATCTCACGGACCCGTTGCAGGCAGTCAAGCTGCTTGCCGTTGTAGCGGTAACCATCGGCGGTAATCAGGATACGGGGTTTGACCTGTCCGAAGCGGTCTACCACACCCTGAATGCCGAAGTCCGGCGAGCAGGAGCTCCAGATGGCGCCGATGGAGGCTGATGCCAGCATGGCGATCACGGTTTCCGCCATGTTGGGCATGAACCCCGAGACCCGGTCGCCGGACACAATGCCGTGGGCGCGCAGGGCATGGGCAAGGCGGGCCACTTCAGTGTGGAGTTCGGCGTAAGTCAGGGTCAGACCGTGACCTTCTTCATCGCGGAACACCAGCGCCGGACGGTCATCCCGGTAACGCAGCAGATTCTCGGCAAAGTTCAGGCGGGCGTCCGGAAACCAGCGGGCACCCGGCATGCGGTCGCCGTCAATCAGGGTGCGGTCGCCCTTCTCTGTGGCCCGGATCCCGGCATAGTCCCAGAAGCTGCTCCAGAAGGTTTCACTGTGCTCGACACTCCAGTCATGGAGCTCGTCATAAGTGTTCAGTGCCAGCCCTTGCTGCCGGTTCATTGCCTGCATGAAATCGGTCATGCGGCTCCGTGCAATACGCTCGGCGCTGGGCGTCCACAGTGGTTCGTTCGACAGGTGTGTCGCAGTCGACATCTGCTCCCTCCCGGAAAGTTCAGTCATAGAATAGAGTAACGTAAAAGAGGCCTGCCCGAGGATAACCCCGGTGCAGGCAGAGTCGTCTCAGGTGTAAGGATTACTGTGCAGTGTACCCGCCGTCGAGCACCACGGCCTGGCCGGTCACGCCACGCGCCTTGTTGCTGGCGAGAAACAGGCAATAGTCCGCGACCTCTTCCGGGTCCAGCAGACGGCGCTGCGGCACCAGCGGGTAGATCACGTCTTCCAGCACACTTTCCAGCTCGACGCCGCGTGTGTTGGCCAGATCCTGCAATTGATTGCGCACCAATGGGGTATCCACATACCCGGGGCACAGGGCGTTGACATTGATGCCATAGGAGGCCCCTTCCAGGGCGGCCACCTTGGTCAGGCCGATGACGCCATGCTTGGCCGAGTTGTAACCGGCCTTGCCGGCAAAGCCGACCAGACCATTGATCGATGCCATATTGATGATGCGCCCGCTGCGCTGTTCCTTCATAACCGGGAATACATACTTGGTGGCGAGAAACGGCGCGGTCAGCATGATGTCGAGCAGCAGACGGAAGCGGTCGGCCGGGAAGTCTTCGATGGCGGCGACATGCTGCATGCCGGCGTTGTTGATCAGGACGTCCAGACCATTGAAGCGATCCAGAACCTGGTCAATGGCGTCCTTGAACGCGGCCTCGTCGGTGACATCACAGGCCAGGCCGAGACAGTCGCTGCCATTGCTGTCCAGTGCCTTCATGGCCTGATCCAGCGCCTCCTGTTTCTTGTCGACGATGGCCACCCGGGCGCCTTCGTTGAGAAACCCACGTGCGATAGCCAGACCGATGCCGCTGCCGCCGCCCGTGATCAATACACTCTTGCCTTTCATGGACATGTCAGGAACCTCTTGTGCGGATTGTTGTTATCTTTTTTGTCTTCCTTGGGCTTACACAAGATCAGTGCCAACTAAAAATTGCACTTTTAAAACAAGGGGTTAGGACCCTATTTTTGAGAGCTTGACCGTACTGGGAGGTATACAAAGGGCGTAATGGCCTGTTTTGTCCGAATTTTCGGACGGTTTGGGGGTGCAAAGCACCAAAATGGCTATGTGAGGCGTCCGAAAAATCGGACATCGTCCGGATTTCCGAACTGTTTGATCACAGCTCAAAGGCCGTGCCGAGCCAGTTTCTCGTACAGGGTCGATTTGGAGATGCCCAGGTGGCGGGCCGTCTGCTGGCGATTGTTGCCGCAGGTCCGCAATGCCTGGCAGAGAATGTCGTATTCAGCCTGGTGCAGTTGGTCTTTCAGTGTCTGCTGCATAGGCGCACCCTGAGGCTCAATTGCAGGTGCACCCGAGATGGGTTCCGGCAGCGCCTCGAGTCCAATTTTACGGCCCTGACTGAGATGAAACGTGGCCTCAAGCACATTGTGCAGCTCACGAATATTGCCCGGCCAGTCGTAATGCATCAGTCGGGTCAGCGCTTCCGCCGTCAGTCGAGGGGCTCGCCGACCCGTGCGGCGCGACAATTGTTGCAACTGGTGTTCGACCAGCATCGGAATGTCGTCTCGTCGCTCGCGCAGCGGGGGTAGAGTAAGCCCGACCACGTGAATGCGATAATACAGATCCTGCCGAAACTGACCTGACTCCACCAACTGTTCCAGTGGCTGATGCGTTGCTGCAATCATGCGGATGTCTACCGGTACCAGGCTGGTCGACCCGACCGCTTCCACTTGTCGATCCTGCAGCACGCGCAGCAGCTTCGCCTGCATGGCCAGTGGCATGTCGCCTATTTCATCCAGAAAAAGTGTGCCTCGGTTCGCCAGTTGGAATTTGCCCGGCTTGCCCCCCTTGCGCGCGCCGGTGAAAGCGCCGCCTTCATAACCAAAAAGTTCTGCTTCGAGCAGATTTTCCGGAATGGCGGCACAGTTGACCTTGATGAAGGGACCGTCGGAGCGTTCCGAGAGTTGATGCAAGGCATGCGCATAGAGCTCCTTGCCGGTGCCGGATTCCCCGCGGATCAGTACGGACACATCACTGGCGGCGACCCGCTTGACACGCTCATTCAGGGCCTCAATGGCCGGGCTGCGCCCAATGATGTCTGCAAGATGAAAGCGCGCGCCCTCGCGGGTCGGGCTGGTGTGATCCGATGTCTGATAATTCTGCTCGGCGATCAGGGCGCGGATCTGGGTGTTGATCTGCTGCCACTCGTGGGTGTCATGGAAGAACACGGTGCCGACAGCTCCTTTGATCCCTCCCTCGACGATGATCGGATACCGATTGGCGATCATCTTGTTACCCTTGATCTCCTGCAACTGGATGCGCTCGGCCTTGCCGGTTTGCACCGCCTTGTGCATCCGGGTGTTTTCAATCACTTCGGTGACCGGCCGACCGATGATGTCGCGCCGCCGCAGCCCGAGAAAGCGAGCATAGGGCCGGTTCATGAACACGACCCTTGATTCGGCGTCGACAATGACTATCCATTCCTCGATGGCGTCAAAGGCAGCGACCAGTGTGGCAGCCTGGGGCAGTTGCCATAGTCGGGGCTGTTCCTGATCCGGTGGGGTTGATGAAGTCATGATCTTGTGGTCTGGGCGATAAACAGTCATGACTATAGGGAAAAGCACTCTCTCCGTACAGTCCGAGAGGCTTGCGCCGCACGGGATGCCAGTCGTACTCGTCGCGGCTCGGGTGTCAGCCATTCTGATGGACAAAAGATTGGCTATCCCTTAGAATTCAGCCGATTTGCCTGCAGGCAGACAGGCCTGCCAGAGCCGTGGGTTTCATCATTCCGCCGGTGGAGAGTGTCAGTTGTCTCCACAGGGTCAGAAAGCAGTCAGCGAGGTGGGCGCAGGTCCATCTCGCTTTTTTACGACCTGATCGGCGGTGTAGACGAAAAATGGCGGCAATATTGTGAATTATTGCGGGAGATGGCGTCATTTGAGTTGGTCTTGCCGTCTCCCGCGCGACCGAATTCCGGGTGCGCGTGACGTGCCCGACTCAGATCAAGCAGCACACAGACAAAGGCGGGGACTCACTTTGACTACACCAGCAATTCTTGCGCTTGCCGATGGCAGCATCTTTCATGGCACCAGTATCGGTGCGGAAGGCGCCACCACGGGTGAGGTGGTCTTCAATACGGCCATGACCGGCTATCAGGAAATCCTGACCGATCCCTCCTACGCCCAGCAGATCGTCACGCTGACCTATCCGCATATCGGCAATACGGGTGTCAATGCGGAGGATGAGGAGTGTGATCAGCTCTGGGCCAAGGGGCTGATCATCCGCGACCTTCCGCTGCTGGAGAGCAATTTCCGCAGTGAGGAATCGCTGCAGGCCTATTTGGTACGCCGCAACTTGGTGGCTATTGCAGACATCGATACCCGACGTCTGACCCGAATCCTGCGCGAAAAGGGCAGTCAGAGCGGCTGCATTATTGCTGGCGCCGGAGCCTCTGCCGAGGGCGCGATTGCGCAGGCACAGGCAGCACCGTCGCTGAAAGGCATGGACCTGGCCAAAGTGGTGACCACGGCTGAAGCCTATGATTGGCGCAGCGGTGTCTGGGCGCTTGGCGAGGGTCACCCGACGCTGGAAGAGGCCAGCCTGCCGCATCATGTCGTGGCCTGGGACTACGGTGTCAAGCGCAACATTCTGCGCATGCTGGTCAGCCGGGGTTGTCGTGTAACGGTGGTGCCGGCACAGACTCCGGCCGACGAGGTGCTGGCTCTGAAACCGGACGGCATCTTTCTGTCCAATGGGCCTGGTGATCCGGAGCCTTGTGACTACGCCATCGACGCCATTCGTGCAGTGCTGAAGACAGACATTCCGGTCTTCGGCATCTGTCTGGGGCATCAGTTGCTGGCTTTGGCCGCCGGGGCGCGCACCGAGAAGATGAAGTTCGGCCACCATGGCGCCAACCACCCGGTGCAGGATCTGGAGTCCGGCCGAGTGATGATTACCAGCCAGAATCACGGGTTTGCCGTCGCCGAGGACAGTCTGCCGGACAATGTCACACCAACACATCGGTCGCTTTTTGATCAGTCGTTGCAGGGCATCCGCCTGACCGACCGAGCGGCCTTCAGTTTTCAGGGTCACCCGGAGGCCAGCCCTGGCCCACAGGATGTGGCACCCTTGTTTGATCGTTTTATCGCCCTGATGGAGGCCAAGTAACTCATGCCGAAAAGAACCGACATTCAAAGTATTCTGCTGATCGGTGCCGGTCCCATCGTGATCGGACAGGCCTGTGAGTTCGACTATTCCGGTGCACAGGCCTGCAAGGCCCTGCAGGAAGAGGGCTTCCGCGTCATTCTGGTGAACTCCAATCCGGCCACCATCATGACCGACCCGGTCATGGCCGATGCGACCTATATTGAGCCGATCATCTGGGAAGAAGTTGCCAAGATCATCGAAAAGGAGCGACCAGACGCCATTCTGCCGACCATGGGTGGACAGACTGCACTGAACTGTGCACTCGATCTGGAGCGTCACGGTGTGTTGGAGAAGTACGGTGTCACCATGATCGGGGCCAACGCCGATACCATCGACAAGGCCGAAGACCGCTATCGTTTCGATCAGGCCATGAAGGCTATCGGCCTGGAAACACCGCGCTCCGGTATTGCGCACAGCATGGAAGAGGCCTGGGAAATCCAGGCGGACATCGGTTTTCCTGCCATCATCCGACCTTCGTTCACCATGGGCGGCTCCGGTGGCGGTATCGCATACAACAAGGACGAGTTCGCCGAAATCTGTGAGCGCGGGCTGGATCTGTCACCGACCAACGAACTGCTGATCGACGAGTCGCTGATCGGCTGGAAAGAATACGAGATGGAAGTGGTGCGTGATCGCGCCGACAACTGCATCATCATCTGTTCCATCGAGAATCTGGATGCCATGGGCGTGCACACCGGTGACTCCACCACGGTGGCCCCGGCGCAGACCCTGACTGACAAGGAATACCAGATCATGCGCAACGCCTCGCTGGCGGTGCTGCGTGAAATCGGTGTGGAAACCGGTGGCTCCAATGTGCAGTTCGCGATCGACCCGGATACCGGACGCATGGTGGTGATCGAAATGAATCCTCGGGTCAGCCGTTCGTCGGCCCTCGCCTCCAAGGCTACCGGCTTCCCGATTGCCAAGGTCGCAGCGAAGCTGGCCGTGGGCTATACGCTGGACGAACTGCAGAACGAAATTACTGGCGGGCGGACGCCGGCGTCCTTTGAGCCCAGCATCGACTATGTCGTTACCAAGGTGCCGCGCTTTGCCTTCGAGAAGTTTCCTCAGGCCAATGACCGTCTGACCACCCAGATGAAGTCGGTGGGCGAAGTCATGGCCATCGGGCGCAATTTCCAGGAATCCTTCCAGAAGGCGCTGCGCGGTCTGGAAGTCGGAGTCGCCGGCCTGGATCCCAAGCAGGATCCTGTCGAAGCGGACGCGCAGGAGAAGATCATTCGTGAACTCAAGCAGCCCGGACCGGACCGCCTGTGGTATCTGGGCGATGCGTTTCGCAGCGGCATGAGCGTGCAGGAAGTGCACGAGCACAGCCATGTCGACCCCTGGTTTCTGGTGCAAATTGAAGATCTGGTGCGCATGGAAGAGCAAATCAGCCGCACGTCGCTCACCGCTCTGGATGAAGCCACACTGCGCCAGTACAAGCGCAAGGGCTTTTCGGATGAGCGGCTGGCCGCACTGCTGGGCCTGACCGAGAAGGAAGTCCGGGAAAAGCGTCATCAACTGGGTATTCGCCCGGTCTACAAGCGTGTCGACACCTGCGCTGCCGAGTTTGCCACCAGCACGGCTTACATGTACTCCAGCTATGACGAAGAATGCGAAGCCGAACCGACCGATCGAAAGAAGATCATGGTCATCGGTGGCGGGCCCAACCGCATTGGCCAGGGCATCGAATTCGACTACTGCTGTGTGCATGCGGCTCTGGCGATGCGTGATGAGGGTTACGAGACCATCATGGTCAATTGCAACCCGGAAACCGTGTCGACTGATTATGACACCTCTGACCGCCTCTATTTCGAGCCCGTCACGCTGGAAGATGTGCTGGAAATCGTCGACCTGGAGAAGCCTGTGGGTGTGATTGTCCAGTACGGCGGGCAGACACCGCTGAAGCTGGCGCGCGCGCTGGAAGCCGCTGGCGTGCCAATCATCGGCACCACGCCGGATGCGATAGACCGGGCCGAGGACCGCGAACGCTTCCAGCACATGGTACAAAAGCTGGGCATTCAGCAGCCGGACAATGCGACCGCGCGCAGTGTGGAAGATGCCATCATCAAGGCGCAGACACTCGGCTATCCGCTGGTCGTGCGACCCAGTTATGTGCTGGGCGGCCGGGCCATGGAAATTGTTTATGACGAAACCGAGCTGCTGCGCTACATGCGTGATGCGGTCAAGGTATCCAACGACTCCCCTGTTCTGCTGGATCACTTCCTCGACAGCGCCATCGAAGTAGATGTGGATGCAGTCAGTGACGGTAAGACGGTGGTTATCGGAGCCATCATGCAGCATATCGAACAGGCGGGCGTGCACTCCGGTGACTCTGCCTGCTCGCTGCCGCCGTTTTCGTTGCCTGAAGCCGTGCAGCATGAGATCCGCACTCAGGTCAGTGCCATGGCGTTGGAGCTGGGCGTGGTCGGCCTGATGAATGTGCAGATGGCCTGGCAGGACGGCCAGCTCTACGTGATCGAAGTGAATCCGCGGGCCTCGCGCACCGTGCCGTTCGTGTCCAAGGCCATCGGTCGCTCGTTGGCCGATGTGGCAGCCAGAGTGATGGCGGGCAAGACGCTGGCCGAAGTCAACTTTACGCAAGAGCACAAACCACAATTCTATTCGGTCAAGGAAAGCGTGCTGCCGTTCAACAAGTTCCCGGGAGTAGACCCGATTCTGACCCCGGAAATGAAATCAACCGGCGAAGTCATGGGCATCGGCGACACTTTTGCCGAGGCTTTCGGCAAGGCGGCACTGGCCACTGGGGCGCGCCTGCCGAAGACAGGCACGGTCATCATCAGCGTCAAGGACCGGGATAAGCCCAAGGCCGTGGATCTGGCCCGGCGGCTGGTCAAGGCCGGCTTCAAGGTGCTGGCCACCAGTGGTACCTACAAGGTATTGCAGACGGCCGGCATCGAGTCCAAAGTAGTCAACAAGGTCAAGGAAGGTCGCCCGCACATGGTGGACATGATCAAGAACGATGAGGTTCAGTTCATCATGAATTCGACTGAGGGGCGCCAGGCCATTGCCGACAGTGCCACTATTCGCCGCAGCGCTCTGCAGCACAAGGTGTATTACACCACAACGCTGGAAGGCGCCATGGCCTCGGTGGAGGCGCTGGAAAACACGAGTGAATCCAATGTGCGCCAGTTGCAGTCATTGCACACAGGAGCAGTCCTATGACAACACGTTATCCGATGACGGTCGAAGGCGAGCAGAAATTGCAGCAAGAGCTGAAGCAGCTCAAGAGCGAAGCACGGCCCAAGGTGATTGAAGCCATTGCGGAAGCCCGCGAGCATGGTGACCTGAAGGAGAACGCCGAATACCACGCAGCCCGGGAGCAGCAGGGTTTTATTGAAGGTCGCATCAAGGAACTGGAGGCCAAACTTGGTGGCGCCCAGGTCATCGATGTGAAAGCCCTGCCGCAGACGGGCAAGGTGCTGTTCGGCGTTACCGTGACCCTGATCAATCTCGACAGTGAGGAGTCCGTCCGTTACCGCATCGTCGGTGAAGATGAAGCGAATGTGAAGGAAGGAAGGATTTCGGTCACCTCACCGATAGCCCGTGCCCTGATCGGCAAGGAAGAGGGTGATGTGGCGCAGGTCAAGACACCAGGCGGCGACGTCGAATACGAGATCGACAAGGTTGAACATCTCTGATGTTTTCGCCGATGCGCAACCTGGGTGCCAACCTGTTGTTCGTTTTTGCAGTCGGGGGTATCTGGGCAGTCGGGTACCTGGTGTCACCCTACCTGCAGGATCAGTTGCCGCCGCAGGACATCGTGGTGCTGCGCAAGAGCATGATGGTCCTGGCCATTCTGGGCTTTTTCATGGCCACGCTGACGCGGGCCCATGAGCTGAACTGGGAGTTCGTGCGGGATATCCAGTGCCAACTGGGCATAGCCGCACTGGTTACGGGTACTCTTTTCCTGCTGGTGCCGGCAGCCGAAGTCACAGCGTCTTCCGTGCTCTACGGCATAACCTCTCTGATCTGTGTGGCCTGGGTCGCCTGGATGAACTGGACACCGCTCGAGCACTGATCACTCAGGTGACCCAGTTCACACTCTCGGGCGGATGTGCAGCCAGTGGCGAAAAAGTACTCCCCTGGCACAGAGAAGGTCGCTAGAATGCGCCGTCTAACAAGACCTCAAGGAGAGATAAAATGACTCACGGACTTCGTCACGTGTGCGCCCAGCCTTTTATCGCAGTATCTTTTCTGCTCGTTTTGCTGGCCGGATGTGCCAGCAGCCCGACATCGACGCCAACCTCATCAGTGAATTTTTCCAGCAGTGAGCCTCCTGCAGCTTTGGCGGTTCCTGGCTCCGTGCGCGGTGAATTCGGCCGC
>NZ_JAIUMC010000077.1 GCF_022565775.1 Natronospirillum sp.
ACTCGCTGTCGCTCAGACATCTGGCCCGCTGTTCCTCCCGGGACTGGCGCTCGCGACGGCGGCACCACAAGGGTTTGCTTGCCTGTAGCCCGGACCCCTTCTGCCACACAAATCGTGCCTACTTTGGGCACCTAGCGCGGCCAAGGCCGGCGCCTACAGGGTGGCACTTTTGTGGGCGCTGATTTATCTGCGCTCGGCGGCGTGAGCCGACCCAGATTTTAAGTAGACTTCGATGGCGCGGCCGCCGGCCGCCGGGCGGCGATGCACTGAGCCGCAGACCGTCTCCGCACAGGGATGTGCGGAGTCGAGCTGTCATGGACAAAAACGCCGGGAGCGTTTTTGCATGAGCGAAGCGAGCCCGAAGGGTCAGGCCCATGGACGGGCCTGATACGAGTTTTTGCGTGTCTGCGGTCAGTGTACCCCGCCATCAGGCGGCTTTGGCAATAAACTTCACGACAAGGACCGTTCGCCTCCGAACACCTCTATGGTCGACTGTCCGCCCGCGACTGACTAAACTGAGCGACACACTCTGTCAGGAAGAACAGTTCATGGCCCAGCAAGCGGAATCAACCAACCCGATCAGTGCTGTCATCAGTGGTGTCGGGCTCTGGACCCCGGAAAACACCCTTACCAATGTAGAGCTGGTCGATGTGCTGAACCGCTATGCCGACCAGCATAACGAGGCGCACAAGGCCGAGATCGAGTCCGGCACCGTGCAGCCGGTGGCCAAATCGGACCCCGACTTCATTGAAAAGGCCAGTGGCATCCGCCAGCGTTACGTCTATCGCAAGGAGGGTATCCTTGAAGTAGACCGCATGCGCCCGCGGATCCCGAAACGCCGTGATGATGAGCTGAGTCATCAGGCCGAAATGGGCCTGAACGCAGCACGCAAGGCGCTCGCCGCTGCTGGCATCGAGGGGTCTGACCTGGATGCCGTCATCGTCAGTTGCTCCTACACAGAGCGGGCCTATCCGGCCATCGCCATAGAATTGCAGGCCCAACTCGGCTGTGACGGGTTCGGTTTCGACATGCTGGTGGCCTGTTCGGCCGCAACATTTGCCCAGCATCGGGCCTATGACATGATCAAGGCCGGGACTGCCCGACGCGTTTTGGTGGTCAACCCCGAGCTGACATCGCCCCAGGTCAACTATCGCGACCGCGACAGCCATTTCATCTTTGGCGATGTGGCCACTGCCGTGGTCATAGAGCGTGGCGATCTGGCGCAGAGCGCCCACCAGTACGAGATTCTGGGCACCAAGGCCAAGACCGTGTTTTCCAATGCCATTCGCTCCAATTTCGGCTATGTCTCGCGCACGCAGGATATCGATCCGTTTGATCCGGATGCCCTGTTTCACCAGGAGGGCAGGACGGTGTTCAAGGAAGTCTGCCCAATGGCTGCCGCCCACATCGCCGGCCACCTTGAGCAGTACAGCCTGACGCCAACAGACGTCAAGCGCTGGTGGCTGCATCAGGCCAATATCAACATGAACCAGTTGATCACCAAGAAGCTGCTCGGACACCTGGCCTCGGCCGAAGAGGCGCCGATTGTGCTCGATCGCTACGCCAATACCGCCTCTGCCGGGTCGATCATAGCGTTCAGTCTGCACCATGAAGATCTGCAGAGTGGCGATTATGGTGTGATCTGCTCCTTTGGCGCCGGGTATTCCATTGGCAGCCTGGTTATCCGCAAGAGATGAAGAGTCCTTTATATATTATACCGTTATCTTTTCTGACTGGGCTTTTCCTCACCGCCTGTGGCGAAGAGCCCCGCCCGGATTTCGATCTTTCAGAGGCGCTGATCATTGATACACGAGAACGGTCCCAATGGGCTATCCATCATGTCACCGGTGCGCGCCATGTCGATTGGGACTGCATTGTGCTGGCCATGCGGGTTCTGGAGGTCAATGAGGACGATCCGATTGTCATTTATGGCAGCAGCGCAACAGGGGCGAGCAGGGCGGAAACCAGTCTGCGCAATATGGACTTTCAACTGGTCAGGAATGCGGGCAGCATGCAGGAAGCCGCCGAGTTGCTGGAACGTCCTGTGGTGCGCCCGGACAACATGGAGCCCGACGAACATGAAGAAGCCATAGTGGAAGCCTGTGACGAGCGTCGCCAGATTCGCCACAATCTTTAGGCGCATCAGGGCTGTAGTTTCAGCCCGACCTTCTCGCAGCGATCGTCTTTCATCTCCCGAACGACCAGTTCAATACTGCCCAGGCGAACCCGGTCACCCACCACTGGTCGATCAAATTTGCGATCCAGGTAAGACTGCAGAGTATGCCCGAGGCCATCTTCCGGCAGGGGGAAACCGTACATCATCGAAAGTGCCTCCAGCGACGTATTGCCGTTGATCACGAATTCACCGAAGAACTTGTGCTCACTCAAGCGACTTGCCACCTTCACGGAGACAAAGACTCTGTCGAGGAGTGGCAACTGGGCGCGCGGGCATGCCAGATAAATGGTATCGCCATGACTCAACTGGCCCGATTCATACACACTTAGGACCTGATTGTGGCGAACCAGCAAGGCCGGTTTCACCCCTTCCGGTAGATTCAGGTCATCGGGCTCATGCTTCAGAACGGGGCTGTCACTGTCCATTTTGTAGCCCACCAGTTCGTAGTCCGGCTGACCCGGAATATCCAGTTCAACCCGTTGCACCAGATTGGCGTTGGGCGGAATTTCCACTTTCAGCCAGCGGGCTACCAGGGTAAGACTCCAGCCCTGCAGAATCAGCGAGACCAGCACCACGAAGAAAGCCACGTTGAAGAAAGTCGAGGCGCCATCGATCCCGGCCAGCAAGGGGAAAATGGCCAGTATTATCGGCACTGCGCCACGCAGTCCGACCCAACTGATGAACAACTGTTCTCGCCAGGCGAAACGGAAGGGGGCCAGACTGATCAGCACGGCAATCGGGCGGGCGACAAAGATCAGTGCCAGAGCAATGATCAGTGCCTGCAGGCTGGTCGGGATCAGCTCACTGGGTGTGACCAGCAGACCCAGCATCAGGAACATGATGATCTGGCTCAGCCACGCCATGCCGTTGTGGAACCGGAGAATGTTCTGGGCCGACTGCATGCGACTGTTGCCCATCAGTACGCCGGCAAGGTAGACCGCAAGGAACCCGCTCCCACCCGCTACAGAGGTGACACCAAAGATGGTCAGGCCCAGCGACAGCGCCAGCAAAGGGTAGAGGCCCTGAGACAGGGGCAGGGCATTGACGGCTCGAGCCGCGAGCCAGCCGCCGCCGAGGCCGACCAGAGCGCCCAGACCCATCTGCCGGATGAACTCGACCAGCAGCATGGCGTCGAAGCCGGTATGTCCGGAGACAATCAGTTCCAGGAGAATCACGGTCAGAAAGATCGCCATCGGGTCGTTGCTGCCGGACTCTATTTCAAGGGTCGCGGCCACCCGCTGTTTAAGCTCGAGTTTGGCCGTGTGCAGCAGAGAGAACACCGCCGCCGCATCGGTAGAGCCGACAATAGCACCCATCAGGATGCCGTAGAGCGGCGGCAGTCCGAGTACCCAGGTGGCAATAATACCGGTTAGAACGGCGGTTATGAGTACACCAATGGTGGCCAGAGAGACGGCGGGTTTGAGGCCAACCCGGAAGTTGTTGCGATGGGTATTGAGCCCACCATCAAACAGGATGACGGCCAGGGCCAGACTGCCAATCAGGTGGGCGAGTTGAATGTCCTCGAAGATCAGCCCCAGGCCTTCTTCGCCGAGCACCATGCCAATCAGCAGGAAGACCAGCAGCAAAGGTGCACCAATGCGCGCGGAGAGAATGCTGGCCGTGATGCTGATCAGAAACAGCAGACCGACAAACAGAATGATCTGGTTACTGATGTCCATTTAAGGTTGGGGCTCCCTCGCAATTCAGACCGCTATTGTAACGATTTTGCGAGGGCCTGTCCGGCCGGTGCAAGTCAATCAGGAAGATACTGCCGTACCGCCTGATAGTCCTGAATCAATTGCCGGGTAGAGTAGTGCACCATGCCCTGGTCAGAGTAGGCCGGGTCGAAAACGGCCTGCAATCGGCCCTCCGGGTTCAGCAGGTATATCTTGACCCCGTGATTGACCGGATAGTTGTCCTCGTCATAGGGGTTGCCGAAACGGTCTTCCACCGGTAACTCGTAGACAATACCCAGGCCCCGTTCGAAAGCCGTGGCGTTCTCTTCCGGATCTCCATTGACCGTAAGGCCGGTAAAGCGCGAGTGAAAGAAGGTGACATAGTCCGCGAGATAGGCAGGGGTGTCCCGTGCCGGGTCCACGCTGTAGAACAGCAGGTCGACATCGGCGTAGGGGCTGCCTTCACGCTCCATCTCCCGCACCATGGAGGACATGGCGGCAAGCATGCTGGGGCAGATGTCGGGGCAGTGGGTGAACCCGTAGGTCACCAGATGCCAGTTGCCCTTGAGGTCTTCGTTGCGAAAGGGTTCCGACCGATGGTCGGTAAGCTGAAACGCCGGCAGGTCGCGCGCCTGTGTCATCAGCACACCCTGTATCTGGGGAGGGGACTGATGGTTGTGCAGCATCCAGGCACTGGCCAGCAACAGCACCAGCAGAGCAACTGCCAGTGCGGCCAGCCAGTGCCTGCCCTGCGAACCCTTGCCCGCCAGCATCATGGGACACCCCTATTGGGAGAAGAATTGCAGGCGCAGTCCTTCGATGTAGTTGCCTTCAATGGCAGCAATCGTGACCAGTACAAAAATCACCAGTGTGGGTAGCCCGAGCAGCAATTGCAGCGATACCCGCTCCCATTTGACGTGCATGAAAACACGCAGGATCACCCAGGCCTTGAGCACCATGAAGAACAGCACCAGTGTCCAGCGCCAGAACCCCTGCATGCCGACATACTCCACCAGGTAGGAGAAGAAACTCAGCACGAACAGCAGGCCCCAGACCTTCAGGAACAGGCTGATGGGCGGCGTATGATGTGTATCAGTGGTCATGTCTGCCTCCTACAGCAGGTAGAAGAATGCGAATATGAATACCCACACCAGGTCAACGAAGTGCCAGTACAGGCCTGTAATCTCGACAACGGCATAGCCTTTCTTGTCATACAGCCCGCGGTGCACTCTGCGCGCCATTACAATCAACAGTATCACACCACCCAGAACGTGCATGCCGTGGAAGCCGGTAATCATGAAGAACACTGCGCCGAACTGGGAAGCGCCATGTGGGTTGCCCCAGGGGCGGATATCGTAGTGAACGATCAACTGGTACCACTCGAACACCTGCATGCCAAGGAAGGTAGCGCCAAACAGGGCTGTCAGGCCCATGAACATGACGGCCTTTCGCTTGTCGCCGCGATAACCGTAGTTGACCGCCATGGCCATGGTGCCACTACTGGTGATCAGGATGAAGGTCATTATGGCGATCAGGAGCAACGGGAACTCATGACCGAACATGGTCATCGTGAAGATGGCTTCAGTATCCGGCCAGGGTTCGACAGCGGCCATTCTGGCCGCCATGTAGCCGATCAGGAAGACGCCGAAGATGAAGGTATCCCCCAACAGGAAGATCCACATCATCAGCTTGCCCCAGGGCATGGCAAAGGTTTCTTTGTCTGCTGACCAGTCGGCTACGACACCGTCCCAGGTACTCTGCACCTCTGATTTGTCCGTTTTCACTGTCATGGTTCTGTTACCCCAAACCGCAAAGAATGGCTATGGTTCTGTAGGTCTCCGGAGACCGGGTCAGCAGCACAAACAGCACCAGCCACAGACCCAGCAGATAATGCCAGTAGGTAGAGCAGAGCTTCAGGCTGCGCTCCAGGCGTTCAACTGCCGCACGGCGCCAGATGATGGCCAGAGCCCCCAGCATGATGACCAGTCCACCGACCAGGTGCAGCACGTGAACAGCTGTCATCAGATAGAAATAGCTGTGCGATGGGTTGCTGACCAGCGTGTGCCCCATGCCGTGCAGGTCACGCCAAAGCCAGAGCTGGGCTAATACGAACTGGATGGTGAAGAAGGCAGCAACCATGGTAAAACCAACCGCCTGACCGGTCAGGCCCTGACGGGCTCTGGTCAGGCCCATGTGCATCATCAGGCTGGCCATTGCCAAGACACCGGTATTGATCCAGAGCTGCGTGGTACTGGCCAGCGGCTTCCAGGGTTCTCCAGTCAGTGTTTCAAAGCCCGGATACTGTGAGTGGGCGATAAATGTCAGAAAGAACAACAGGAAGATGACACTGACAATCACCAGAAAGATGTGCAGCATGACCTGGCGGCCGGCAAACACATCCATCGGCCCGGTGGCAGACGCAGCAGCAGCAGCACTGGTAGCTGGATCCCAGGAGCGTTCGGTAAGACGAGCGATCAGGCTCATGACGGCTTGCCCTCGGTGGTCTCGGTGCCTTCGGCTGGTCCATCAGAAGACTTTTCCATCATGTCGCCCTGCGGCACTGTTTGCGGGATGAAGTCCTGTGTGGCGTTCGGTACGCTGTAGTCATAGGCCCAGCGATGGACGACGGGCAGCTTGGCGCCCCAGTTGCCATGCGCAGGCGGTACATCCGGTGTTTGCCACTCTAGTGAAGTGGCGCCCCAGGGGTTCTTGCCTGCTTTGCGGCCGTACTTGAGTGTCCAGATCAGATTGATGATGAATACAGACTGGAAGGCAATCAGAATCAACGCAAAGACGGTAATGCTGGCGTTCAGCGCATGCGTGGATTCCGGCATGAAAGCCGTGTCGCCCATGGCGAAATAGCGCCGCGGTACGCCCATGAAACCGAGATAGTGCATGGGCAGGAAAACAGCATACGACCCGAGGAACGTCGTCCAGAAATGAATCTTCGCCATGCCCTCGTGCATCATGCGACCGGTGATCAGAGGATACCAGTGGTAGATGGCGGCAAAGATGACCATGACGGTAGAGACGCCCATCACCATGTGGAAATGCGCCACCACGAACATGGTATCAGCCAAGGGCACGTCGACAATCACATTGCCCAGGAACAGACCGGTCAGTCCACCATGTACAAAGGTGAAGATAAAACCGATGGCAAACAGCATGGGTGACGTCAGCTTGATGTTGCCTTGCCACAGAGTCAGGGTCCAGTTGTAGACCTTGAGCGCCGTGGGTACAGCGATGATCAGCGTGGCAGTGGCAAAGAAAAAGCCAAAGGGCAGGTTCATGCCACTGACATACATATGATGCCCCCAGACCAGGAAGCTCAGGGCGCCAATGATGACAATGGCCCAGACCATCATGCGGTAGCCGAAGATGTTCTTGCGCGCATGTGTCGCCAGTACGTCGGATACCATGCCGAACGCAGGCAGGGCCACAATATAGACCTCGGGATGTCCGAAGAACCAGAACAGGTGCTGAAACAGCAGCGGACTGCCGCCACTGTGATCAACCGAGTTCCCCAGAGACACCAGGGTCGGCATGAAGAAACTCGTGCCTAGCAGCAGGTCCATGGCCATCATGATGGCACTCACCAATAGCGCAGGGAAAGCCAGCAGGCCCATCCAGGAGGCAATGAAAATTCCCCAGATGGTGAGCGGCATGCGCATCAGGGTCATGCCATGTGTGCGTGCCTGCATCACGGTAGTGACATAGTTCAGGCCACCCATGGTGAATGCCACGATGAATACGGCCAGCGACAGGATCATCAGAATGATGCCCCATTCATTGCCTGGCGTACCGGGCAGAATGGTCTGTGGCGGGTAGAGTGTCCACCCGGCGCCAGTAGGGCCGCCGGTGACAAAGAAACTGGCCAGCAGAATCAGCACCGATACGAAATAGAACCACACACTCAGCATGTTGAGGTAGGGGAAGGCCATGTCTCTGGCGCCGACCATCAATGGAATCAGGTAATTGCCAAACCCGCCCAGCAGCAGCGCTGTCAGCATGTAGACCACCATGATCATGCCGTGCATGGTCATGTACTGCAGATAAGTGTTCGGGTTGATAAAACTGAAGGTGTCCGGGAAGCCCAGTTGCAACCGCATGAACGCTGACAGTATCAGTGCCACCACACCTACGAAAATGGCGATGGTGGCATACTGGATCGCGATGACCTTGTGGTCCTGGCTCCAGACATACTTGGCGGCAAAGCTGGTAGGATGGTGATCATCCATCGGTAGATCAGCGATTGGGACATGGGTCATTATTTTATCTTCCTCTGCAGACGGTCACTGGGCCCGGTTTAGTGACGGGACCTGTTAATCTGAATCACTGTCGGGTTCAAGGCTGTTGATATAAGCCACCAGATCATTGATCTGTTGTTCGGTTTGCACGCGCTGGGCGAACAGCCGCATCTGCATGCCATACTGATCTTGCTCGTGGGAGCCGCGCACTCCGGACTTGAAGTTCTCGATCTGACGCACCAGATAGGTGTCCAGCTGTCCGGCCAGGCGTGGTGCGCGGGTGTAGTAGTTGCCTTCACCACTCGCACCATGACAGTCCGCACAGCTGGCGTAGTATTGTTCGCCGCGGCTCAGATCACCCTCAATGGAGTTGGCTGCCGGCCGATCGGGCAGGGTGGACAGGTAAGCTGACACATCCCGAATGGCCTGTTCATCAGGCAATGTGACCATCATTCCGGCCATTTGCTGGCCCAGAGCGTCATCTTCATGCGCCCCTCTGACACCGTCGCGATAGTACTCCAGCTGGCGGATAAGATACTGGTTGCTCATGCCACTCAGTTTGGGCGCGTTCAGTGCAGGGTTGCCTTCGCCGGCAGTGCCATGGCATCCGGCGCAGGTCTGATAGAGTGCTTCACCATTTTCCGGGTTGCCCCAGTGGTTCTCTTCCATGCTTTCTGCGAAGGTGGGCTGGTGTGCCAGCCATTGTTCGAAATCTTCCGGCTCCTGTACCACGACGCGACCGCGCATGGCGTGGTGTCCCATGCCGCAAAGCTGCATGCAGACTACCTCAAAGTTACCGACGCGGGTGGGTTCCAGCCACATGCTGGTGACCATACCCGGCACCATGTCCATTTTGGCCCGGAAATGCGGCACACCGAAATTGTGCAGCACGTCCATGGCGCGCATCTTGAACTCGTAGGGCTCATTGACCGGCAGATGCAGAATATTGCTGAACACCAGGATGTCGTCCTGTCCTGCCGGGTCACTGGGGTCGATGCCAAAGGGGTTGTCCGGGTTCACGAAGCGTGGATCGGTGGCGCCAAGGACACCGTCGTCACCTGGAAAGCGATATAGCCAGTGCCATTGCTTGCCGACGACCTCGACCATCTTGGCGTCATCTGGCTTGCTGATGAAGCTTGACCAGGCAAAAAGGCCCGGTGCCAGCAGGGCGGCGATACCCACTGTAGTAATGCCGGTCAGCCAGATCTCGAGTTTCTTGTTTTCCGGTTCATAGTCCGCCTTGCGGTCCTTGCGATAACGGAACCGGTAGATGGCATACGCCATGAACAGATTGACCAGTATGAACACGATACCGGTGATCAGTACGGTGATGCTGATGGTGTTGTCGATGGCCGACCAGTTGGACGCCAGTGGGGTAAAATTCCAGGGGCTCACGAAGTGGAAAATGACTGACCCCACCACAAGCAGCACAATGGCTATCACTAAGATCATAGGTACCTGGCTCCGGTATGGCGTTATTGTTCCCTGACTCAGTGTGGCGCAGAGGCCAAACAGCGCTGAGTCTGCTTTTATTGAAACCGGTGGATGCAGAAGTCCGTACTAGTGGAGTTCAGTGCTCACCAGACAGTCGATCCGGCAGCGTTGAAGTCTGGTCATGTCTGGCTTTGTTATGTCGAGATCACAGACTGACCGGTTCCAGAACTCAGTGTAGCTGCGTCGTTTGAGCAACTTCTGCAAACGTTCCGTCAACTTAAAGCTAATGCAGGATCAGCGCAACATGACAGCGCATCCATCATTATCTTGATTCGCTATATCAAGAAAAAATATAAGCGCTCCTGGTTATATGTCAGTCATTCGACCAGCCGTTCAATCAGCCGTTCCATCTGCTCGGGCGTGATCAGCCCGAGATGAAAGTCGACGATGGTGCCTTCAGTATCGACAAAGAATGTATGCGGCAGGCCGAGCTGGTCGCTGCCGAACTGGCGGGTGACTTCCCGCACCTCATCACTGCCAACCAGAAGCGGGTAGTTGATGCCGAAGTCTTCGGCGAAACGTGCTACCGGTGCCGGGTCGTCCAGACTCAGCCCGAGCACGGTAAGCACTTTTGGATCATACTGATTCTGCAGATCGATCAGCAGCGGCACCTCCTCACGGCACGGAGCGCACCAGGTCGCCCAGACGTTGATCACCAGCAATCGCCCCTGCCACTCCTCACTGTCACGCGGGTGGCCGTCGAGATCCGGCAGACGAAAAGAGGGCAGCGCATCGGTTATCTGACGGCGTGCCCAGTTCTGGGCGGCGGCATCTGTTTCCAGTGCGGTTCGACCCAGCGCAGTGGCGGGCTCTCCTGTGCCGGAGCGCAGTATCCAGATCAGTGCAATGGCGGTCACGTAAAGACCAATGGCGATAAACATCAGTGAACGACGACCGGGTACCCGGAATAACGGCATAGCTGGAAATTCCTCTTGCGCAGGCGTATAAAAACCGCCAAAGCATAATGAGATGTATCATGACCCCAAAGCGACTGAAGCCTTTGCGCCGACTTACGATAACCAGAAACAGAGTGCTTATGCTGTTGTTCGTGGTGCTGTTTCTGGCGCCCATTTTCTGGGTACAGATTGCTCTGCAACGCGGTTGGTTGGAAGACACTCCGCGTACCACGCATCATGGTGTGCGCATGCAACCTCCGGTCAGCATTGTGCAGCTCGGCCCGGTTCTTGAGCTGTCCACCCTCACTGCTGACAGTCTGCAGGCAAATTGGTGGCTGGTCTATATCATGTCCGAGCACTGCCCGGATCAGTGCGCCGACCGGTTTGCGCTGATGCAGTCGGTTAAAGGCGAACTGACGGGCACTGAAAGACGGTCAGAGCTCGGTTTGCTTGTGGTCGATCCGCATGGCGCCGGAGGGTCGATACTGAATGATCGGATCAGCGCCCCCCATGCAGCATGGACCTGGTTGGCGGTCAGTGCCAATGCCACCAATCATGCCCTGGCAGAGTGGGTGGAATCCACAGTGCGCGCCACCGAAACGGACATGATGTATGTCATGAACCCTCAGGGGAGCCTTATGATGCAATATTCCACGGAGGTGGGCGAGGCCGGCATGGTGGCCGATCTGGAGCGGCTGTTGCGCTGACAGAGGGCACACAGCCCGATAACATTGGGAATAAATCCGGAGAGGAGAGGAGCCGTAGGAGGCCACACTGTGGCTGGTCGAGCACAGGGCAAGTGCGCGCCTACGGCTGAAGGATGCGTCAGGACACCAGTACAACGACCAGAATCGACATGATTAGCGAGTAGACAACTACGCCGCCAGCCAGCATCCAGAGCGGATAGTTCCGTTCAACACTTTTCTTGGTGCTTTCTGCCATGTCGTGCAGCATGTCCGGCCAGGTGTAGGAAACAAAATCACCCTGTGTAAACACGCGGGCCAGACGGTCATTTTCATCGACCACCGGCAGACGCCGGAAGCGCTTGTTGGACATCAGGCGCAGGCAGTCCACAACCAGATCGGTTTCGTGAGCGGTATAGGGGTCCCGAGTCATTATCTCAGACACCTTGGTGGTATTCGGATCCATCTGGTTTTTCAGCAAACGGGTCATCAGATCTCGCTCGGAGAGAATGCCGAGCACTTTCTGGTCATCATCAACCATGACGATACAACCAAAGCCCTTGGCGCACATGGCGTCAACGGCTTCCTGAACGGTGGCGTCCTCACCACAGGTCAGGGGTTTGGGCATGTTCTTGAATTCAGGCCGGTCGCGAAGCTGTTTTCTTATATGAATGGTTTCTGCCATATCTGGCCGCTCCTTTTATGGACTTTAGACGCAGGTCTTTCATGGCCGGTGTCTCTGGATTGATCGAGGTCAAAACAGGTTGGGACGCCGACCGACACTGTCACTTTAGACCCATTTATTTCATTCGGCAAAAAGAAGCGGTATTGTTCGCGCCGTCCGTCAGTGCAATCTTGAGGAAACACCATGTCGGCAGAACAAGAACTGGTTCAGCCCGTCAATGACTTCCTGGGTGGGCCAACCCCAGAAGCCTGGGTCAAGTGGGCTTTGCAGAACCCGGAAACGCTGTTGATCGATCATGCACATTGTGAGAAGAAGGCCGCTTCAACGGCCTTGAGCATGATGTACCGATACGTCGATGACTCTGCCTTCCTGAGCCGCCTGAGCAAACTGGCGCGTGAAGAACTCGTGCATTTCGAACAGGTCATGCGCCTGATGAAGAAACGCGGCATTGCCTACGACCACCTCACGGCAGCACCCTATGCCTCCGGGTTGCTGGCGGTCACTCGGAAAGAAGAGCCGGGTCGACTGATCGACCGTTTGATCGTCAGTGCCTTTATCGAGGCGCGCTCCTGTGAGCGGTTTGCCGCCATTGCGCCCTGTCTGGATAGGGAGCTGGCCGATTTCTATCGCGGGTTGCTGCAATCGGAAGCACGACATTTCGAGATCTATTTGCAGCAGGCCGCTGCCGTCATTCAGCGCTCAGGGTTGCCGGAAAGCAGCCTGGAGGAGCGGGTAGAAATGTTCCGACAGCAGGAGCTTGAACTGATTCAGGCCCCGGCTGCCGAATTTCGTTTTCACAGTGGGGTGCCGAGCGAGGCATCCTCTGCGGTATAGTCTAGCCGTTTCAGCACGGGCGCACTGTCGTTGTCCCACTGACAGATGACGGCCTGGCCGTCTCTCCAGTCTCCCAGCACATACCGGGTGCCCTCTTCCCCCAGCGGGTGGAAAGCCGGGCGGTGGGTGTGACCGTGGATCAGGTCCAGAGCACCATGCGTTTTGACCTGCCGCACGGTGAATTCATCATTGATGTCCATGATGTCTTCGGGCTTGCTGGCATTCTCGGTGGATGACAGCTTGCGTGCCTCATGGGCCATGGCCAGACGTTCTTCCAGTGGCTTGCCGAGAAAGTCCTGCTGCCAGCTGCGATTGCGCACCACATTGCGAAACGCCATGTAGTTCTTGTCGTCGATACACAGATGATCACCGTGGATCAGCCAGGTAGGGCGCCCGTTGATCACCAGCAGCTTGCCGTCATGATGAATCTTCATCTGGGCGAGTTCGGCAAAGTGCTCTCCGACCAGAAAATCCCGATTGCCAGGCACGAAATGCAATTCGACACCCCGGGCATGCAGGGGGCGCAGGGCCTTGATGACGCCCTCCGCTGCGGGGTTGGGGGCGTCATCGCCAATCCAGAAGTCGAACAGGTCGCCCAGAATCCACAAACTTTTGGTGTCTGTCGGCAGGCGCATGCACAGGCGCTGGAAGCCGGCCAGCAACTCCGGGTGTTCCGGGCTCAGGTGAAGGTCTGAAATGGCGATATGCATCAGCTTTCTTCTATCGTTATGGATTCGATAACCACCGGCTCAACAGGCACATCCTGGTGTCCGGCCTTGCTGCCGGTCTTTACTGTCTTGATCTCGTTGACCACATCCATGCCGTCAGTGACCTTGGCGAATGCTGCATAGCCCCAGCCGTCAGGTGCTTCATCGGCATTGAGGAAACTGTTGTTCGACACGTTGATGAAGAACTGTGTGGTGGCAGAGTGGGGCGCCATGGTTCTCGCCATGGCAACAGCACCGACCTCATTGGGCAGACCGGTTTTGGCCTCGTTCTCGATTGGCTCACCGGCTTCTTTCTGCTGCATGTCAGGCGTGAAACCGCCACCCTGAACCATGAAATTGCTGATCACCCGATGGAAGATCAGGCCATCATAAAAGCCGTCACGCACATGTTGCACAAAGTTGGCCACAGTTGCGGGCGTCTTGTCAGGAAACAGTTCAAGTGTGATGTCGCCATGCGACGTTTTCATCAATGCTTTCATGGGGCCGGGGCTCCGTAATCAATCGGGTCGGGAATGATGCCCCAAACCCGACCAGGATGCCAGCCGAGGGCATTTTCCGGCCTATCGTTCGCCCAGACCGTGCAGTGTAGTCGCCGCTATATAAGTGTTCTCCATCAGCGTGGCGACCGTCATTGGGCCAACCCCGCCCGGCACCGGTGTCAGCCAGCCGGCACGTTCTGCGGCGATGGTGGGCTCGACATCGCCAATCAACTTGCCGTCCGGCCCTCGATTGATGCCGATATCAATGACCGTGGCTCCCGGCTTGATCCAGTTAGCATCGACGATCTTCGGGTTGCCCACGGCCACCACCAGAATATCCGCTTGCTCGACATGGTGCTGCAGGGATTCGGTGAACCGATGACAGACCGTGATCGTGCAGCCCGCCAGCAGCAGCTCAAGCGCCATAGGCCTGCCGACATGGTTGGAGGCACCTACAATAACGGCGTGTTTGCCGGCCACGTTCTGGCCGGTCGACTGCAGCAGGGTCATGACCCCTTTGGGTGTACAGGATTCGAGCATGGGAATCCGCACAGCCAAGCGCCCGACATTATAGGGATGAAAGCCATCCACATCCTTGTCGGGACGGATGCGCTCGATCACCTTCTGTTCATTGATCTGCTCCGGCAGGGGAGACTGCACCAGAATGCCGTCGATACTGTCGTCGTCATTCAGATCGTCGATGAACTCAAGCAGTTCATACTGACTGATGGTATCCGGCAGGTCGTGGGAGATCGATTTGAAACCGATCTCTTCACAGCTGCGACGCTTCGACGCGACATACACCTCACTGGCCGGGTCAGCGCCAACCATGATCACGGCGAGGCCTGGGGGGCGATATCCTTCGCTTGTCAGTTCATCGACCCGTTTTCTCAGCCGGGCTTTGAGGTCAGCGGCAATCTTTTTTCCATCAATCATTCGAGCGGCCATGACAAAACTCCTCAGTGCAGACGGCGCGTAGTTTCGCATGGTGTCAAGTACAAGTACAAACTGCGAGCGTCAAAAACAGGTCCATTCGTATCCATTTGTTTTTGTTAATTTTTTTACAAATCACTGGAGCCGGCATTGACGGCTACCCATGCCGTGAGTATTATGCGCCGCACGCTGAACAGAGCGACACGTCGGAGCATAGCGCAGCCTGGTAGCGCATCTGGTTTGGGACCAGAGGGTCGGGGG
>NZ_JAIUMC010000078.1 GCF_022565775.1 Natronospirillum sp.
GCCTCAACACACTTGAGAAAGGTGTTGAAGCCGATACGGAGAGACGGTATCTACAGGGTGGGATAACACCTCGCCGGGGGTCGATGCGTGGGCAAGGCCCACAGCCTACATTTAGAGCAGGTCTTTCATCCGGTAGTAGAGCATCCCCAGCGCCAGCAGGGGTGAGCGCAGCTTGCGGCCGCCCGGGAAGGTCATGTGGGGTATGCGGTTGAACACGTCGATGCGCTGGCTTTCCTGGCTGATGGTTTCAGCCAGCACGCGGGCGGCCATGTGGGTCGCATTGAGGCCGTGGCCGGAGTAGGCCTGGGCATGATAGATGCCGTCCGGCAGGCGGCCGATCTGCGGCATGCGGTTGGCGCCGATGCCGATCATGCCGCCCCAGGCATAGTCCAGCTTTACCTCCCCCAGGGCCGGGAACACTCGTTTGATGTTGGGCCGCAGGGCGGCGCGGATGTCCTTGGGGTCGCGGCCGGAATAGGTGCAAAGGCCGCCGAACAGCAACCGCCTGTCGGGCGTCAGGCGATAATAGTCCAGATCCACCCGCTGGTCGCAGACGGCATGGTTGCCGGGCAGCAGACGCTGACAGGTGCTTTCGGGCAGCGGTTCGGTGGCCACCACATAGCTGCCGGCGGGCAACACCTTGCCTTCCAGCACCGGGTGCAGGCCCTGCACATAGGCATTGCCGCACAGCACGACTTTCTCGGCCTGTACCGTGCCTTCAGCGGTATGCACGAGATAGCGCTCGTCAGCCTGCCGCTCTACTCGGGTGACAGGTGACTTCTCGTAAATCTTCACGCCCAGTTTGACCGCGGCGGCAGCTTCGCCCAGCAACAGGTTGAGCGGATGCAGATGCCCGCAGCCCATATCGATCATGCCGCCACAGTAGCGTGTCGAGCCGACCACTTCGCGCAGCCGCTCGCGTGGCACCAGTTCAACATGGTGCGGGTAGCCTTGCTGTTGCAGCCAGTCTTTTTCTTCGGCAAATGCCTTCATGTGCGCCGGCTTGTTGGCCAGGTCGCAGTAGCCCATACGCAGGTCGCAGTCGATGTCATAACGGGTGATACGCTCGCGCACCAGTTCGACCGACTCGAACCCCATGGCATCAATGGCCGCCACGCCTTCGTCGCCGATGACCTTTCGAAATGGTTCTGTACCATGGCCAATGCCGCGCAGCAGTTGACCGCCATTGCGGCCCGAGGCGCCCCAGCCAATCCGTCTGGCTTCCAGCAGCACTACGTCAAAGCCCCGCTCAGCCAGTTCCAATGCGGTATTGACGCCGGAAAAACCACCACCGACCACACAGACCTGACCATGCACCTCACCGGTCAGAGACGGGTGCTCGGGCATGGGGTGTGCGGTGGCAACATAGTAGGATTTCGGGTGGTCATCGCCATGAGTGGCGGGATTCAACAACTGGCTCATATTTGTATATTATTTCATTCAAGTGTTTTATATAATTGACACATCATAACCGATAAGCCCCGCAGAGGGCAGCCAATCCAGGCCATTCCCGGCAAAGGAGGATCTCGATTTGGACGTGGGCCCAAGACTCAAGCAGCTTCGAAAACAATACGGCCTGTCACAGCGTGAACTGGCCAAGCGCGCCGGAGTCACCAACAGCACCATATCAATGATCGAAAAAAGCAGTGTCAGCCCGAGTGTCAGCTCTCTCAAAAAGGTGCTGGCGGGCATTCCCATGTCTCTGGTCGAATTCTTCGATGCAGAAGAAAAGCAGAACCATCCGCAGGTTGTCTATCGCCAGAACGAGCGTCTGGACCTCAGCGTGTCCGGCAATGTGCAGATGGAACTGGTCGGCAAGGCCTTTGGTCAGCGCGCCATTGCCTTTATGGTCGAAACCTACGAACCCGGCACGGACACCGGTGTCGAACCCTACGAACACCAGGGCGAAGAATGCGGCCTGGTGATCGAGGGCCGGCTGGAACTGACCGTGGACGATCAGGCCTACCTGCTGGATGTGGGTGATGGCTACTACTTCGACTCCACCCGGCCGCACCGCTTTCGCAACCCGCATGACGAGCGGTGCGTCATCGTGTCGGCCACCACACCCGCCAATTTCTGATCGGTCCGAGCGCGACCCGGGTCGCGCTCTGATGAACGTCAGCGCAGGCAAGCCAGCGCCCACAACGGAGGCCTACTCCGCTTCTTTCAGATACTGCACCTGCAGTCGCCGGTTGCGGATGTCGATGCGTCGCGTCACATACCAACTGGTAAAGGCTACCAGCGACACCGCCAGTATGATCATGGTTGCCAACGCATTGATCTTGGGCGAAACCCCCAGACGCACTGACGAGAACACTTCGATGGGCAGCGTGGTAGCCCCCGGGCCGGTGACGAAGGAGGCGATGACCACATCGTCCAGCGACAGGGTGAACGACAGCAACCAGGCCGACAGCAGCGCCGGCCAGATGATCGGCAGCGTCACCAGGAAGAAGGTGGCGACCGGTGTGGCCCCCAGGTCCTGGGCGGCCTCCTCCAGACTCTCGTCCAGCTCGCGCAGGCGCGATGAAATGACCACCGTCGAATAGGCCACGCAGAAGGTGGTATGGGCGATAAACACGGTGTTCAGCCCGCGCCCTGCCGGCCAGCCAATGGCCTGTTGCAGCGACACGAACAGCATCAGCAGCGAGACACCGATGATCACATCCGGCATGACCAGCGGTGCGGTCACCATGCCCGACAGCAGCCCGCGCCCGCGGAACCGCTTCATGCGGATGATGGCGATGGAGGCCAGCAGCCCAAGCAGCATGGCTGCGGTAGCGGAGAAAAACGCCACCCGCAGTGAGCGCCACAGGGCAGCAATCAGCTGTCGGTCGCGCAGCACTTCGGCATACCAGTGGGTGGAGAACCCGGCCCACACCTGCACATTGCGCCCGGCATTGAAGGAGTAGATGATCAGCACGACCATCGGCAAATACAGGAACAGAATCCCGAACCAGAACATGCAGCGGGTAAAGGTCAGTGACTTCATCGCCGGCCCTCCAGTTCCTTCTGCTGCACGCGCATGAAGATCAATATGGGTACCAACAGGATCAGGATCATCACCAGTGCCAGTGCCCCGGCCATCGGCCAGTCCCGGTTGTTGAAGAACTCCTGCCACAGCACCTTGCCGATCATCAAAGTCTGCCGGCCACCCAGCAGTTCGGGAATCACGTATTCACCGACCACCGGAATAAAGACGAGCATGGAGCCGGCAATCAGGCCGTTTTTGGACAGTGGCAGCGTGATGCGCAGGAAGGTGATGATCTTGCGCGCGCCCAGATCACTGGCCGCCTCCAGCAGCGTATTGTCGTGCTTCACCAGGTTGGCGTAGAGCGGCAGAATCATGAAGGGCAGATAGGCATACACCACCCCCACATAGACCGCGAAGTTGGTGTTCAGCATCTGTATCGGGCCGTCGGTAATGCCCAGCCCCACCAGAGCCTGATTGATCAGCCCCCGGTTGCTCAACAGGCCCATCCAGGCGTAGACCCGAATCAGAAACGAGGTCCAGCTGGGCAGCAGAATCAGCAGCAGCAGCGTCGGCTGCACACTGGGTGGTGCCTTTGCGATGGTGTAGGCCACCGGATAGCCAATCGCAATACACATCAGGGTGCTGTAAAACGCGATTCGGATACTCTGCCAGTAGGCACGAAAATAGGTGTCATCCTCCATCAGCCACTGGAAATTGGCGAAGCTGATCTCGATGGTCAGCCGGTCTGCTGCCCAGTTGAACAGGGCTGAATAGGGGGGGATGGAAAACTGCGCCTCGGCAACAGAGATGCGCGCTACAATGGCAAACGGCAGCAGAAAGAACAGCAGCATCCAGAGATAGGGGCTGCTGATAATCCCCCAGCGGGCTCCGGGAATACGGGAAAGGTCAATTCGTCGCATGAGTCCGGCTCCTCAGTTGCGCAGCACAACGCCGCTGTCGGAGTCCCAACTGACCCAAACCACATCCTCCCAGGTGGGCCGAGGCGTCCGGCGCTCTGTATTGGCCAGCACGGTCTGTACCACCAGACCGCTGTCCAGGCGCACATGGTAGACGCTGTGCCCGCCCAGATAGGCGATATCCGACACAGTGCCCTGAGCCCAGTTGTATTCGCCATCGGGCTTTTCGGTACAGAGAATGGTTTTCTCCGGTCGTATGGCAAACAGCATGTCCCGGTCATCAATACCGGAACTGACCCCATGGCCGATATAGATGGGCACCGGCAGGTCCGCCGCACTCAGAACCATGTGGTCTTCTTCATCCGCCTCGATATGGGCAGGAATGATATTCACGGAGCCGATAAACTCGGCCACCATTCTATTCTTCGGGCTTTCGTAGACATCAATGGGCGAGCCGATCTGTTCAATACGCCCTTCGTCCATGATGGCAATGCGGTCGGCCATCGTCATGGCCTCTTCCTGGTCGTGTGTGACCATCACACAGGTCACACCCACGCTTTCGAGGATGTCGACCACTTCAAGCTGCATACGGGTACGCAGCTTCTTGTCCAATGCCCCCATGGGTTCATCCAGTAGCAGCATCTTGGGCTGCTTGGCCAGACTGCGGGCCAGGGCCACGCGCTGTCGTTGACCACCGGACAACTGATGGGGCTTGCGCCGGGCGTATTTGCTCATCTGGACCATGTCCAGCATGCGCGCTACGCGGCTCTTGATTTCGTGTCGTGGCAACCGGTCCTGACGCAGGCCAAAAGCCAGGTTCTGCTCCACCGTCATGTGCGGGAACAGTGCGTAGGACTGAAACATCATGTTGATGGGCCGCTTGTAGGGCGGCATTCCGGTCAGATCCTCACCATCCAGTCGAATACGGCCACTGGTGGGCTGCTCGAACCCGGCCAGCATGCGCAGCAGCGTCGACTTGCCCGAACCCGAGGCGCCCAGCAACGCAAATATCTCGCCACTGTAGATCTCCAGGCTGACGGAATCCACGGCATAGGTACCGTCGAACTCCTTGCTGACTTGCTCGATGGACATCATGGCGTCTTTCTTGACGCGTTGTCGTGTTCGGATTTCCGAAGGTTGGGCTGCAGCCGTATCGCTCATTGCTGAAAACTCCCGTTTCACCGGCTGGAGAGAAGCATAAGGCAGTCCCAAGGCCTCAATGAACCCCGGGACTGCCTGTATATCACAGCACTTTGGTCAGTGCCGATCAGTTGGCGGTGCGCACTGCGTTCCAGGCGCGGGTCACCACACGCTCTACCGCGGGCGGACGAACCTGCATGGTGAACAGCTCTGCGCTTTCATCAGGGAATACACCCGGATCGTTCAGCAGGTCTTCATCCAGGAATTCGCGGGCTGCCAGGTTGGGGTTGCCATACCAGACATAGTTGCTCAGATCGGCACTGACCTGCGGGTCCAGAATGTAGTTGATGAACTTGTGTGCATTTTCAGGGTTGGGCGCATCCGCCGGGATCACCATCATGTCGGACCAGGCAATGGTTCCTTCAACGGGAATGTAGTAGCGGATGTCATAATCACGTCCGGCCTCTTCGGCGCGCCAGCGTGCCATGTAGACATCACCAGACCAGCCAATCGCCACACAGATCTCGCCGTTGGCCAGATCCGAGATATAGCGTGAACTGTGCAGATAGGTCAGATGCGGTGCCACCTCGACCAGCAGATCGCGCGCCGCATTGATATCGGCGGTGTCATGCGAGTTGGGATCCAGTCCCAGATAGTGCATGGCCAGCGGCAGCATTTCGTCGCCACTGTCGAGGAAGGCAACCCCGCACTCGGCCAACTGCGAGACGATCTCCGGATCGAACACCAGATCCCAACTGCCGATGGGTGCATCGTCACCCAGAATCTCTTCTACCATCTGCACGTTGTACCCGACACCCGTGGTGCCCCACTGATAGGGGACAGAGTAAAGGTTGCCCGGATCATAGGTTTCCAGCGTCGCCAGCAGGGCCGGATCCAGATTGTCCCAGTTGGGAATCTGTGAGCGGTCCAGTCTCTGATAGGCACCCGCCTCGATCTGCCGCGCCATGTTGCTGCCCGTTGGCACAACGACGTCATAGCCTGAGCTACCGGCCAGGACGACCGCCTCCAGCACTTCATTGGAGTCGTACACATCATAGGATACCGTGATGCCGTAACGCTCTTCGAAGTTCGAGATGGTGTCTTCTGCCACGTAATCGGACCAGTTGTAGATATTGACCTGGCCCTGCGCCAGCGCCATACCGCTGGCGGTCGCCAGGGCGACGCCGAGTACTGAGAGTTTCAGTGTTGTTTGCATGCTTCAGTTCCCCTGTTATAGGTCGTGAGTGTGCCGGCTCCGGTCCGGCAAAACGCCAGGTTCAGCTCAACTGTGCCCAGGCGCGATCCAGTGCACTCTTTGTTGTTGTGATAACTTCGTCCATTTGCTGCTCACTCAGAATCAGCGGTGGTGAGAACAACAGAGTATCACCCGTTGCACGTAGCACCAGCCCCTCTTCCAGGGCCAGATCCCGACACAGTGCGCCGGTCTGGCCTACTTTTGGAAAACGCTCACGCGTGTCCCGGTCCTGCACCAGTTCCAACGCACCCAGCAACCCGACACTGCGTACCTCGCCGACCAGCGGATGGTCAGCCAGGCTTTGCAGCCGTTCCCGGAAGCGCGGACCTGTGTGTTCTTTTACTCTGCTGACGATATTCTCGTCACGCAGAATACGGATATTCTCCAGCGCTACCGCAGCACTGACCGGATGGCCGGAGTAGGTAAAGCCATGATTGAAATCACCGGCCTTCTCGCTGAGCACCGCCGCAAAGTCGTCTGCCATGACCACGCCGCCTATAGGTGCATAACCGGATGACAGCCCCTTGGCAATCGACATCAGATCGGGCTCGAGACCATAGTAGTCCGACCCGAACCACTCCCCGGTGCGGCCAAACCCGCAAATGACTTCATCCACCACCAGAAGAATATTATATTTACGCACGATGCGCTGCACTTCCGGCCAATAGCTGTCTGGCGGGATAATGACACCACCGGCGCCCTGAATCGGCTCGGCAATGAAGGCAGCCACCTTGTCCGCACCGACTTCCAGAATACGCTCTTCCAGCGCTTGCGCGGCCTTCAGGCCAAAGGCTTCGGGCGTCAAATCACCGCCCTCGTCAAACCAGTAGGGCTGTTGAACATGCTCTATGTCGGGGATCGGAAGGCCACCCTGACGATGCATAGGCTTCATGCCACCCAGACTGGCCCCGGCTACCGTCGAGCCGTGATAGGCATTGTGCCGCGCAATGATGATCTGTCGCTCCGGCTCGCCCTGCAACTGCCAGTAGAGGCGCACCATGCGAAACACACTGTCATTGGCTTCACTGCCCGAATTGGTGAAGAACACCCGGTTCATGTGCGGCGGTGTCAGTTCGGCAATGGCGCCGGCCAACTCTGCAACCGGTGGTGTTACCGTCTTGAAAAACAGATTGTAGTAAGGCAGTTCGCGCATCTGGCGCGCCGCCGCATCTGCCAGTTCGGGACGACCATAGCCCACGTTCACACACCACAGGCCGGCAAACGCATCCAGAAACCGGTTGCCCTCACTGTCCCAGATATGGCAGCCCTCGGCGCGGGTAATTACCCGGGCTCCTTCCTGCTGCAGAGCGCCATTGTCGACGAACGGCTGGAACAGGTGGGCCCTACCCAGTGCTTGCCAATGTGCGGTCGTGCTCATGTGTTCAGGCCCCCTGACTTCAGACAGTCGACAACAGGTATTCGCGCTCCCAGGAGCTGATCACGCGCTTGAAGCCTTCGTATTCAGCCCAGCGCGTTGCAATAAAGCCATCGACAAAAGTCGGGCCGAGCAGTTCACGCAGGGTTTCACAGTCTGCCATGGCTTCAAGAGCAGCCTCGAGATTGAAGGGCATGTTCGGATCGGCTTCGTCACCCAGGCGCTCGGACACTGGCTTGCGGGGCTTCAAACCCTCGACCATGCCCAGATACCCGCAGGCCAGATTGGTGGCCATGGCGATGTAGGGATTGGTATCGGAACCCGGCAGCCGGTTCTCCACCCGCCGCGCATCCGGTTCGGAATTGGGTACCCGCAGGCCCACCGTGCGATTGTCTTCCGCCCACTCGATGTTGACCGGCGAGTTGCCGGCCTCGCCCGGCAAATAGCGCCGGTAGCTGTTCACATTAGGCGCAAACAGGGGCATGGCGCTGGGAATGTAGGTTTGCATACCCCCGATGAAATTCAGGAACAGTTCCGACATGGTGCCGTTTTCGTTGGAAAACAGATTTCGACCGGTCTTGGCATCCAGCACGCTCTGGTGAATGTGCATGGAGCTGCCCGGCTCATTGGTAATCGGCTTGGCCATGAAGGTGGCGGATATATTGTGCTTCAATGCCGCCTCACGGACGGTGCGCTTGAATACAAACACCTGGTCGGCAAGCTTCAGCGGATCGCCGTGACGGAAGTTGAACTCCATCTGCGCCACCCCCTCCTCGTGGATCAGGGTGTCGATATCCAGTTTTTGGGCTTCACTCCAGTCGTAGATGTCTTCAATGATGGGGTCATATTCGTTGGCCGCGTCAATGCTGAACGACTGACGGCCACTTTCCGCCCGGCCCGAGCGCCCGATGGGGGGGACCAGGGGGAGGTCGGGGTCGGTGCAGCGCTGGGTCAGATAGAACTCGACTTCCGGTGCCACGATCGGCTGCCAGCCCCGGTCGATATAGAGCTGCAGCACCCGCTTGAGCACATTGCGCGGCGACAAGCCAATGGCATTGCCCATGGCGTCATAGCAGTCATGAATGATCTGCGCCGTGGGTTCGTGCGCCCACGGCACCTTGAACACCGCGTCTTCATCCGGCTTCATGCGCATGTCGATGTCAGCCGGATCGAGAATGTTGTAATAGGTTTCGTCATCGGGGTAATCGCCGGTAGCGGTCTGCAGCAGCACACTTTCCGGCAGGCGGATGCCTTTCTCTGCGATGAACTTGTCCGTGGGCATGATCTTGCCCCGGGCAATCCCCGTTTGGTCTGGGGTAATGCATTCTATTTCTGTAATCTGGTTGTCATTCAACCACTGGGTCAGCTTTTTCATAAATTACCGGCTGGAAGTTGTAGGGACGGCCTCGCGACAGGCGTTACCAAAGGCAGCAAACAATGCCCGGTTGTGCGGGTGCTGCAGCACTTCCCATTCGGGGTGCCACTGCACGCCAAGCGCAAAGGTTGATGATGATATGACACTGAACGCTTCCACCAGGCCGTCCGCGGCCCTGGCCTCGACCTGCAAACCCTGCGCCAGTTCTGCAACGCCCTGGGTATGCACAGAGTTGACCTGCATGCGGTCGGTACCCGTGATCTGCGCGAGCTGACCACCGGCGGTCAGTTCGACCTCGTGGGCCGGACCATACTGCACGGCCAGTGGCTGCGACTTGTCTTCCCGGTGTTCCTGATAGAGCCCAGTCAGATGCAGATTCTGGTGCAGCGACCCACCAAGAGCGACATTCATTTCCTGGAAACCGCGGCACACCCCGAACAAAGGCTTGCCGGCACCCAGAACCGCCCTGATCAGATCCAGACTCAGTGCATCGCGGGCTTCATCGTGCTCCGTATCGGGTATTTCATCCGTTTGATCGAAATGCCGTGGATGCACGTTGGAGTAGGCGCCGGTCAGAAACACCCCGTCCAGGCGTGCCAACCAGTCCTGCAGGGCCACCCGGTCGCTCATCAGGGGAAGCAGCACTGGCACGACATCTGCAGCATCGGTCAGAGCCTGCAGATACTTTTCTCCGGCAGCGTAAAAACGGTGGGGATCGAGGGTCTTCATGTCGGTGACGACACCAACCCAGGGCTTGCCTTTTGCCTGCTTTAGAGGCTTTCCTGACGACATGGTTATGGACTGATTCATGCTCTGAACCACAAGATAATGTTTGTTTTTTCACACGTTATCATAAAAAATAATTAACACAAGTGTTCAAAATCAGCACCTCGTAAATTATATTGAACCTCGAATCCAGGGTGAAATCATGGCAGTTTTCGCGTTTCCAGACTGCCCCGCCCGCAATCCGAACAGGCTGCAGAAAACTGCATCCGGAGGCCAGCACAATGACACAGGATCTGCTCTACAGTCAGCCCTTTATTCATGGAAAATGGTACAAGGCAAAGCACGAGCGCACCTTTTCGGTGCTTGACCCGGCCGATGGCGAGAATCTGACCCGTGTTACGGACTGCACGGCTGAGGATGCAGAACACGCTATCGAGAGCTCCGCCCGGGCCTTCCAGAGCTGGAAGCACACCACGGCTGACCATCGCGCCCGCATCCTGGAGAAATGGTATGAGCTGATCATGGCCCATCAGGAGCCCCTGGCGCGCCTGATGACCCGGGAGTGCGGGAAGCCGTTGGCAGAATCGATGGGCGAGGTCGGCTACGGGGCCTCCTTTGTCCGCTGGTTTGCCGCTGAAGGCAGACGCGCCTATGGAGAGGTAATTCCCACCCCAGCCGCAGACCGCCGCATACTGACCATGCGACAGCCCGTCGGCGTCTGCACCGCCATTACCCCCTGGAACTTCCCGCTGGCGATGATTACGCGCAAGGTGGCACCGGCACTGGCCGCCGGCTGCACCATGGTGGTCAAGCCGGCCGAGGCGACGCCGCTGACCGCACTGGCGATGGCCGAACTCGGCCGCCAGGCCGGCCTGCCGGACGGCGTGCTCAATATTGTGACCGCCAGTCGCGGTGATGAGGTAGGCAAGGTGCTGACCACGCACCCGGCGGTGCGCAAGGTGTCCTTTACCGGCTCCACCGCCGTGGGCAAGATCCTGCTGCGCCAGGCGGCCGACGGGGTGCGTCGGGTATCGATGGAACTGGGTGGCAACGCGCCCTTTATCGTTTTTGATGATGCAGATCTGGAGTCTGCTGTCACAGGCGCCATGGCCGCCAAATACCGCAATACCGGACAGACCTGTGTCTGCACCAATCGGTTTCTGGTGCAGTCCGGTATCTATGACCGCTTTGCCGAAAAGATGGCGGAAGCCAGTGCGGCTCTGGCAGTCGGTGCCGGGCTGGAGAAGGATGTGAAACAGGGGCCGCTGATCAACACGGCGGCTCTGGAGAAAGTCGAACGTCTGGTGGCCGACGCACAGCAGCAAGGAGCCCGAGTGTTGACCGGCGGCGCCCGTCACGCGTTGGGGGGCAACTTTTACCAGCCCACAGTGTTGGCCGATACCACGCCCGAGATGGCGCTGTCTCAGGAAGAGATCTTCGGCCCGGTGGCTGCCCTGTACCGGTTCGACACTGATGAAGAAGCCGTGCAGATGGCCAATGACACACCCTTTGGGCTGGCAGCCTATTTCTATACGCGCGATATCAGTCGTGTCTGGCGCGTGGCGGAAGCCCTGGAATACGGCATGGTCGGAATCAACGAAGGCATTATATCGACCGAAGTGGCGCCCTTTGGCGGAGTCAAGGAATCCGGACTGGGGCGCGAAGGCTCCCGTCACGGGCTGGATGAATATACCGAACTTAAATATCTGTGTATGGGCGGCCTGAATCCGGACCCCCTTTGAGGACTGCAACATGTCGAAAGAGTTGACTGAGTTTCTGGCTGCCCACCCGGACGTCCAGACCATCGAGCTGCTGACCACCGATCTGAATGGCATGGTGCGGGGCAAGCGAACAGAGCGGGATACCATCCGCAAGGTTTATCGGGACGGCTTCTCGCTCCCCGGGTCGGTCTACGCGCTGGATGCCACGGGCACCACCGTGGAGTCCACCGGGCTTGGCGTCGATACCGGGGACGCAGACCGTATCTGCCGGCCGGTACCGGGCTCTCTGACTATGGTGCCGTGGCTCGAAGGGCGCGCGCAGGCGCTGGTGACCATGTTTGAAACCGATGGCGTTACCCCCTTTCCGTCAGACCCGCGCCAGGTACTGACCCGGATCAACGAGCGCTTCAATCGCCTGGGCTATACCGCCGTGGTGGCGGTAGAGCTGGAGTTCTATCTGGTGGATCGTGAACGCGATGCCTGGAACCGACTGCAGCCTCCGGTATCACCCACCACAGGCCGTCGTATGAACACGACCCAGGTCTACTCGATGGATGATCTGGACGACTATGATGCTTTTATTCAGGAAGCCCTGCGCATGGCGCGCGAGCAGAACCTGCCGGCAGATGGCGTCATCGCGGAATATGCACCCGGCCAGTTCGAGGTAAACCTGCACCACTGCAACAACCCACTGGATGCCGCCGACCATGCCATAATGCTCAAGCGCATCATCCGTCATGCGGCACGCGAATTCGGCCTGGAAGCCACCTTCATGGCCAAGCCCTATATTGATCAGGCCGGCTCCGGCACGCATATCCATCTGAGCCTGCTCGACAGCGAGGGCAACAATATTTTCAGCGCCGATGACCCGGAACAGCACCCGCCATTGCGGCACGCCATCGGTGGCCTGCTCAAGACCGCCGACCTGACGCAGGCGCTGACCTTCCCCACCATTAACAGCTATCGGCGCCTGAGTTCCGAGATCTATGCCCCCAACAGCAAGACCTGGGGCTATGACAACCGCACCGTTGCCATGCGCATTCCTTCCGGAGGTCGGGCGGCCTATCGGGTCGAACACCGCCTGGCGGGCGCGGATGCCAATCCGTATCTGGCCGTGGCCGCGGTATTGGCCGGGGTCCAGCACGGGCTGGAAAACAAGATAGAACCCGGTCCGGCGGTGGTGGGCAATGCCTACGATCAGGACCATGAAACACTGGCTGACAATCCGCGGGATGCATTGCGCACCTTCGAAAACAGTACCTGGGTTCGGGAAACCTTTGGTGCGGAGTTCACCGATGTGTACGCCGCCTGCAAGTGGGGCGAAACTCGCTTGTTCGAACAGCAGATTACACCCATGGAGCTTGACCTGCTGCTACCCTATGTGTGAAGCGCCTGAACTGAAGGAGAGTTGCTCATGACGGTTGTGACCGTGGCGGCCACGCAAATGGCCTGTGGCTGGGATGTGGACGAGAATATCAGCCACGCGGATGCCCTGGTGCGCGAGGCGGCCGGACAGGGTGCACAGATCATTCTGCTGCAGGAACTGTTCGAGCGCTGCTATTTTTGCCAGGAACAGCAGTATGACTACTTGTCCTTCGCCACGCCTCTGGAAGAGAACCCCGCCTTGCGGCACTTCAGGAAGGTGGCGAAGGAACTGAACGTGGTTCTGCCCATCAGCTTCTACGAGCGGGCCAACAACGTCTTCTACAACAGTATCGCCATTGTGGATGCCGATGGTTCAGTGCTGGGGATCTACCGCAAGACGCATATTCCGGACGGGCCGGGTTATTCGGAGAAGTTCTACTTTACCCCGGGAGATACCGGTTTCAAGGTGTGGGACACCGCCTATGGGCGCATCGGTGTGGGCATCTGCTGGGATCAATGGTTCCCGGAGACCGCACGCGCCATGGCCCTGATGGGCGCAGAACTGCTGTTCTTCCCGACCGCCATCGGCAGTGAGCCCCAGGACCCGACACTGGACTCCAGACCCCACTGGCTGAATACCCAGTGTGGCCATGCCGCGGCCAATGTCATGCCGGTGATCGCCTGCAACCGGGTGGGCACCGAACAGCAGGGCAACAGCAAAATCACCTTCTACGGGTCGTCCTTTATTGCCGATGAAACTGGCACCCGGGTGAAGGAAATGAACCAGTCGGATACCGGAGTCATCACACACAGTTTTGACCTGGCGGAGCTGCGCACCAAGCGGCAGGCCTGGGGCGTCTTTCGGGATCGCCGACCGGACCTGTACGCGCCGCTGCTGACCAAGGATGGAGCACCGTCATGATCCCCTCCCCTACCCCCCCGGGGTTGCGTGGTTACCGAATGCCCGCCGAGTGGGCGCCACAGTCCCAGGTGTGGATGCTGTGGCCCGAGCGCCCGGACAACTGGCGACTCGGTGCCAAGCCGGCACAGCAGGCCTTTGTCGAGGTGGCGCGCGCGATCAGTCGATTCACCCCGGTCACACTGGGTGTGTCGGCGCAGCAGTATCGCCATGCGCGTACCTGTTTTGGCATGGACGCCAACGTGCGGGTGGTCGAACTGTCCAGTAACGACGCCTGGATGCGCGATGTCGGCCCGACCTTTGTTCGGCATGGCGAATCCGGTGGGCTTCTGGGCATAGACTGGCAGTTCAATGCCTGGGGCGGCCTGCACAGCGGACTCTATTTCCCCTGGGATCGGGACGACGAAGTCGCCGACAAGATAGTGTCGCTGACCGGTACGCCTGGTCAACGCGCTGATTTCGTGCTGGAAGGCGGGGCCATCCATGTCGACGGCGAAGGCACCGTTCTGACCACCGAAGAATGCCTGCTGCATCCAAACCGCAACCCGCAGCTGTCAAAGGCTGACATCGAGCGGCGCCTTTGCGATTGGCTGGGGGCAGAAAAGGTCCTGTGGATACCCGAGGGTATCTTTGAAGACGAAACGGACGGCCATATCGACAACATGGCCTGCTTCATTCGACCCGGCGAAATCGCCCTGGCCTGGACCGATGATGAGAGCGACCCGCAGTATGCTCGGTCGCAGGCGGCCCTGGCTGCCCTTCAGGGCCAGACAGATGCGTGTGGGCGCTTACTCACCGTACACAAACTGCCATTGCCGGGCCCACTGTACATGACGGCCGAAGAAGCCGCCGGTGTAGACCCGGACAGCAGCGGCATGTCACGGGCGGCAGGCGATCGTCTGGCCGGCAGCTATATCAACTTCCTGATCAGCAATGGCGGCATCATCATGCCCGCCTTCGACGACCCGATGGACACTGTGGCCTGTGCGTGTGTGCAGGAATGGTTTCCCGAGCATGAGGTAGTCATGGTGCCGGGGCGGGAGATACTGTTGGGCGGCGGCAATATCCACTGCATCACGCAACAACAACCCTAAGCGCGGCCAAGGCCGGCGCCTACAACGGATTGGGTGCTTGTGTCCGTAGGAGCCCAGCCCCCTGGGCGATTCGCGAGCGTGGCGACGGTCCCGCACGCACAAAAAAGCGGCCCTTGGGCCGCTTTTCAAAGGTGTCGACAGGTTCGACCCTAC
>NZ_JAIUMC010000079.1 GCF_022565775.1 Natronospirillum sp.
AGGATGAACCTTGATAAGCAAAAATATACGAATTAACCACTCGGGACACTAGTCGATCAAGAGCTTCGAAATCTAACAACTTACCAATCGCTGCACCATAACCCGAGATGCACTGAGGCCTTTTTAAAACCTGGAGTATATTTTTACCGAATGGAGCACCTTTTTCCTTTATGTACTCCTCAGAAACCTCAACTGGCCCGCATTGCTCGTAGAACCTTAACACCAACCTGTTGAGAGACTCTAAGTATCTTTCAAAAAGCTCTGTCTCTTGATTTTCTTTAGAAAGCTTTTCAAGGCTATTGATGTTTTCCAATATATCTGCCTTGTCGATCGGCAGCTCATCTCTGTCCAAATACGCGTTAAACCCTTCAACAATATCCTTAAAATTGTATTGATTCTGCCTTGAAGCGTTTTTAGCGTCAGACTCTCTAACCAGTTCCACACCATCAACATTCATTGTCATATAGTCCAAGTATAACATTTCAATTTGTTGGCGCAGTGACATTGGAGTCTGGCCGGTATTAAGGGTCAGCATTCTATACAGTATTCCCAACCGATTTAATCCGACATATATTTCAACTCTCATCTTTGATTCTAAGACAGCCTTTAGTGTTGCTTCATCTTTTTTAGCTCTAAGATCAGACAGCAAATCAAGTATAGTATGCGTTCTCTGCAGCCCATCCAAAATCACCAAATGATCTTTTGCTTGACTAAGCTTATCTTTGAAGTCGTCCACATCATCTTCTTGATATTTAATTTTATGCGTCAAAGCCAATACTACAGGAGGGATCACACACTGCTTTATTAGGTCCTCCCTAAGCAATGCATATACAGATTTTGAAGAACGAACTCGTTTTCTTTGAAATTCATTTTTTTCAACAACGTCTTTCACCAACCCTTCATATTCTTGTATTGTAAACTCAACTAATATATTATGAGCATTAATTCTCGCATCATATAGTTTCGAAGCATTTTTCATAATCTTTTCCAATTGCTTGTTAGCCATGCCTGCTAACTAATAACATACCCTCAAAAATTGCTTAGATCAATTCTGTTTGAGAGAGGTTTAAGTAATGTAGCCTAGTTGTTAAAAGACCACTCGACACTGTACTTAGTGTTTGTCCATCTTCAAGGCAATTTCCGCCGTAAAAATGTTTAGTTGCCGCGTCAGTACGTAACTCAGTTGGGAAGCATCGTTTCAAGCTCCAACTATAAATCTGAAAAGGCTTCTTAAGTAGGAAAGGTACCTTCATCGAGCACCGCACTAGCGTGCCTCTACCAAACCATACTCTGAATACTGTAGGGCCCTTCTGCATGTAGCTTTTTAGATCAACTCCAGATCTAGGCCATACCGTTTAAACCCTAACTATTTCTAAGGGGTGGAATACTTTTCTCATGGATCAAAATTTTTGCTTGTAGCTTCTACTAATACTTACCCTTCTCTGGCCGAAGCCTGTTGATCAAAGACACAGACCAGGCCACATAAGGTTTCTTTCTGAAAACCCGGTTCTCCGCACCCAGTTGCAGACCTTGATCAGTCGCAACATAGACGTCGTCACTCTTTTCCACCAGGCCGGCCGCTTCCGCTCTTTCGAGGAATTCCTGCGTCGACATTCCGAATTGCTTCGCTACCTTGTGTGAGGACAGCAGTTCTTCGCCGTTGTCGTTTGGATTGGCCGCATCATCTGCTCGATCCGATCTGACTGGGGTGGGTGTGGGCTTCACAACTTCCGGGCGCGTCAGACCGTATCTCGCCCAATGATCGCGCTTTAGTGGTTTGTGAAGTCTGGCCAGCTTTCGACCGAACTTTTTGAGATCTTCCTCGGAATAGACGCCTTCAGGTGAAAAGAGGCGCCCGATAGCCTTGGTGGTAATGATGAAATCCTTGGTGGTCAGTCTGTCGGTTTTCTTCTTCTCCGCTTCTTCCAGCCGATCAGGCCGGCAGACCAGATCAAACTCCTTGCTCTTGGGCTTTTCCAGGCTGGCCTTGTAATCCACCAGCACGAAGTGCACAAATTCCAGAGCATTGTAGTTGATCATGTTAAGCACCTTGCCCAGAGTCGTTTCATGGCGCTTGGACTGCAACAGCGGCGACGGAATTTCCACATGTTGTTTTTGGTATTTGTCCCAACGCCAGAAGGTGCCGTCTTTGTCTATTTTCAGGCCGGTATTGAAGCTCTTGGTCTCGTAGAGACAAACATAGCCAAACCGATTGATGCGCAAGTGATCAATCTGCGCCACATCGCCGTCCACCTCGAGACGCAAATCGTGCAGAACGATTGCTGTCTTTGAATCAGCATGATGCTTGTCGAGCAGGTGAGCAGCGCTTTTCTCTGCCGAATGGCCCGCCTTGAGCTTTAGCAGGTCAGCCTTCACTTGCCTGGCCAGGCGCTTGTCTGTTGCCACGACATGCTGATGAACGGCTTCGAGCTCGGCGATATCCTCATCTATCGGGTCAATGAGTTTTGCTGGTTTCATCTGCGTCCCTGGATAACAGTTGCGTTAATACGTGGCAGTGCCTTGGGCACTATGCCTTCATCACATACTTCAAAACCTCCACCACCTGCGCCGGTGTCTTGGCCCAAGCCATAGCGGCGGCATCCACTTCTTTCAGCGGGTGCACGATGTCTTCGTCGTGCAGGGTGATGTAGGGCGTTCCAAGTGCGGCGCAGTAGCCGGCATCGAAGGCGGCGTTCCACTGCTTGTACTTGTCGCCGAAGCGGATGATGGCGATGTCGCATTGCTCGATGAAGGTCTGGGTTCTGATGGCGTTGACCTTGGCGGATTGATGGTCGCGCTAGTAGTTGTCGTCCGGTTTGCCCAGCACGTCGCCAGCGGCATCGCTGGATTCATGGTGGGTATTGGGTGAGAGGAACTCCACCGGCAGGTTGGCCTCCATGGCAGCGTTCTGGATCTGTTCGCGCCAGTCGGTGTGTATCTCTCCGGACAGATAGACGGTCCACAGCATGTTCGGGCTCCCTGATCAGATTTGGATTTGAGTTGAATGTAGCATGCCATGCGACACACCACTATGGTGCCTGACGGTGCTCGGCCTGTGGCGGGTGACGCTTTCCTGCGCGGTCAGGCGCTCAGTTGCTGCAAAGCGGCTAGTGCGGCGTCTGCCTTGTCGTCGGGCACAAACACATGGTCATGATGATAGGCGGCGATGACATTGGCGCTGATGCCGGCCTTGGTCAGTTGGGTGGCCACCGCGGCAGTAAGCCCGACCGCTTCGAGGCTGGAGTGCACCTGCAGGGTGATCTGGCGGAAGGTGCTGTCGAAGGCCAGCCCGGCCTGAAGCGCGGCGGATTTCTCGAGCACCAGGGTCAGGCCTTCGGGCTCCAGGAAGGTGGCGACGGGGTTGAGGGACAGGTAGTCAGCCAGTTGCCCGGGCACGGTGCAGAAGACGAACTCGGGCTCGAAAAGCCGGGGGCTCAGGGAGCGCAGGAGTTGGTCCAGATCGGAGATGGCGGGCATCGAGATAGTGTCCTCACCTTGCTGACTGATTCTTGCGGCCTACGCCCTGTGCTCAACATCTGATACCGAGCGCCACGGACGAATAGTCTTCAATTCGTCATCAAGGGCTTCTTCAGCCACCTCGGTGTCGTAGGCCGCCTGTGCCCGCAGCCAATAGCCATTGGCCAGACCGAAAAAGCGGCAGAACCGCAGATCTGTATCTGCTGTGATGGCGCGCTTTCCGGCCACTATCTGGCCGATTCTCTGAGCTGGCACGCCAATCTCTTTGGCGAGGCGATACTGGGAAATACCCATCGGCTCAAGAAATTCTTCTTTCAGCAGCTCGCCCGGTGTAACGGGGTCAATATTGCGCATGAGTTGCCTCCTAGTGATAGTCAACGATTTCGACCTCTTTCGCACCAGCATCTGTCCAGCGAAAGCAAATGCGGAACTGCTTGTTGATTCGAATACTGTGCTCGCCTTGGCGATCACCAGACAAAGGCTCCAACCTGTTGCCGGGCGGCACTTTCAGGTCATCCAGCGTACTCGCAACTTGTAGTTGCCGAATTTTCCTCAAGGCAACGCGTTCGAAGTTGACGAAGCGCCTGACACGTCGACCATTTGCCAACTTCTCTGTGTCCTTACACTTGAACGATATAATCATGGCTTAATAATAATGCAAAGCGTTATTAACGTAAAGCGTTACTATCTTTGGGGTAAGTGAATTGCCACACCTTCAACTCACTACTAATCTGTCTGAACCAAGACGCCTCGATAGACAACGGTGCCAACATGAAAACCAGAATTGCCATTGACGATCGATTGATGAGCGAAGCCCTTGAGGTCTCAGGATGCGAGACCAAAAGTGAAGCGGTCGAAGAAGGGTTGAAGCTGCTGATAAAAATGAACCGGCAACAGGACATCCGGAAGCTACGCGGCAAGATCAAATGGGACGGTAATCTGGATGATATGCGCAGTACCAGCTATTCCTGACAGTTCTCAGAGGTGATCAGTTACCCCGCATGCCGCCATGGGCCTCTGTCGGTCAACTGTTCTGTCAGCAGGTTGGCGAGGGCGTCTGCGGCGTCGCGGGCGGCGGGTTCGATGCGGGCGGCGCGGTGCAGTCTGGCCTGACCGGGTTTAAGGGGTGGCAGGCCGTCTTCTTCGGTCAGTTCGCGCATGGTGGGCTTGAGGCGTTCCTGGTCGATCACGCCGATGGCAAGGCCGGCGGCGACGGCATCTTCAATGGCGTTGATGCTGGTGCTGGTGAACACCACATGCCAGTTCATGTCGGCTTCTTCCAGCGCTTCGATGGCCAGTTGCCGGTAGGGGCAGTCGGTTTCATGCAGCGCCAGCGGCAGGCTCTCCCGATCTTCAAGCGAACTGATGCGCGCCGCGGCCCAGACGGGGGTGGTTTGCCACAGAGGCACACCGCCGGGCAGCGGGTGCGGGCGGTCCAGCAGCACAGAGAGTGTTAGCCGGCCCTTTTCGATCTCCCGCGCCAGGTGCCCGCTGGTGCCGGTGACCACCTCCAGTTGCACGCCCGGGTGGCGCTCCAGAAACAGCGGCAGGATGCCGGTCATCAGGTCGCTGGCATAGTCTTCAGGCACGCCCAGCCGCACCCGCCCGGCCAGCCCGCGGCCGATAAAGCGATCCATAAGGGTATCGTGCTGGCGCAGCAGTTCACGCGAGGCCTGCAACAGGGATTCCCCGGACGCGGTGAGTTTCACACCCCTGGGGCCACGCTCCAGCAGACGGGTTGAAAGCCGCTCTTCCAGACGCTTGATCTGCAGACTGATGGCACCGAGAGTCCGGTGCTGTTGTTCGGCTGCGGCGGCCAGTGACCCGAGTTGCGCCACCGACTGAAAGGTGCGCAGCAGTTGCAGGTCCAGGGCGGGGGCTGTGTGTTTAATCATATTTAACGTTCATTGGAATATAACTCGATTTATTTAATGCTTCTTGCGGCGGAGAATCAACCCCACTGATTATTCACGAACCGCTGCAGGAACACTTATGCAACTCACTCAGGCACAAACAGTCAGCGCATGGACGGCTCTGGTCGGGGTCGGGTTTGTGCTCTGCTGGAGCTCGGGTTTTGTCGGTGGCGTGCTGGCCACCCAGGCTACTTTGCCGGTGTTGTCGCTTTTTGCGTGGCGGTTTCTGGCGGCCACGGTGGTGATGGCGGCGCTGGTGTATTTTCTGGTGCGCAAGCCGCTGCCCCGCCTGCACCTGTGGCGCGAGATGGTGGTGGGTTTCTTTACCATGGGCGGTTTTCTGCTGGGCGTCTTGCTGGCCCTGGAGCTGGGGGTGAGCGCCGGCCTGACGGCGTTGATCGCCGCGTTGCAACCACTGGTGGCGGCGGCTGTGGCCGGGCGCTGGCTCAACGAGCATCTGTCACGGCGCGGCTGGTGGGGCATGGCGATCGCCACTGTTGGTGTGTCCTTGTGTGTACTGGGAGACCTGCAAGTCAGCAACGGCACGGTGCCGCTGTGGGCCTATGCGCTGCCGGTGTTTTCCGTGCTGTCGGTGACCACGGGCAGCGTGCTGTCCGCTCGCTGGTCAACGGCTCTGCCGATTCCGGCGGCGCTGATGATGCAACTGCTGGCGGCAACTGCGGTGTTCATGCTGGCCGCGCTCTTGCTGGACCCGGGCGGTTTGGCGGCTCCGCATTTTGCTCGAGTTGATCTGATCGCCATGGGCTGGCTGATTCTGCTGTCGAGCTTTGGGGGTTATGGCTTCTTTGTGGCCAGCCTGCGGCGCATTGGCGTGACGCGCACCTCAACATTGATCTATCTGACACCGCCGGTGACGCTGGTCTGGGCCGGGCTGATGTTTGGTGACTGGCCAGGCCTGGTGGAACTGGGCGGCATGGCGCTGGCGGGCGTTGGCGTGGTGCTGGCAATGGGCGGCCTGCCGCCGTCTGTTGGGCGCTGGCTGCGGCCGCGGCGGGTTGCGCGGCCGGGCTTCAAGCCACCCCATGCCGCCGTCGGTGCAGTTGATGCACCTGCTCGGCCAGGTCGGGGACGGGGCCTTCGGCCTGCACGCCTGGGGCGACGGCCTGGATGGGCAGGGTTTTGACGGGTGGTGAGGCGACGTTCATGGCGCTGAGCCAGGCGGCGAGTTGTTCGGACGAGCTGGCGTAGACGATGCGTCCGAGGCCGACCCAGGCGTGGGCGGCGGCGCACATGGGGCAGTGTTCGCCTGAGGTGTAGACGGTGGCGTGTTGTCGCTCTTCCGGTGTCAGGTGTTCGGCGGCCCAGCGGGCGATCTCGAATTCGGGATGGCGGGTGCCGTCACCGCCGGAGACGTGGTTGTGGTCTTCGAACAGCACTTTGCCATCGGCTGACACCAGCACCGAGCCGAAGGGTTCGTCACCGGCGTTCAGGCCGGCTTCGGCGAGTTCAACGCAGCGTTTCAGGTGCTGTCTGTCCTGCTCGGTGATCATCCCCTGCCCTCCTCCGGCTGTTCGGTTTTCAGGTCTTGAGCGTGACCGGCGTCACCGTGACGGTCGCCTCGCCACCGGTCAGCATCAGTTCGCCATCGCTGATATTGCACTGCCAGTCCATGGTGCGCTCCACCTGCGCGGCGACGGCGGCGATCTGTTCATCCATCAGTTGATGGACGCTGAGGTTGCGGTAGCGCTGCAGGGCGTTTTCCTGCTGCTTCCACCAGACGCTCACGGACCGGTCACCATAAGTATAGAGGATGACTTTTTCGGCGCGGTTGGCGGCCTTGCGCAGCCATTTTTCATCCGGTGTACCGAAGGCGATCCAGGTGGTGATGTCGCCGGTCAGGGTGCGTTCGGACACCTCCGGCTCGAACTCGTCACTGCTCAGGTCACTGCTGAAGGTGAGATCTTCCGAGGCATTTAAGACAAACGCCAGCAGGCGCACGGCCAGACGGTCATCGGTTTCCGAGGGATGCTGGGCCAGGGTCAGCGCATGGCTCTGGTAGTACTGCCGATCCATATCGGCAATCTGCAGGCGGGCCTTGCGGATGGTGGCGGTGTTGGCCATGGGGATGGGGTTTCCTTGAAGTACGTGGGGAGGATAGCGGAAGCGGAGGCACATTTGTAGGCGCGTGCCTTGGCCGCGCATGGGGGCGGCTGACGCCGCCAATCGCGCACGGGGTGCGCTCCTACAACGTAAGGTGCCTGTGACCGTAGGAGCCCAGCCCTCTGGGCGATTCGTGCCCGGGCGAACGGCGCGGGTGGTGCCGACGATCGTTATCGAGCACGGGGTGCTCTCCTACGGAGCCTGCAGCTGCTCGGCGGGGGTGGCGGGTTCGCGCAGCGGGGGTGGTATCTGTTCGCGGTAGCGGGCGCGGGTCATGAAGGCGTCGGAGTTTTCGTTGCGCGCGAACTGCCCGCGATACTGTGTCATGAGTGCGCCGGCTGGCACCAGGCTGCGCTGCGTGTCGGTCAGGTTCGCCAACACGGGGTCGCTGGCGGGCGGGGTGTGTTGCAGCAGATCGTCATAAAAGCGGTCGCGCTCGGGGCCGGTCACCCAGCTCGCCGTGCCGCTGATCACCGCACGATGGGTACGCGGGGCCTGATACTCGATCACCGGCTGGTTGTCGGTGTTCACCAGTGCACTGGCCACCAGCCCGTTGCCGATATTGCCGGCATACAGATGCAGCGCCGTGGCCAGTCGCTGGTCGTCGGAGACGTCCGGGTCCGGGTTCAGGCGGCGCATCTGATCGATCAGCACCTGCGGGTCCAGCGGTTGCGGTTCCTTGTGCCCCACCAGCGCGATGATCGAGCGTTCGGCAAAGAGATCCCCACGCCATACCGTCAACTGCGGGAACACCTCGGCCATGGTGTTGGCGATGGTGTCCAGCTCAGTGCGCGATACCTGATACAGCGGTATCCACTGCGCATAGAGGCCACCCGGATTCAGGCGGCGGGCGGCCAGTTCATAGTGATCGCGGGTGTAGACGTTGCCGGTGCCGGCCTTCCAGGGCGTGAACAAGTCGGACAGGATGGCGTCATAGGTTTCGCTGGTGCGGGCCAGACAATGGCGGCCGTCTTCGGCATGAATAGTAACGCGCTCATCGGTGAACAGGCCGTTGGTCCAGGGCTGGAAGTGCTCTTTGGCCACCCGCACCACATCGGGCAGAATCTCGCAGACGGTGACGCGCTCCGGGTCCATGTACAGGCCGGCGCCAGCGGAAATGCCGGTGCCCATGCCCAGGAAGAACAGCGATTTGGGCTCCGGGTGCTGCAGCAGCGGAATCAGGGTCTGGTTGCGCTCCGGAATCAGCGCCCCGGAACTGCCCAGCGTGTAGTAGTTATTGACGCGGATGGAGCGCGAGCCATTGCGCTCCACCACGGCCACATGGGCCGAGCTGCCTTCATGCAGCGCCAGCAGTTGATCACCGCGCGACTCCTGCAGATTGATGCTGCCGAAGCCGGGGGTCAGCATCAGCAGCGCGAGCGCGCCCGCCACACCGGCCAGCCGTGCCGTAATCTGGCTCCAGCGGGGCTGGGCCCACCAGAGCGCCAGTGCCAGCAGCAGATAAACGGCCGCCAGCCACCAGAGTCCGCGCCAGGCACCGAGCAGTGGCAGAATGACAAAACCGGCCATTAGCGAGCCCACGATGGCCCCCGCCGTGTTGTCGGCAATCAGTCGACCCAGCGCTTCGCCTGGGGTGGACGAATGAGACTGCAGCAGGCGCAACTGATAGGGCAACACGGCGCCCAGAATCATCCCCGGCAACAGCATCGAGAGCGCGGCCACGCGAGCCACTTCCAGCACATAGCCGGCAAAGTCACGGTCCTGACCGAGATAGCCCAGCCCATTGGTCAATGCCATGAAGGCGGCCGGCATGACAATCAGAATCAGCGCCGAGACCAGCAGCAGGCCGATCAGCACTGCCTGCGGCGCCAGCAACCGCTGGCGGTTGAGCAGATTGGCCAGCAGCGAGCCCAGCGCCAATGCGGCGAGAAAGGTGGTCAGCACCAGCGCATAGGTATAAACGGAGTTTTGCAGCACCTGGGAGAACAGCCGGGTCCAGATGATTTCAACGGCCAGGGTGACAAAACCCGACAGCAGCGCCACGGCACGCACCGACATCGGGAAGCGGCTGGCGCGCACCGGCTGTGTCGGTGCGGAGTGATCCAAGGGCAGCGACTGCCCACGCGCCAGCAACAGCGCCAGCAGACCGACCGTCGAGTCCAGCCCGACGGCCAGCAGATAGGTGCCGTTGAAGCCAAACACCAGCGGCAGCAGAAAGCCAGCCGCCAGAGCACCGGTGGCACCGCCAGCCGTGTTGACGGCATAGAGGCCGGAACCGCCGGTGCCCAGTGAATCGCGCGAGCGGATCAGGTGTTGCCCCATCATGGGCAGGGTGCCGCCCATCAGAAAGGCGGTCGGGAACAGCAGTGTGGCGGCCACCAGCGCCTTGAGCAGGGTTTCCAGTATGGGCTGGGCGCCAACCCACTGATACAGCACCGGGTAGATCTGGAAATAGGCATCGACCACGACAAAATGGCCGAGTGCAGTGACCGCGACACCCAGTTCCAGCAACCCGAACCAGCGCAGTGGTGCCCGGGTGCGCCGCGCCAGCCGGGCAAAGAACCAGCCACCGGCGGCAATGCCGGCAAAGAAGATGGCAATGGCCAGCGCCGCCGCCTGAGCCGTGGCGCCGAACAGCAGGCCGAGTTCCCGCACCCAGACCACCTGATAGATCAGTGCTGCCGCGCCGGAGACGAAGAACAGCAGGCCGAGCAGCAGGGTCTCGCGAGGCAGCAGGGACAGGGGTCGTGCGGGCATTGGGTTAGGGTCCGGAAATCGAAAGTGGCGTTATGTTATATCATTTCAGTTGGGAGGTTAACCGCGTATGAGCCACCTCCGGTGGCCGAGCGCAGGCAAGCCAGCGCCTACATCGGAGGCACATTTGTAGGCGCGTGCCTTGGCCGCGCTCAGGGCGTATTGACGATGAAGTCGCTGATCGAGAACTGCCCGTTGGTGATGGTTCTGTCCATCATCCTGTTCGCGTCATTGTCGGTTGCGGGGCCCATTTTCAGGTCAAAATGGCCGCTGATGCGCTGATTCGTGAATTCTGTGACCACGATGCTGCCCGACCCGCCATGGGTATGGCTCCAGGTGTTGCTGTCCGATCCATTGACCTCAACCCAAATTACCCAGATATTGCCACTCGCGGTTACCGGATAAGTACCAGGGCCATCAAACTCCCCCAAACTGAGGGTCAGTGTACGCGCTTGAGGCGGGGATACAGAGCTCATGGATATCGTGAAGATACTGTATTCGGGTGACCACAGCGCGGATGCCGGCCCCGAGACAGTCTGGCCATCCACCCTGAAACTGATGTTGTCATTGCCCGGCATGCTTCCACCGGGAGCAGCACTGCCGCTGAGGCAGGTCATCGGATCCGCGAAGGGAGACTCGCCCAGAGCCAGAAAGTCGTCCCAGCTGTAAAACTGGTTGTTGATGTACACTCCGGCCTGTTCGAACTTCAACGTCAGAGCGCCACCGGAGGGTGGAGTAATGAGCAACGTGCCCATGTAGGGCCGACCCGAGCCATCCCCAGAGTACTCAAGTGGCTCCAAAGTCTCATACTTGAAAAGTCCGTTCAGAGCGGAATGACCACTGTAGGTGCCTTCGCCGTTGGCCTGGTAGCTGAAACCCTGCGCGTGGTAGTTGATCTCGAAGTTGCCGACATGGGCGTAGTCGAAGGTCTCCTGGCTATTGGCGCACTGGTAATCGATACTCATGGTCATGTCGGCATCGCCTGCCAGAGCAACACAGGCTGTATAGGAGACGGTCTGCTCGCCATTCATGAGCATTTCATAGTATCGGGTGCCCATGGACTGGCGAAACTTCAACTGACTGTACTCCATAAGGTCGGTATTGTTGTACCCCGCTGTGGGAGTCTGGGCCTTGGAGGTGAACTGACCATTCCAGTCATACTGCACGCCACCCGCCATCAACCGGCAGGCCTCATAGATGACGGACATGCTGCTGCCCTGAGTGATCATGCGCTGGGTGCCGCTGTCGCAGTCCGTCGTTATGTCTCGGTCAAGGAGCTGTTGTCGCGGGGTGACAAGGGAAGAACGCGTTCTGTCTTCAAGTTCAGCGTCGCCTCCCACCGCCAGGTTTTGTGCCGTGGCTTGCACCATCTGATAGGCCTGTGCCGTCATGAGGGCTTGCGGGGAGGGGCCGGTGGTTCCGCCGCTGCTGTCACCACTGCTGCTACTGTTGCAACCTGACAGCAGAACCAGCAAGACCAGGCCAATAAGGGAAAGACACGGGGGGACTGAAGGTATCGTGCACATGGACACTCCTGCAAGGCATCTGTGGGACCAGAGACCTCGGTGTCGGAAGCCCATTGGGGCAAACCGCTCCGTGCACTGACAGCAGGCTCGTTCAAGCACCAATGGTGCAGCAATTAACAGGCCATAATGCCGATTTCGGGTGATCAATCGGGCGGCGCTATAGCCTGTACGGCTTTGAACGGGCAGTCCTTGCTTCAGGGTTCAGTGTCGACAGGAGGCCGCAAAAGCCAAAGCTGGAGAGTGACAAATTTTCCGACAGCCTGAAAGGCGGCTTCGCCCCCGAGCGCAGCCAAGGCAGCGCCTACAACGGAGGCTCATCTGCAGGCTGTGGCCCTTGGTCATGCATGGGGCCAAAGGCCCCTTCATCGGGCGGCTTCGCCGCCAATCGCGCACGGGGTGCGCTCCTACGGAGGTGGTGCCTGCAGGAGCCCAGTCCCTGGGCGATTAAAACAACAGCACGGCACCGATTATCAAGTCCAAGGCAAAAAGGGACACTAGCAGGCCGGTCACGGCCTGTCATGACCGTTCGTCGCCGGGGGCTGCCGTTCGTCTCAAGCTGTTCTGCTTGATCTGACTTGGCCCAATACTGCGCTCATGTTCAGCCCAAACCGGAGAGTCGATCATGAGCACTGAAGGTTCCAATGCCGCCGCAATCCGTCCGCAGCCCTATGAAATGAATGCCGCGCTCAAGGTCATTCTCTGGGCGGGGGCGATTCTGTCGGCCTTTCTGCTGGTGCGGCAGGTGCAGATCATGATGGTCTACGCGTTCAATCAGATCGGCGGCATCGTCATGCTGGCGCATTCGGGTGTGGCGCTGATCGCCAGTATGCTGACCGCCTGGATGCTGATCGCACCGAAAGGCACTCAGGTGCATCGCTGGATGGGGCGCATCTGGTCGGCCATGCTGATCTTCATTGCGGTCTCCAGCTTCTGGCTGCGCGACGGTTTCGGCGCGGCCATGGGGTTGCCCCTGGGCCTTGGGCCGATTCACATTCTGTCGGCCATCACCATCTTCTCAGTGACTCAGGGCATTCTGGCCATTCGCAAGGGCAATCTGAAGACCCATATCGCCAACATGGTGACGGTGTGCTGGGCGCTGTTGATTGCGGGGGCGTTTACGCTGCTGCCGGGGCGGTTTATTCAGCAGTTGGCGTTTTTTGTGATTTAGAGGGTGGCTCATCTGTAGGAGCCCAGCCCCCTGGGCGATTGCATGAGGGGCTTGCGGCCCCGAGCGCAGATAAATCAGCGCCTTCAAGGTGGCCTTCGGCCCCATCGCGCACGGGGTGCGCTCCTACAAGGGTGGGTTACCGAGCTAGAATGGCGACATACCGCCGCACGGTTTCGGCGAAGCCGTAGCGCAGGGCTTCAACGGTCAGGGCGTGGCCGATGGACACTTCTGCTACATTGCGGGCACACACAAAATCGGCCAGGTTCTGCAGGTCCAGATCATGGCCGGCATTGACGACCAACCCCAGATCCCGCGCCAGTTCAGCGCATTCCATGTACTGCGCCAGCACCGCCTTGTGGTCGCCGTGCTTCCAGGCTTCTGCGTAATCTTCGGTATAAAGTTCGATGCGATCGGTGCCGGTGTCAGCAGCGCGGCGCACCTGCTCCGGATCCGGATCGAGAAACAGGCTGGTGCGCACGCCGGCCTGCTGACAGCGCTCGATCACAGGTCGTAACCGATCGGCTTGGGTTTTCAAATCCCAGCCATGATCGGAGGTGATCTGGTTCGGCTCATCCGGTACCAGCGTGAACTGATGCGGGCACTGGGCCACCACATGGTCGACCAGCTCATCCGTGGGGTAGCCTTCGACATTGAGTTCCCGCTCCGCGTGGCTGTTTACCAGAACGCGCAGATCCGCGATATCTTCATAGCGCGCATGCCGCTGATCAGGTCGCGGATGAATGGTCACGCCGATGGCCCCCTGTTCCAATGCCAGTGTCGCGAATTCCCGAATATCCGGAAAGCCATGCCCGCGTGAATTGCGGATCAGGGCGATCTTGTTCAGGTTGACGCTGAGCTGGGTCTGGGTCATCAGGGTGGGACTCTGTATTGGTTTTCTTCACGAGTGGGCAATGGTGCCCACATCACGCAGGCCGAGCTATTATAGAGCACCCAACCCGGGAACCCCAGTCAGATTTCGACACTTTCCTTACACTGGTGCGTCGTGACGGCGCGCAAAAAGGCGCTACAATCGCGGGTGCCAACCGAGGACACCTCTTAATGATGCCAGCCCATGTTATCGCCGACCCGATCGGGCAGCCAGATGCACTCTCGCCTGCTGCAGACCCGTTTGCCCGCATTGTGGATGCCATTGCCACCCAGGGGTTCGCAATCTGTCCCGGTTTTCTGCCAATGGATCAGACACTGACCCTGCTGCAACATTGCCAGGCGCTGCAGGCCGAAGACGAACTGCACAGTGCGGGCATCGGCCGCGGGCAGGATTTCCATACCAATCGCTTTGTGCGCCAGGATCGCATTCACTGGCTGGAGGGCACGGCACCGGCCGAGACGCATTTTCTGAACCCGATGGCCGAGCTGCAGACTCGTCTCAACCGGGAACTGTTTATCGGCCTGTTCGACTATGAGGCCCACTTTGCGCTTTATCCGGAAGGCGCTTTCTATAAAAAGCATGTTGATGCCTTCCAAGGTCGCAGCAACCGCCGGCTGTCCACCGTGCTCTATCTAAACCCGGACTGGCAACCCGCGGACGGCGGGGAACTGCGGCTGTATGACCCGGGCGACCCCGAGCAGGTGCTAATCGATGTCACCCCGCAGGCCGGCACTCTGGTGGTGTTTGAAAGCGAGTGCTTCTGGCATGAAGTGTTGCCTGCAAAGCGCAAGCGTTATTCGATTGCTGGCTGGTTCCGGGTGAATGCGTCGACTGGTTGGCGGGTGGATCCGCCGGCCTGAGGGCGCGCGGCGGATGTCGGATATTTTTACAGCCCCCAGAATTCGATTTCGAGCACGGTGAGTCACAAAGCCAAGCACCACCTGCTCTCTAGTTCCGATCATCAAATCACTGGATAGAAAACTTGTCGAACGGCTTTACAGCATCCCGCTCGATGCCCTCCCTGTAGGCCTGAAACTCACCTGCAGAGGGCCTGCAAAAGGTGGCACGATAATAGCTTAGGCAATACGCTGAACTGATGGAAAGCCAGAACGTCCGATTCTGGGCAGTATCAGCTACTAAATAGCTCTCGGGGTAT
>NZ_JAIUMC010000080.1 GCF_022565775.1 Natronospirillum sp.
ACCACTTTACTGTGCCGGTAATAATTTGACCTGACATGTTTTCCTCTTCTCTTACAATGACCCCAGAATCGGGGTGTATAGCCGCTTGCTCTTGCAATACGACGATCTCACGTGAGCAGACACCAAACTGGTGACTGCCATCCAATGGACGCTATGTCCAAACTTTAAAGGTTGCTGATCTCTGGGGTTACGCGGGTGGCACTTACGTTTCGGGGGCTTGAACTCGAGGAGACTTGCCGCGGAGAAAATAATGTCACGGGCGACCCAGAAGGTCGTTTTTCCTGAAAAGATAAGAGCAGGATACCCTTTTTCAGGCGCATTGCCAGCCCCTGTTTGAAAATAAATTGCTATTTTCGATTGCGGGCCGTCCCTGGCCCGCCGCAGGTGGTTTGATCAGTGCCTCACGAGCACTTGGAGTCGCCACAGTTGAGGCAGGTGTGGCATCCATCCATCATCACCACTGCCTTGGTATTGCACTTGTTGCAGAGGGTGGCATCCGGTGGAAAGCTGCCGTTGTCATCGACGGGTGCCTGCTTTTTGCCATTCATCTTGTCGTATTCAGCCCGCTTTTCATTGATCAGTGCCAACTGATGTGGGCTCAGCCCTTCTTCCTGAATCAGGCCGATCATCTTCATGTGGCGTTCGATGGCATCACCGATCTCGGCCACCAGCGAGGGCATGAACTTGCCACCGGGTTTGAAGTAGCCGCCCTGAGGGTCGAAAACAGCCTTGAGCTCTTCCACCAGGAAGGTGACATCACCCCCTTTGCGGAAGACGGCCGACATCAGCCTGGTCAGTGCAACCACCCATTGAAAGTGATCCATGTTCTTCGAGTTGATGAACACCTCGAACGGCCAGCGCTGTTCATGTTCGGTGCCTTCATTGAGCACGATGTCATTGATGGTGACATAGAGCGCATGCTCGGACATGGGCGTCTTGATCTTGTAGGTGGAGCCCAGCAGGACTTCGGGTCTGTCCAGGGCTTCATGGATTTCCTGCAGCTTGGGCGCCGCCGCCAGAGCCTCGGCTTCCCTCTCTGCCGTGTTCTCTGCGTTGACCACCTCGTAGCCCACAATTTTTTTGTCGATCTTGTGTACTGTCATGATGATATTCCGTCAGAATTTTCCGTAGTAGCCTTCTTTGAGGGCGTCGAACAGGTTGGCTGCCGTGTGCTCCTCGCCGTCGTAGTCCACTTTTTCATTGCCCTTGGCCTCAATCTTGGTGCCGTCCTCGAGAACAAAGCGATAGGTGGTGTTTTCCAGATCCTTCTCCTTCACCAGCACGCCCTGGAAGGCCTCCGGATTGAAGCGGAAAGTCGTGCAGCCCTTCAGGCCCTTTTCATAGGCATACAGATAGATGTCCTTGAAGTCCTCATAGGCATAGTCGGTCGGGACATTGGCCGTTTTGGAGATGGACGAATCGATCCAGGTCTGTGCTGCCGCTTGAATATCCACATGCTGCTTCGGTGAAATATCGTCAGCGGTAATGAAATAGTCGGGCAGTTGCTTGTCCGGGTCTTCGGTATAGGGCATGGCCTCGGCGTTGATCAGCTGCCGATACGCCAGCAGCTCGAAAGAGAATACATCCACCTTTTCTTTCGACTTGCGCCGTTCACGAATCACATTGCGCGAGTAATGATGTGCAAAGCTGGGTTCGATGCCGTTGCTGGCATTGTTGGCCATGGACAGGGAAATGGTGCCAGTCGGCGCAATGGAGCTGTGGTGGGTGAAGCGGGCACCGGTCTTGGCCAGTTCATTGACCAGTTCCGGATCCACCTCGGCCAGCCGTTGCATGTAGCGGCTGTACTTGGCATGCAGTATCTTGCCGGGCAATTTGTCGCCTACCTGATACCCGTCTGCTTCCATTTCCGGGCGCATACGCAGCATTTCCGGCGTGATCTCGAATTCCTGCTCCAGCACGGGTGCGGCGCCCTTTTCCTTCGCCAGTTCCAAACCGGTATGCCAGCCTGCCAGCGCCATCTGCTTGGTCACTTCTTCGGTGAAGCTGACGGACTCGGCGTCCCCGTACTTCATGCCCAGCATGGTGATGGTGGAGCCGAGGCCGAGATAGCCCATGCCATGACGCCGCTTGGTGGTGATTTCACGACGCTGCTCTTCCAGCGGCAGGCCGTTGATTTCCACTACATTGTCCAGCATGCGCGTGAAGATGCTGACCACATCGCGGAATTTCTCCCAGTTGAAGCGGGCTTCCGATGTAAAGGGCTTTTCGATGAAACGGGTCAGGTTGACCGAGCCCAGCAGGCAGCTGCCGTAAGGCGGCAGAGGCTGTTCACCACAGGGGTTGGTGGCGCGGATTGTCTCGCAGAACCAGTTGTTGTTCATTTCATTGACCCGGTCAATGAGAATGAAACCCGGCTCGGCATAGTCATAGGTGGACGACATGATGGCGTTCCACAGATGACGCGCCTTGATGCTCTTGTAGATACGGAACGCGACCTGGTCTTCATCATTGGTGATGTAGGGGTCCTTCACGTGCCAGTCGCGCCAAACGACCTGGGCAGGGTCCTGCAGATTGATCTCGTCGCGCTCGGCCTCTTTATGTGACAGCGGGAAAGACAGGTCCCAGGTATCATCGGCAATGACGGCCTGCATGAATTCATCGGTGATCAGCAGCGACAGGTTGAACTGACGCAACCGGCCGTCTTCGCGCTTGGCGCGCACGAATTCCTGGACATCGGGGTGGCCGACATCGAAGGTGGCCATCTGGGCACCACGTCGGCCGCCGGCGGATGACACGGTGAAACACATGCGGTCATAGATGTCCATGAAAGACAGGGGACCGGAGGTATAGGCACCGGCACCGCTGACAAATGCATTGCGGGGACGCAGGGTAGAGAATTCATAGCCGATGCCGCACCCGGCTTTCAGGGTCAGGCCGGCTTCATGCACTTTCTGCAGAATGCCGTCCATCGAGTCGGTGACCGTGCCGGAGACTGTACAGTTGATAGTCGATGTGGCGGGCTTGTGTTCCAACGCGCCGGCATTGGACAGAATCCGGCCCGCCGGAATGGCGCCGTTTTCCAGCGCCCAGGTAAATTTCTGTTGCCACTCGGAGCGCTTGCTCTTGTTCTTTTCTACGGCGGCGATGGCTTCTGCGACGCGCACAAAGGTGCCATGCATACTGTCATCAACGGGGTTCCCCCGACCGTCCTTCAGTCGGTATTTCTTGTCCCAGATGTCCAGTGAAGCTTCCTGATAGTCGATACTGATGGTCTGATCGGCCGGGGTGGTTTGTGTCATGGTGGTTCCTGCCATACCAAGGGTGGTCGATTTGGGTGTCAGCGCCCCGACTGACGGGAGAAAAGGCCATCATGGCCCCTACGGCTGCCCGTTTCCATTGTCGAGCACAAACACTATCTGTTGTGGTCTGGTTGATTCTAAACCACTACCCCTTGTGTGTGGCAAGCATTTTTCATCTTCTTTTTTTGTTCCCTGATGTTGACATGGCGGTGAACCAGTCATGGTGCGGGTCAACGTTGCGCGAAGTCCTTCCCGGCAGTAGAGTGTGCCCATTCTGAATTGGGAAACTGTACCTCATGAATCCTTTGGTGGCTGGATTTTACCTGCTCTGGCTGGTTCTGACTCTGGCCTTTCTGGTCAACGACACTATGGGCCTGGTGACTGCGGAGCTGAACTGGGTTCTGCGCCCCTTGCCCCTGGTGTTGCTGGCCTGCTGGGTTTTCTTTCAGTGGCCGGCCGAGCAGAAACGGCGTCTCTCCTTGCCGGTGGGTGTGCTGATCTTCGCTGGGGCCGGTGTGGCCGCGCAGATGCCTGAGCATTTCACCCTGGCCATGATCTTGTCACTCTGCGGCTACCTGGCTTACCTGACGTGGGCCGCACAAACGGTGGCCATGGGCTATCTGCGCTGGCTGTTGATGATTCCCGTGGTACTGGGGGCGCTGCTCGCCGGTAACGGCCTCTGGACTGTCTCGACCATGATTCATGAAGCACTGGTGGTCTATATCACGGTGGTGACTCTGTTCGTAGCTGCTGTGCTGCTGTGCAGCCGGGTCCACTGGATTGCCATCCCCGGGGCAATCCTGCTGGCCTTGAGTGAGTGGCTGACCGGCTACAATGCCTTTATCGGCGGCGGGCCGAATGCCGGTGTCTATGCGCTACTCGCCTGGTACGGCGGTCACTTTCTGGTGCTGCATGCGCCACTCTGGTATCAGCCACCACTGACGACGCCGTTCGGCTATGCTCTGGACCATGAGGAGGAGGCGCCGGGCTGACCGGCGCGCTATTGCGCGAGCGCCTGGCGAAGCTTCTCGACGCGCTGCCGGTTTTTGCCGAAATCATTGCGCCCGATGCGCGAACTGCTGCGGACCTGAAGCTGACCCGGATTGTCTGCGTCCACCAGCAGTTCAAGGTCATCCCGGTAGCCCATCAGCGGCGTGGTAAATACCGCATGCAGATAACGTTCATCCTGTTTGACGATATGGTGCGGGCCGGCGTTCTTCAGCACGGAAGCCGCTTTGTCCAGTGACCCGTCTGCCTGCCCTGTTTCGAGTGGCGCTATGTAGCCGTATGAGTCAGTCGCTTCCTGACTGGATACGCAATTGGTGGTGCGCACGCAGCCCGTCAGCGCATACTGGTCGGTCAGGCCGCCTGCGGCAGAGCCGGACAAGGGGTTGACTACCAGACGCAGCAGCAACGTCACAACAAGAGCCAGAATCAGCAGGCCTATCAGCAGGTGGAACATGGTTTTTACTCCTTTACTAGTCATTGGTCAGGCAGGACTGCATCAGCCTTCCCGCTGCGCAAACCGGACATCCTCACCGAGCCAACTCCTGGCCAGAGCCCTGTCGTTGACCGTCAGGGCTGCTGTGGTGGCGGCCCCGACTTCTGCCGTGACCTCTGTTTCGCGCAGTTCGTCATAGCGAAAATAGTGCAGGCTGAAACGATCACCGGGCTGGAATTCCGCCACCTGGGTTTCGATGCGCCCCTGGCTGGTCTGAATGCCATTCACCGCGACGACCACATCCCCGGCCGACAGTCCGGCCTGCTGGGCAGCACTGTTCTGCAGCACGGCCCGCACCCGCGCACCGGCAGGATCGGCCTCGAAAACGGCGCCCAGATTGACCTGCTCCGGCTTCAGCAGCGCCCTTTTGCCGCCTGGCATGCCCAGAGAGAGGGGTGTGCCCCAGTCCAGCGTTACCCCAAAGCGGGCCAGGTAGTCCTGCAGCGGCAGATCATCGGTGCTATTCAGCCCTAGATGGAACAGGTCGCTCAGATCACAGTTGATATGTTGTTTGGCAAGTTCGGGCACGCCGTCTTCCGGCATGCCGTCCTGATGCCAGTTGGCCCAGGCAGCATGTACCAGATCATCCAGGCTTTGCTGTCCGCTGGTGCGTTCGCGAATGGCCAGATCCAGCAGTAGCGCAAACAGCTCCCCTTTGGCGTAATAGCTGACGATGGCGTTGGGAGCGTTTTCGTCCTGCAGATAGAACTTGGTCCAGGCATTGAAGCTGCTTTCGGTCAGTGTCTGCCTGAAACGCCCCTCGCCCCGGTATACCCGGGTGATCGTCTGGCCCAGCATTTCCAGATAGGCCTCGACAGTGCTGCAACCGGCGCGCAGCACGCCAAGATCGTCATAGTAGGAGGTAATGCCCTCGAACCACCAGAGCAGCTCGGTGTAGGCTTCCTGTTGCAACGGATAGGGATGGAACACGGCCGGCTTCAGGCGCTTCACGTTCCAGGTGTGGAAATACTCGTGCGAGCACAGCCCGAGATAATTGAGGTAGCCACTGGTAGGGGCGTCAAGGCCGGGGCGTGGCAGGTCGTCCCGCTTGGCCATCAGTGAGGTGGACGCCCGGTGCTCCAGTCCGCCATAGCCGTCACCGGTGGCCATGGTCATGAACAGATAGCGACGCATCGGGGCCGGCTCGCCCCAGAAACCGATGTGATGCTCGCAAATGGCCTGCAGATCGCGCTCCAGGCGTTCCATGTCGACCCGGTGGCGGCCACTGATCACGATATGGTGCGGCACCCCACAGGCCTTGAAGTAGCCAGGGGTAAATTCGGTCATTTCAACCGGGTGGTCGATCAACTCTTCATAATTGTCGGCCTTGTAGGGGCCGAAGCTCCAGGGTTCAGCCCCGGCGGTGGTCATCGCCGTGGCCACCCGCCAGTTGCCTTCGACCGGCGCCTCCGGTGGCAGGATATCGACCTCACAGGGATCGTCTTCGCGACCCGTGACGCACAGAAATACACTGCTGCCATTGAAATAGCCGTGCGTGCGGTCAAGATGCGCCGCGCGTACGGAGCGATCCCAGGCATAGACGTCGTAACTCAGCGTTACCTGCTGTGGCAGCGCGTCCGCCGCCAGAGCCCAGCTCTGTTTGTCGATCTGTCTTACCGCCAGGGTTTGACCGTGTTCGTCTTCAGCCTGCAGGCCGATGATGTGGCGGGAAAAATTGCGGATCATGTAGGAGCCCGGGATCCAGGCGGGCATCTGGAACCCCTGCTCCCGTTCCGGAGAGGTCAGTGTCAGTGTAACTCGAAACAGATGCGCCGCTGGGTTGGCGGGCCGGATTGAATAACGAATCATGACTTACCGTACAACTGCAAGGTGACTGGGGCAGGGCGAGACTGCGAAAGTGCCACGCCCTGACGATGGGGGTCTGAAAGTAAGCCAGCCCGGTGCTGACGTCAAATCAGCTGATGCTTGATCTTGTACTCCCGCAGCGCTTTGCGCGCCCGTTCCACCTCTGCGTACAGCCGGGTACGTTCTGTCCTGTCGCCCGCCCCGTTGGGGTGCTCTCTGACGAACTGACGCTTGCGCTCTTCTGCATCCGTAATGGCCTGCTCCAGTGTTTCCAGTTCTGTCTTTACATCCATCCTTAACACCTCTCAGTGACCCTGTCGTCATTTGTCCATGCCGCGAGGGCTGCCTGGATTCCATATTTCGTCTGATCAGCGACCAGCAAACAGGTCTGTTTATCTTGTACCTACTCCGTTATATGCGGTCTGACCCTGTTCGGATCAACCGCAGCCTTCATTTCTTGCCACAAGTGTAGTGCGATTGACACGGTCAGGCAGGGCATTTTCACTGAAATGACCATGTCATGAGGGGTACAGTGGTCGTCTTGTGCACAATGTGTTGATACAGGTCAGTTTCGATTACAAAATGTAACAATTATAACCACCTGATCTGGAAACAGGTTTTACCAAAGCGGCCCTCAAGGTACCGGAATTTTGGCAGGCAGGCTTCTCAAGCTGTCAGGCGACTCCTATAATGCGCGCCCCGTTCGAAACCGTCATAGGCAGTGCAGGAGTCATTATGAGCGAAGCCGTCAGCCGCGCATCCATCCCCATGCAGGACCAGGGACATCTCTGTCTGGCCTCCAGCATGATTCTGAATGAGCGCCCGCTGCCGATCCGGTTTTTCTACAAGGAATCTCCCGATCATCGCAATGATACCGGCTTTCGCTTCTATTCCGGACTGGAATCAGATGAGTTCCTGCAACAGGAGGGCAGCGCACTGGTAGCACCACTGGACTGCATGATGCGTATGGACCCCAGTATTGGTGAGTTGATCGAGAAGTCGGAAGTCGGCAGTGTCTGGGAGCGCTTGCCCGGGCGCAATGACTGGGTTCCGGTAACGGACTATCACATTCCCGACTGACTTCGAACACAGAAAGCCAACCAACTGGCCACACAGGACTCAAGTATGTTCACCGGTATTGTGCAGGGCAAGGCAGTCATCGAAAGCGTGCAGTCAGACCAGGACCTGGCCCGACTGGCGGTGCGTTTTCCTGCCGGCAAGATTGAAGATGTGCGCACGGGCGCTTCGGTAGCGCTTGATGGCGCCTGCCTCACCGTGACCGGTGTACAGGAAAACCTGGCCTTTTTCGATGTGATGAAAGTGACCCTGGATATCACCACGCTGGGGCAGCGTCGGGACGGCGATCAGGTCAACTTCGAACGGGCCATGAAGGCCTCGGACGAAGTGGGAGGGCATCTGTTGTCGGGGCATGTCGCAGCCATGGGCGAAATCACCGAGATACAGACGCTGGGCCATGGTCGCCTGCTGCGCATCTCGGCGCCGGCGGAAGTGCAACCGTATGTATTTGCCAAAGGCTATATCGGTGTGGACGGCGCGTCACTGACGATTGTGGACGTGACCGAAGACGGGTTCACGATCAGTCTGATACCGGAAACACTGGCTCTGACCACACTGGGTGAGGCCACTGAAGGTCGCCCGGTCAATATCGAGATCGACAGCCAGACCCGAGCGGTGGTGGATACGGTGGAAAGAGTACTGGCCCAGCGGACTGCTTAGAGGGCAGCCACGCTTACTGCGTATAACGGTCCAGTTCGTCCATGGCATCATCACGCCGATCGAGCATGTCCTGATCCGGCTTGCGTTCTTCCGGTGTACTGGTGCAGGCAGCCAGGAACGCGGCCAGCAGCAACAGGGTGACGGTAGTTTTCAGCTTGTTCAAGATCATGCTCGACTCTCCTCTGCAGGACTTACAGGCGCACGACCGAGTTGTCCACACCCAGCTCAGGAACCGGCTGATAGTCATCGGCCGCCCAGTCATTCTCCCATGAACCATCGTTGCGCCGATACCGGAAAGCGAAGGACTGACCGGCCGGTAGATCAAGCTCGGCCTTGAAGGTACCATTACGCAGACGACGCATGGGCTGCGCCTCAGCGTCCCAAGCGTTGAAATCACCGACGAGGTAGACTTCGCTGGCATCGCCCGCAGCCTCGGACGGCAATTCGAAGGTGCACTTGCAGACGGGTTTGGATTTGAGATAGCGTTTCTTAATGCTCATCGGAATGTCCTCTTTTCAAGAGCGGCTCCAGTATATCCGGAACGACGACGAATACTGCAGCGGGTGGGTGGTTTTACCCTTTCATGACAGGCCTGCTCAGGGTTGCCTGCCAACAGCGCCCAGACCTGACATAATGGACTTATACAAGGGCCATGCCAGATCTCGAGGCCAGCCCGTTCAAAGACCACGCCAGACAGGAATTGCCCGTCAACATGACTCAGTCCATGATCCCGCCCATGCCCATTTGGCTGCTGGTAATGCTGGCCCTGGCGGCAGGGCTGCTGCTCGCGGTGGGCAGCCTCGGTTACAGCCCCGAGGGCCGGATCAACGTGTTTCACATCTGGTTGCTGTGGGCCGGGTTGCCCCTGTTCGGTGCGCTGGTATCCCTGCTCTGGTCATTACAGAGCACCGGGCGCCCCTGGCTGTTTCGCCTGGCCGGGCGCGAGTTTTCCTGGTTTCCCGAGCCTCGGGCGCGCTGGCAGATGCTGCTGTTGCTGCAACAACTTTGGTGTCTGGTGGCGGTGGGCATGCTACTGGGCTTCGGTTTCATGTTGCTGTTTACCGATCTGGCATTCGGCTGGAGCTCAACGGTGCTCACCGGCGAGCAGTCCATGGTCGGGCTGGCGCAGGCCATCAGCCTGCCTTGGCAATGGCTTTGGTCGGCAGCGGCCCCCGATGCGGATCTGATCGACGCCACCCGGTTTCAGCGCATTGCACCGGAGCAGGGAACCACCGAGCGCGCCGGTGACTGGTGGCCTTTCCTGCTGGCCTCTCTGCTGTTTTACAACCTGCTGCCGCGCCTTGGTCTGGCCGGGCTGGCCTCCTGGCAGTTGCACCGCCTGAATCGTGCCGGCATGGTGATCCGGGGCAGCAGCGACGATTCGGGGGACACCCTGCCGGACAGCGGCCTGGTCACAGCGCCACTGGGCCGTTGGACTACAGACAAAGTGCTGCAAATCAACTGGGAGCAGGCCCAGTCCGGGGCGGCCTGTACGCTGGGCGACAAGGATTGGGCCGCTGATCTGGAACGTCTGAATCAGGTGCTGGCTGAAGGGAATCGTCGCCTGCTCTGGCAGGTGGCGGTGCAGCGCTCTCCGGTAGCGGAGTTGAGTGACCTGGTGGCGCATGCGCAGTCACGCGGCGTCACCGAGCAGGGGCTGTATGCGGTACCCTCCGGTGACACCGTAGCAGAGCGCCATCTGGTCAGTTGGCAGGCGTTTGCCCGCCGGCACGGCCTGGTCTGGGTGGTCGACGACAATGAGCCTGATGGACAGGAGCCTGGTTTGTGAACATTCGGCGTGCACCTCACCTGTGTGTGGTTGGCCACCCCAACAAAGGCAAGTCGTCCATTGTCTCGACGCTGGCAGAGAATGACAGTGTCCGGGTCGGCGCCGAGTCGGGCACGACGCGGCATGCCGATACCTTCGAGTTCATCATGGATGGGCAGGTCATGCTGTCGCTGACCGATACCCCGGGGTTCCAGCGCGCCCGCCAGGCGCTGGCCTGGCTGCAGGCAGAATCGGTGGCTCCGGCGCAAAGGCCGGAGCGGGTCAGGGCGTTTCTGGCCGAGCCGGAGCACCAGCAGCGTTTTCCGGACGAATGTGAATTGCTGCGCCCCGTCATGGCAGGCGCCGGCATCCTGTATGTTGTGGATGCGGCACAGCCGGTGACCGCAGCGGATGAAGCGGAGATGGAGATTCTGCGCTGGACCGGACAGCCGCGAATGGCGGTGATCAACCCGATGCAGCCCCTGGCGGGAGAACTGACGGACAATACATGGGCGCGCACTCTGAACCAGTATTTTCAGTGGGTGAGAGAGTTCAACCCGCTGGCGGCCACTCTGCCGGCTCGGCAGTCACTGCTGCGGGCACTGGGCGAGCTGACCGCCGAATGGCAGCAGCCCATCGCGCGCCTTTGCGCGGAGCTGGCCCGCCGCGATCAGGACAGATTGGGTGAAGCCAGTCGCGCGCTGGCGCAATACTGGTGTGAACAGATGGCCTGTCATATCAGATTGAAGGCGGCCGGTGCAACGCAGCCCGAGCAAGCCAGAGAACAACTGATGGCGCAACTGGTCGCCAGAGAACAGGCTTTTTTCCGCCAGTTGGCGTCAGGCTGGGGGCACCATCAGGCGCGGCTGGAACAGGTGGTTGACTGGGATCTGGGGCCGGACAGTCTGATGCATTCGGAGACCTGGACGCTCTGGGGGCTGAAACAGCGAGACCTGCTGCTGGTGTCCGGGGGCGCCGGGGCAGCAGGGGGGCTGGCTGTAGATGCCGGCCTGGGCGGCAGTTCGCTGATGCTGGGGGCACTCTCGGGTGGTTTGATTGGCTCCGCCAGTGGCTGGTGGGCCGGTCGACAGTTGTCCGGCAATGAAGGCGGGAGTGCTTCCGGAAAACAGTCCTGGCTGCGTCGTCTGCCCATGGTCCGTGAGCAGCAGATCATGGGGCCGGTGCGTCACCCCAACTTCCCGCTGGTCGTCATGGCCCGGGCACTGACCCTGACTCGGCAGCTCTGGCTGCGCCCGCATGCACAGCGTGATGCACTGGCGCTGCGCACCACGGCCGCCGACTGGCCACGCGACGAGCAGGCGCGACTGCTGCAGTGGGCGAGAGCCATTCAGCGACCATTGATGGGCCGGCTGGCCATGCCCGGCAAGTCCTGGTCCGCCAGTGCACAGGGAAGGCTGATGAAATGGATCAGCAAAACGCTGACCGAACATCTGGATCAGGCACTACACTCTCAGGAGCAGTCTGTGTGGAGGCGTCATGACTAGTGCAATCGTCTGGCTGGCATTGGCAGTGGCGCTGCTTCTGGTGCTGTGCTGGAAAGTAAAGCTGCATCGCTGGCGACGGCCCAGGTTGCGCACCCCTGATCTGCCCGCCGAACTGCCCGATTACTGGCATGCCGATGACCCGCGGAAACTGGCGGCAGCTCTGGTGCAGCGCGAACGGACGGAGCCTCGAATCATTCCCGGCGCGGAGGCCATCATCCGGTTTCATGAGCCGAAACACCCGGCCCGCACTCGGGTCTGCTATCTGTACCTGCACGGGCTGTCGGCCTGTCGGCAGGAAACGGCGCCTGTTACCGAGACTCTGGCGCAGCGCGATGAAGCCAATGCGGTGTATGCCCGCATCGCCGGCCACGGCATGGGCGATCAGGCGATGAGTGAGGTGGATGGCGCCGCCTGGCTCGAGTCGGTCTGGGAGTTCTGGCTGATGGCCCGCGCCCTGGGCGATCAGGTGGTCGTCGTGGCGACGTCCACCGGTGCAGCTTCGGCGGTCTGGCTGCTGCAGCAGCCCGGCGTAAGTGAAAAGGTGCGGGCGCTGCTGTGTATGGCACCCAACTTCAAGGTGCGCAACCCACTGGCATTCCTGTTGACCTGGCCCGGAGCAGACTACTGGTTGCCGCAGGTGGTGAGCCCGGAAAAACGCTGGCACAGTCTGGACCCCAGACAGCAGAAGTACTGGTCGACCAATTACGGCAACCGGGCCCTGATTCAGATGGAGCTGCTGCTGGAACAGGTACAGCATGCTCCGGTTGAAACGTTCAATGTACCCCTGATGATTCAGTGCAGTCCTGAAGACCCGGTCGTGGATGCCCAGTTTGCCCGTGACCTGTTTGATCGATGGGGTGGCGAGCCCAAGCTGTTCCGCTGGTTTACCGTGGCCCAAGGGGAGTCCCCGCATGTCTTTGTCGGTGATATCATGGCGCCGCAAAACAACTCGGATGTCATTCAGTCATTCCGGGATTTTCTGACCCGACTGCCCGCCGCCAAGGCCGAGCAGGCTCGCGCCTCTGTGGAGGCGGACTTAGAGACAGGCGCCGCCAGGGCGCAGGAGTAGTTACACCATGCAACGTCCCGAACTGCTGTCACCGGCCGGCACATTGCGCAACATGCGCTATGCCTTTGCCTATGGGGCGGATGCCGTCTATGCCGGACAGCCGCGTTACAGCCTGCGCGTGCGCGAGAATGACTTCACGCTGCAGAACCTGGAAATAGGAATTCGGGAGGCCCACGAGCAAGGCAAGCAGTTCTATCTGGCGAGCAACATCGCGCCCCACAATGCCAAGATCAAGACCTATCTGAAGGACATGGCGCCGGTGATTGATCTGCAGCCGGATGCGCTGATCATGTCGGACCCCGGGCTGATCATGCTGGTGCGTGAAGCCTGGCCGGACATGCCGATACATCTCTCCGTGCAGGCCAATGCCGTCAACTGGGCGACAGTGAAGTTCTGGCATCGTCAGGGTGTGGAGCGGGTGATTCTGTCGCGGGAACTGTCGCTCGATGAAGTCGAGGACATTCGCCACCATGTGCCGGAGATGGAGCTTGAAGTCTTTGTGCACGGGGCGCTGTGCATTGCCTATTCCGGCCGCTGCCTGCTGTCCGGCTATCTCAACCGGCGCGACCCCAATCAGGGCACCTGCACCAATGCCTGCCGCTGGGAATACAAGACCCATGAAGGCAAGACGGACATCACCGGCGACATCATCCCGAAGGATCCGGCAGTGTGGACCCCGCAACAGGACCGTATTGCCTCCGACAGTCAGCCGCAGGCACCGGTGCTGGGCGAAGGCGCGCCGGTCGACGGCGTCTGGCTGCTGGAAGACCCCAGGCATCCGGGGGAGCAGATGCCTGCCTGGGAAGATGAGCACGGCACCTACATCATGAATTCCAAGGACCTGCGGGCCGTGCAGCACATCGAGCGGCTGACGCGCATCGGTGTGCACTCGCTGAAGATAGAAGGGCGCACCAAGTCGCATTATTACACCGCCCGCACGGCACAGACCTACCGACAGGCCATTACCGATGCGGTCGAGGGCAGGCCCTTCAATCCGGATCTGCTGTATCAACTCGACGGGCTCGCCAACCGGGGCTATACGGAAGGGTTTTATCGGCGCCACACGCATGACAGCTATCAGAACTACACGCAGGGCCGATCCGTGTCGACCCGTCAGCAGTTCGTGGCGGAGGCCGAAGGCCTGGACGGTGAACGCCTGCTGCTACGGGCGAAGAACAAGTTCGGCCAGGGGGATTGGGTCGAGCTGATGACGCCCGAGGGCAATCAGCGCTTTCAGGTGGAGGATGTACGGCTGCAGAAAAATGGGCGCCAGATCGACGAGGTGCCCGGGTCGGACTATCGGGTATCACTGGCCGTGCCGGCCGAACTCCCGGCCAGTGCCGGGGCGTTCGGCCTGCTGATGCGCGACCTGTAGGCCAGCGGGCTTGCCCGCGCTTGGTAACCCGAGGCACCAGGTTTGAATGACGCCTCATTTGTAGGCCAGCGGGCTTGCCCGCGCTTGGTAACCCGAGGCACCAGGTTTCAATGATGCCTTATTTGTAGGCCAGCGGGCTTGCCCGCGCTTGGTAACCCGAGGCACCAGGTTTCAATGGCGGCTCATTTGTAGGCCAGCGGGCTTGCCCGCGCTCGGTAACCCGAGGCACCAGGTTTCAATGACGCCTCATTTGTAGGCCAGCGGGCTTGCCCGCGCTATTTGAACCAGGGCGACCTACGACAGAATGCCCTGCTGCAACAGCGCTTCCAGCACATCGGCTGCCGTGTCGGCCTCCAGCGTCACGCCAAAACCGAGATCACCATCCGGCTTGCCGCTGACCAAGGCAAGCAGACCTGCTGCCTCGATATAGGGCGCCACGCTGCGGGCATCTGCGGCGCTGACGGTGACACTCAGGTGCCCGGAATCAAACAGCAGGCGCTCCACGGCGGCGGCCAGATCCCCGTTGCGGTCGCTGGCCAGCACCACGGTGGCAGGCTGCTGCCCGAAGCGGCGCTGGCGCTCTTCATCGCTGATCGGCTTCAGTTCACTGCTGCCTTCCACCGTGCGCTCGATCATGCCCGCACCGACCGTCACGTTGGTCAGACGATCAATCACGATGAAGGAGCCGGTCCAGCGATTCTGCTTGTAGCTGTCGAATACCACTTCGCGGTTCAGCGTGATTTCACAGTGGCCGATTTCATTCAGGTTCAGCTTGTCTCCCGGCTGATCGGCCAGCGTATTGACATCAATCCGGTTGAACAGATGGCTGACCACACCGGCACTGGTGCTGACGCCCACCTTGAAGTCATATTGCTTGCCCGGTGTCATCA
>NZ_JAIUMC010000081.1 GCF_022565775.1 Natronospirillum sp.
GAGAACATCCAGCATGGCCCGGTCAAAGGCGGCGCGGTCGGCAAATCCGGTATGGTCGAGAACAGCCGTTTCGATACCGGCACGTCGGGCTCGCTCCAGGCCGCCGGCTTGCGGCCGGTTGCTGAATACACCGGCCAGCTCGACAGCAGTCCCGGTCCCCGGTGGGTAGCGATCGATAAACGTTTGCAGGTTGGTGCCGCTGCCGGAAACCAGTACGACCGTGCGACACGTCATGCGGAGCTGTCCAGGCCTTTCAGAACCACTTCGGCCGGGCCATCGCCGGCTTCGATCTGGCCGATCCGCACCGGTGTTTCACCGGCTTCGGTCAGTTGCTGCATGACTGCGGCTTCCCGCTCGGCCGGAACCACCAGTACCATGCCGATACCGCAGTTGAAGGTGCGCAGCATTTCCCGCGTTTCGATATTGCCGTGGCGTTGCAGCCAGTGGAACACCTCGGGCCAGGCCCAGCTTTCCGTGTCTACCACGGCGCGCATGCCTTCCGGCAATACCCGAGGGATATTTTCGATAAACCCACCTCCGGTAATATGGCTCATGGCATGCACAGGACCGGCCTTCAGCACCTGCAGGATGGGCTTGACGTAAATCCGCGTCGGCGCCAGCAGTGCTTCACCCAGTGACTGTTCGCCCAGAGGTTGTGTCGTCGACTGGCCGCTGACTTCCAGCACCTTGCGAATCAGCGAGTAACCATTGGAATGGGGCCCGCTGGAGGGCAGACCCAGCAGCACGTCGCCCGGGCCAACCCGGCTGCCGTCAATCAGTTCGGACTTCTCGGCTATGCCGACACAGAAGCCGGCCAGGTCGTAGTCATCACCCTCATACATGCCGGGCATTTCAGCGGTTTCTCCGCCGACCAGAGCACAGCCTGCCAGTTCGCAGCCGCGACCGATGCCGGCCACCACATCTGCGGCAATATCCACATTCAGTTTTCCGGTGGCATAGTAGTCGAGGAAAAACAGCGGTTCGGCACCAGCCACAATCAGGTCGTTGACGCACATGGCCACCAGATCAATGCCGATGGTGTCATGCTGTTGCAGGTCCATGGCCAGGCGCAGCTTGGTACCCACGCCGTCAGTGCCCGATACCAGCACGGGTTCCCGATATCCGGTTGGCAGTTCAAACAAGGCACCAAAGCCCCCCAAGCCACTCATTACCCCGGGTCGGTGGGTGCGGCGGGCAGCACTCTTGATGCGCTCGACCAGCTCATTTCCGGCATCTATATCGACACCGGCGTCTTTGTAACTGAGGGATTTACCGCTCATCAGCTTGGGGCCTCCTGCGACCAGTAAGGGGACAATCAGACTGGAAGCGGATTCTACCAGCCTTTTTACTGCGCAGACACAGGAACGGGTGCCCAAAGCCGGTCACTTTTGTCAGAATAGGCTTTCTTCGAAAGGGAGCCGGTGTATCAATGAAAGCGTTGCGAACTCTTTTGCCCCTGCTGCTGGCTGGCTGGATGACCGGCAGCCTGGCGGCGACAGAGCGTGTCGACCTCTATTATGCTGAACGCATCATTGCCCAGTCGGCTGATGAGGCCCGGCAGATTGAAGTCGTTGCTGATGCGCTGCAGGAAGTGCTGCGGCGCTCATCCGGCCTCTCCGAACTGCCGGGGCATGAAGCCATTGAGCGGGCCAAGGCCAGGCCAATTGACCTGCTCAGCCGGTTCAGCCTGGGCGACAGTGACGAGACCATCCCTGATGCGATCGGCAACCCGCAGCCCACCTACAATCTTGAATTGACCTTCGAACCCTCGCTGGTGAGAGATATACTGACTGATGCCGGAATCCCGGTCTGGACCGACAAGCGCCCACGCAGCCTGGTACTGCTGGCGGCGCCGGAAGGCGGGCGAATCGACCTGCAGGGTGAACATTCCGAAGCACTGGCCGTAGCCGAACTGGGGAAGCGGGCTGCCTCTTTCGGGCTGCCGCTGCATTGGCCCTTGCTGGACCTCGAAGACATCAGCGTGGTGACTGCGGATGATGTCTGGGGTGGTTTTACCGAAGAACTGCTCGCCGTCGGTGAGCGCTACAACGCCGATGCGATTCTGGCGGGTTATATCGGGATTCAACCGGATACCGGCAACTGGGTGGGTCGCTGGCACTTCATACTGGGCGGGCAGCGCCACAGCGCGACGTTTTTTGGCGATGACCAGGCGGCCGTTGTTCAGGAAGGCGTAGCGCTGGCCAGTCGCATCATGAGTGAGCGCTACGGTGTCCGGTTGGACAATGAGCCGCAGGCGCATGAGTTTTCAGTGCTCAACATGGGCAGCATGGATGCTCATGTGGCCGTACGCCGGTATCTGCGCGAGATTATCGGCACCGAAGCCCTCTACATGGACAGCCTGAATGGCAGTACGGCGCGATACCGGCTCTATTCCGCGGCTGAACAATCGCGCTGGCTTGATCTGCTGGCGCTGGATGGTCGGTTGCAGGAGGTCAGCACCATAACGCTGCCTGGTGAAGAGCCGCGACTGGAGTTTATCTGGCGTGACTGACCCCGCGTCTGCAAAGCCCAGGCAGTTGCCACTGCAGGTCACGCTGCCGGAAGATGCCAGACTGGAGGCGCTCTATCCGACACCGAATGAGTGGCTAATGGATTGGCTGCATCATGAGTGGCTTACCGGCCAGGAGTCGTCGCTGTTTGTGCAGGCGCCACCCGGTGGCGGTCTGACCCATCTGCTGCAGGCCATCTGCCGCCAGAGCGAGGAAACCGGACAAGCAGTGTTCTATCTGAGCCTGAAGGAACTGCAGGGCCACGATCCTGCCGTGCTCGACGGCATGAGCGATATGGCGCTACTGTGCCTTGATGACCTTGAGGCGGTTCTGGGTGAAGCGATCTGGGACGAGGCACTGTTCCATCTGTTCAACCGGTCGCGTGATCTGGGTCACCGGATTGCCCTCGGCAGTCATCTGTCCTTGCCTGAACTGCGTGCGGTGACTCTGCCGGATCTGCACTCACGGCTGGCCTGGGGGATGCAAGCCAACTGGCGGTTGCCGGAAGACCAGCACTGGCAGCAGGCAATTCACTGGCTGGCGCGCCAGCGCGGGCTGCAGATCAGCCCTGATACGGCGCGCTATTTGGCATTGCGCGGCCCGCGTGACTGGGTGGGACTCTCAGCCCTGATACAGACACTGGATCAGCAGGCATTGGCCGAAAAACGGCGGCTGACGCAACCTTTCATTCGCGAGGTGATGGGCTGGTAGGCATCTCTTCAGGCTCATCATCACTGGTCATGATCTGTGCTTCCTGCATCAGGTGTGCGTAGGTGGCTCGCCAAAGCAGTATGTTCTGTTCGGCAATATGCGGCGACAGGTCCAGACGATCCATATAGAGCCGGCGCGTACGGTCAATGTCTTCCGCCGGCCAGGGCCCGAACAAGCTGACCATGGGTTCCACCTGGTAGGGGTTGTCATGCCCCACTGCTGAAAACAGTTGCTCCAGCATGGCCAGAGCCATGTCCGGATCTTCCGCCATCACTGGGCCGTTGGGACAATCTGCGGTAAGTTCCTGAATCACATCGGCAAGATTCTCACCCATTTCAAGCAGTTCGCTGACCGGGCGTTCCAGTGCCGTACTGTCTTCTTTCATCGTGGCGAGCCACTGATCATCTGGCTGAATCAGGGCTGCCTTGTACTGTGCTGATTCCAGTGTCCATGCGATGGCGGTCGGAAAGCCATCGGTGTCGTGATCGCTGTATTCGAAGGCGATCATTGCGGGGAATTGCATTCAGTGCTCCACTGCAGTCTGTCATTGCCGGATCGGACGCGCATTGTATAATGCCGGGTCGGTTTTCCCAAATCCCCAACAGGCTTTTTCATGCGGCGCTCCCGTTCTCTCAGTCCGCACCCGCCCAAGACACTCGGTGCTCTTGATCTGAAGCGTATCGTGCTCTACCTGTGGCCCTATCTCTGGGCGCTGAAGGGCCGGGTGATACTGGCGCTGATCGCGCTCCTGGCGGCCAAGGGCGCGACACTGGCCATGCCCTGGGCGCTCAAACACATTATTGACGGCGTGGATCGCAGCCTGCAGCCCGAATTGGTGTTGCCGCTGGCATTTCTGCTGATCTACGGCGCGCTGCGCTTTGGCAGTGTGTTCTTCGGCGAATTGCGCGACGCAATATTCAGCCGTGTTACAGAGCATGCGATGCGCCGCATTGGTCTGCGGGTGTTCAAACACCTGCATCAGCTCGACCTGGGGTTTCATCTGGATCGCCAGACCGGGGGCGTCAGTCGGGATATTGAGCGGGGCACTACCGGCATCAGCTTTCTGATGCGCTTTCTGATGTTCAACATAGTCCCGACGCTGTTCGAAATATTGATGGTGGCGTTGATCTTTACCATCACCTTTTCTGCCTGGTACGCGCTGATCACGCTGGTGGCAGTGACGATCTATATCAGCTTTACCGTGCTTATTACCGAGTGGCGCACACGCTTCGTGCGCGAGGCCAATCTGGCGGATTCGTCCACCAATACGCGCGCCATCGACAGCCTGATGAACTATGAAACGGTCAAGTATTTCAATAATGAAGCCCATGAAGCAGAGGTCTATGATGACTTTCTGCGTCACTGGGAGAACGCCAAACTGAAGAACAGAACAACGCTGCTGGCGCTGAATTCGGGTCAGGCGCTGATCATTGCACTGGCCATTACCGTGATGATGATCATGGCGGCGCAGGGCGTGGTGGTTGGTGATATGACGGTCGGTGACCTTGCCATGGTCAATGCCTACATGCTGCAGCTGTTCATCCCACTCAATTTTCTGGGTTTCGTGTATCGTGAAATACGGCGGGCGCTGACGGATCTGGAAAACATGTTGGGTCTGCTGGAGAAGGAACCGGCCGTGCGTGATCACCCGCAGGCCAAGGATCTGGTGGTGTCCGAGGGCCGTATCGAGTTCGATGCGGTGCGCTTCGCCTACCATCCCGAACGCCCGGTGCTGCAGGATGTCACTTTCACGCTGCAACCCGGTGAGCGGGTGGCCGTGGTCGGTTCGAGCGGGGCCGGAAAAAGCACGTTGGCCCGCCTGCTGTTTCGTTTCTATGACTGCACGGGCGGCGAGATTCGCATCGATGGCCAGTCGATCTCATCGGTTACTCAGGACAGCCTGCGCCGTGCCATTGCCGTGGTGCCTCAGGATACGGTGCTGTTCAATGCAAGCATCCGTGACAATATTGCTTATGGAGATCCCGCAGCTGCGGCAGACGCCGTTGACAAGGCTATTGATATGGCGCATCTGCGCGGCTTTATCGACAGCCTGCCCGAAGGTGACCAGACGGTGGTGGGTGAACGCGGGTTGAAGGTGTCGGGTGGCGAAAAGCAGCGCATTGCCATCGCGCGGGTGCTGCTCAAGGGCTCGCCTATCGTGGTGTTTGATGAAGCGACATCAGCGCTGGATTCCAGAGCCGAACAGGTGATTCTGTCCGCCATGCGTGAGCTGAGTGCAGACCATACCAGCCTGGTGATTGCGCATCGCCTGTCCACCATTACCGATGCAGACAGAATAGTGGTACTGGATGCGGGCCGCATTGTCGAGCAGGGTACCCATCACGGTTTGCTGGCGCAGGGTGGGTACTATGCGCAGTTGTGGCATCTGCAGCAGCAGGAAGAGCAACGGCCTGACGACACTTGATGGCCAAGGGGTGCTGGAATCATCGGAACTGAGGCGCCTTGGGCGGATCGGGGGGCGGTATGTCCTCTTCGGTCGCCCCTCGCTCGATCAGCATCTTGCGCATGGCCTGATTGTGCTTCTCGAGGCTGGTGATGCAGACCATCATGTCTTCCGTATCAGTGACAAAGGTCTTCAGTGCTTTTTCCAGCTCCGCCGCTTGGCGCTTGTATCGGTCGTTGCTCTCTGCGTCCTTCAGTGCGGTATTGAGGGTGTTGATACGTTCGTTCGCCTGCGCCAGTTCGTCCTCCATGATGGTTACGCAGGTTTCCGCCTCTTGCACTGAACGCTCCATGCGTTGCAGTTGAGCCTCCTGCTCTGCCAGCAGCCTTTCCTTTTCTTCGGCTTTTTCCGTCGCACGCAAGGCACGCAGATTCTCTCTGATATCGGCCATGCTGGCTTTCTGTTCGGTGGCATAGCCTGCCAGCCGCTCGACCTGTTCGGTGCTCATTTCTGCGGGGGCATCTGACTGGGCGGCGCCGTCGAGACCCTTGAGCTCCTCCTCCAGCAGGCGGATATTTTCTTCCGCATCTGAAATATAGCGCGCCTGGGCTTCGATCTGCTCAGCCTGCACCTTCAGCAGCTCGTTGGTGTCACCATCATCCACCAGCTTCTGCAGTCGCAGCTTGAGGTTGTTGATGGACTCGGCCATATCAAAGCGTTCGCATTTCAGCCGATAGATTTCGTCCTGCACGTCGGACCCACCGGCCGGGCGGTCGCCTGGGTCGAGACGGCTGGTGTCATCAATGCGCTTGAGCTCTTCAATCTGGCGCTCGCGCTCGGCCAGCGTTTCCTCTTTGGCCTGAAAGGCTTTCTGCAGAGCCTGGTGTTCCTGTGCAACGGCTTCCAGTTCGCGCACGCGTTGCAGCAATTCGGCGTTCTGGGTCTTTCCTAGTTCGCTTTCTTCTTCACCCGGGTCTCTGCCCAACTGAATCTTGAGTTGTTCCAGCAGGGTCTCTTCGGCTTGGATTATATCGTGTTCAAGGGGTGCAGCGCGGGCGGCTTCGAATTCGTAAAAAGCGCGGCGAATGGCGCGGGTGCGGTGGGTGCCCTCAGGGTCTGCCTCGGTGTCCTGGCCGTCGGACGACTCAGCGTAGTCATCATCAGCCTGCTCGGGGACAGCATTGGCGAGATCGTCCAGTCGGTTTTGTACCTGTTCGGCGTAGGTCTTGCCCCCTTCGCGTCGCATCTGCAGCAACTCGGCCTGCAGCTTGCCGTAGTCCTTGCGCAGGGCGAGCAGTTCCTTGTGCTCTTCGCTTTCGAGACGCAACCGGTTGAGGCGTCGCTCGGTCAGGATGGCGAGCATGATCCGCAGCAGCCGGCTGCGCCGGAACAGGATGACCGAGATGATGATGAAGACCACCACCACTTCGCCGATGATGAACAGCGCTAAAGGCTCAATATACATGGCAATGGTTCAACGGCAGTTCCGCTGCCTCCCTTTTCACCGCGCCGCAGGGACTGGCTGACTGTGGCCCTGGCGGGTCAGGCTTTGCCGAGGCTGCCCTGACGTCCGTCTGCCAGTTGTCCATGCCGTGAATAGGTCGGGTCCGTCACCTGTTGCCGAAGTATGCGGTCGAACAATCGGTTACGGGCGTGCAGCCTGTTGAGCAGGCGACCATTCACTTCATTGTGGTAATCGCATTGCTCCAGCAGGTGGCGCACGTCCGCCCAGCGCCTGAAGCAGCGCTGGTCTGTCGCCAGACGCAACGCTTCTTCAAGGTGCTCTGTATGCAGAGTAGCCCGAAATGCATCGAATGTCGCTTTTTCAGACTCCAGAATGCCCGCCAGACGGGCCTTCTCATGCAAAAGCTCGGGGGAAGGGGCGTTTCTGGCAGCGAGGCTGTCATATTCGCCGCTCAGGACGGCAAGCATTTGCCGGGCGGCAACCGCCAGTGTATCCAGACGGTCCTGCAGTTCATGCAGTTGCTCGGGGTGCCAGTTCATCACAGTCATCTCCAGTGCAAAGTCCATGACTGTGCTTCAACCGGGGCTCAGAAGTCTCCTTCGAACCTTTGAATAGCAGCAGCCAGGCGCTCGTAGTTGATCTCATATTCGCCGTTGGCGATGGCAGACTTGATTTTCTCTACCCTCGCGTCGTCCACTTCCGGCATTTCCCTGATTCTCGCTTCAAGTGACTGCAAGGATTGTACCTGGCTGCTCAGTTGAACCGAATCACCGTCTGCCGCTGCCGCACTTTCGGTGCCGCTGGTCAGCGTCCGCCCCATCGGAGTCACATTGTCCCGTTCCCGGGTACTGTTGGTGCCGTTTTGTGACGGTCCGACCCCATTGTTAAAGTTGATTGCCATCAGATTCACCCTCAGATTACAGTTCCGCTGAGTGGGGTAGCGGCCACTGTTTTATAAACTTTAGCTTTTTTATTGATGCCGTGAAACAAAAGGCACCTCCACAACGCCCCGGTCCACGACCCAGGCCCTTACTGTTCGGTCAGAGCTGTTATTTCTGACAGAAATTTGACGTCCGTGAACGCCATCGCTCATCGCAGTGCCTTCCATCGACACCACAAGACCGCCGCCGCGAATCAGAATGGTCACCTGATCGCCGCGCTGTATCATGGCGGGCACCTCAACATTGCGATGCGTCAGTACCTGATTGCCATTCAGATTTCTGACCAGTGCCGAGCCGACCACTGCATCGGCATCAGTGAAAAAACCTTGACGCATGCCGGCAATATCCTTGCTCTGGAATGTGATGTCGTTCTCAGTCAGCACATGATTGCGCGGCAATGATCGCCTCAGCATAGCAACCGGGAGATCCAGGCTACTGGTCGCGCGTACGTTGAGTGCCCAGCCCGGACTGTCGTGACAACGCACAGACAGGCGGATTGTACCCAGCCAGCGGTCCCGGCTGGCTTCTACAGTCGGGTCCTGGGTGCAGGGGGACAGCGACTGCAGCGTACTGGGCAGAGTCACATCCACATTAATATTTTCTCGGGTCGCGCCGTTATACTGAGTTACAATGGCGGTAGTCACGGTTTCAGTGAGCAGGTCGCGCAGAGCATCTTCGGCGTTGGTTGACGCATCAACCAGCGATCCGCCGGACAGCAGGGCGCCGGTGAGCAGGAAGATTTGGCATCTGGACATCAACTCGGGCATTGAAGCCGGCTCCGTGAACTATACTGGATCACAACAGGCGTCACTAAGTTGTCGGATCAGTGGGTGGTCTGTTGTAAGCAGCAACATGTATGCCACCCATGCGTGACATCACACTGAACAGTCGGGAGCACAACGACATGGCCGGAGTTCTACACAACGTCAATCAACGTACTCAGATGGTGGGGCAGAACCGCCTTGAGATGTTGCTGTTTCGCCTGTCTGGAAAGCAGGTCTATGGCATCAATGTGTTCAAGGTCAAGGAAGTACTGCCCTGTCCCCGCCTGACCAGCATGCCCAAGAGCAAAGCCGTGGTGCGGGGTGTGTCACACATCCGGGGCGGCACCACGCCCATTCTCGACCTGGGTATGGCCATCGGCGGCGCCCCGCTCGACAAGATCGATGAAGCCTTTGTCATTGTGACCGAATACAACGGGCGAACTCAGGGTTTCCTGGTCAACTCGGTTGATCGCATTGTCAACATGAACTGGGAAGACATTCTGCCGCCACCGAAAGGGTCCGGACACGCTCATTACCTCACGGCCGTGACACGTCTGGATGAAAAACTCGTCGAGATCATTGATGTCGAAAAGATTCTCGCCGAGGTGTCTCCTGTCAATGAAGATATAGGCGAAGGCATTATTACCGATGAAGCCCGGCAGGCAGCTGTCAATCTGAAGGTGTTGATCTGTGACGACTCCCGGATTGCGCGCAAGCAGATAGAGCGCTGTGTGCAGCAGATCGGTATCGAAACCGTGACGCTGGAAGATGGCAAGCAGGCCTGGGACCACCTGCAGGAGATGCTGCAGGACGGTCGCAACCCGCTGGATGAATATGCACTGTTGATTTCGGATATCGAGATGCCTGAAATGGATGGCTATACACTTACTACCCGTATCCGTGAACATGACACCTTGAAGACCATGCACATTATTCTGCATACCTCCCTGAGCGGTGTATTCAATCAGAATATGGTGAAAAAGGTCGGTGCCAATGACTTTCAGGCCAAGTTCCATCCCGATGAGCTGGCGCAGAAAGTCATCGATCAGATTATTTCCCGTGGTGGCACGGTACCAGCTCTTGAAGAGTAGTCAGCGAACAGCACTCTGTAAGAGTATGGTGAAGTAGACAAAGGAGTTTTACCCTATGCCGGTCACCGACGGCTATGAGGCATTCACTGATTTTCTGGAACGGCATTCCGGTATTGCACTGGGTGCCAACAAGCAATACCTCGTCACCAGTCGCCTGCGGGGCATTGTGCGTGACACTGGCGTCAATGACCTGGGCGAGCTGCTGAAGCTGGTCGAGCGCGATGTGCGGGGCAAGTTGCGTGGCCAGATCATTGATGCCATGACCACCAATGAAACCCTCTGGTTTCGCGATACGCATCCTTTCGAGATATTGCGTGACCGTCTGCTGCCCGAGTATGTGGACAGCCGGCCGACCAAGCCGCTGCGCATCTGGTCAGCAGCCTGCTCGACAGGGCAGGAACCCTATTCCATTTCGATGATTCTCGACCAGTTCAAGCAGCGCCGGCCCGGCGCACTCAATGGTGAAAAAATCACCGCCACAGATATTTCCTCCCGGGTTCTGGCCGACGCGCGGGAAGGTGAATATGCCATGCTGGCGCTGGGTCGGGGTTTGGACACCGCGCAGCTCAAGCAGTATTTCGATCAGACGAAGGACGGTCGCTGGAAGGTCAAATCCGCCATTGCCGCGCGGGTTGAATTCCGGCCGCTCAACCTGCTCGAGTCCTACAGTCTGCTCGGCCAGTTCCAGTTCGTGTTCTGCCGCAATGTGCTGATCTACTTCTCCGGTGATCTCAAGCGCCAGATTTTGCTCAAGATTCATCAATCCCTACTGCCGGGGGGCTATCTGATTGTCGGGGCTTCCGAGGCTGTCAATGGTCTGAATGACTATTACGAAATGGTGCATTGTCGACCGGGCATCGTCTATCGCAAGCGGTGATTGCCGCCTGGCAAGCCTTTGCCTCCCGCTGCCACTTTTGGTGTCCCCGTGAACCCTCTCTACCCTGGTTGATGTGCCTGCTGAAGGCCCGTCACTACTGGCCTCGTTGTAATTTTCCAGGCCGCTCACCCCATTTCCGGATCTCCTGGCACGGTTGTTGTATCTGCTTAGTTGCAACAGACACCGGTGAACCTGAAGTCGGGATCACCAAGAGTATTGGCAGGAGAGCAACATGTCCGCACTGGGCTTTGACAATTCACTGGGCATTCACCCGCTGGCGCTGACCACTCGCGCCGATCGGTCTGAAGTTCTGGCCAACAACCTGGCCAATACCGATACCCCCGGGTTCAAGGCCCGTGATTTCGATTTCCAGGCAGTGCTGCGCGGCGAAGTCGAGCAGCGGCGCAGCCTGTCGGTAAGCCGGACCAACGAACGTCATCTCGCAGGCCGCGCGTCGGCTGAAGAGAGACTGGATTACCGGGTACCCCATCAGCCGGCCATTGATGGCAACACGGTGGACCCGCATTACGAACATGCCCAGTTTACCGAGAATGCACTCAAGTATGATGCCAGCTTTGAATTCCTGAACGGCAAGTTTATGGGGCTGCGCAATGCCCTGAGAGGTGAATGATCATGGCTTTCAGCAATATCTTCAATATCGCCGGTTCGGGCATGAACGCCCAGTCGGTGCGTCTGAATACCACAGCCAGCAACCTGGCCAATGCGGAAAGTGTCAGCTCCAGCATTGAAGACACCTACCGGGCCCGCAAGCCCATATTCCAGCAGATCCAGAAGCAGGAATGGGACCCGCATTATCGCCAGATGCGCACCGTGGCCGACGCCGGCAGCGGGGTCAACGTGGCGGCGATCGTGGAAAAGCAGGACCCGCTGGAAATGCGCTATGACCCGACGCATCCAATGGCCAATGAAGAAGGCTATGTGTTCTACCCCAACGTCAATGTGGTCGAAGAAATGGCCGACATGATCTCCGCGTCACGCTCGTTCGAGGTGAATGTGGAAGTGTTCAACACCACCAAAGGCATGGTCCAGAAGACCCTGACCATGGGTCGCTAAGGCAGGTAAACCATCATGGCTGATATCAATCAGATTACCAACGGGGCGCTGGATCAGTACGCCATCAGCAACAAGCAGAAGGAAGATCGTGATCCCCAGGAACTGGGGAAAGACGAATTCCTGAAGCTGATGATCGCCCAGATGAACAACCAGAACCCGCTGGAGCCGACTGAAAATGGCGAGTTCATCGCGCAGCTGGCGCAGTTCTCGACTGTTGAGGGCATCACCAATATGGCGGACGGATTCGAGACCCTGTCCGCCTCAATGCGCTCCAGCCAGGCCCTGCAGGCTTCCAGCCTGGTCGGTGGTGCGGTGACGGTGGATGGCGAAACCTCCAGCATGCTGCGCTATGGGGATCTGGTCTATGGCTCGGCCAAGATACAGCCGGGCTCGGACAACCTCAGATTGCGCATAGAGACCGAGGGTGGTGAAGAAGTGGAGTCTGTCGACCTGGGATTCCAGCCCGACGGAGAGCTGAATTTCAAATGGAACGGCATGGACCTGGAGGTCAATGGTCGGATGATGGACATCGACTATGACAAGTTCCCGGTGGATGAGGACGGCAATCCCTTGCCGCATCCGGAAGGCCGTTACCGCTTCAGTCTGATGGGATCAGTACTGGGACAGAACGAGTCACTGGACGTGTCCATGAGTTCACGCGTCGAGAGTGTCGCCATTCTCGACGGCAACCGGGTTCAACTGAACCTGGACAATGGCAACAAGGCAACGCTGGACCAGGTTCAGCGTATCAATGAAGTGTTTTGATCAGCACGACATGAAGTGAGGATAACAACATGGCTTTCGGTACAGGCTTAAGCGGCGTTTCGGCCGCCAATCAGGACCTCAAGGTCACTGGCAACAATATTGCCAATGCCTCCACCACAGGCTTCAAGCTCAGTCGTGCTGAGTTTGGCGATGCGTATACGCAGAGCATGCTCGGCATGGGGCGCACCCCCATCGGTGGTGGCGTCAATGTGGCAGAGATAGGGCAGAAGTTTACCCAGGGCAATATCAGCCAGACGGGGAATGCACTGGATCTGGCGATTGACGGCACAGGCTTCTTTATCACCGACTACCCGGGCAGCAAGACCACCTATACCCGCAACGGCATTTTCGGCATCAACGATGAAGGCTATGTAGTCAACAATCAGAGCGCCCGCCTGCAGGGGTTTGGCGTCACTGATCGGGGCACCGCGGACGGCGTGCTGGGAGATATCCGTATCGACCAGCAGGCCCAGCCGCCGCGCGCTACCCAGCGTGTCGACGCCGGGGTCAATGTGCCCGCCGGGGCGGAAGTCCTGCAGCAATTGGGCAGCCTGACCCGCACCAATGGCCTGGCCATCGGCCAGGTGCAGTCCGGCGCGCCGGAATCCACAGCCTCTATCCTGTCGACCCTCGGACCGCCGAGCACCGAGGGAACAGCAGCCCAGCTGCTGGGCTCGGTCAATGTGGCAGACCGTTACACGGGGACGGATCCGGTACCCAACTCCTTTATCTATTCCACCGGACCGACACCGGAAATCAATGCGCTGGAAGCCAATGCCGGTCCAGACTTTGGTGCGGGCAATACCAGTGACAGCATCGTCATCAGTGTGAACTTGCCGGACGGCACCAGTGAAGACATTGCAGTCGGACCCTTGTCGAGTTTCTCGGGCAATATTGATGATCTGGCTTCCGATCTGCAGGCGGCCATCAACGGCACTACACTGCAGGGCCGTGTGCTGGTGCGGAATTCCGACGCCAACCCGGGCCAACTGGAGCTGTACACCACAGATGGCACCGAAATCACCGAGATTCAGGAAGACGCCGGTGGCTCTCTGGGTGAAGATCTGGGCCTGCTGGACGCTGTCGGAGACCCCAACTATTCCATAGATCTGCGTCTGCTGCTGAATGACAATGACGGCACCGAGCAAATCGACTTCAGTCTGGAAGAGTTGTCCACGGGTGATCCGGTCAACTTCACCTTTACCTTCCCCGTTGGCAACTACGGCTCTCAGACTGACCTGATCAATGATCTGCAGGCGGCCATTGATGCTCAGGTGGGTGCCGGAGAGATTCTGGTCCAGGAAGATCCTTTCGGTGGGGGCGGTATCGAGTTCTCGTCTTTCGCTGACGGCGATCATCGCGTGCTCAATATTACGGACGCCACCGATACGGTGGGCAGTCAGCTCAATCTGACCAATGGGGCCCAGAATGAGCGGATTTTCCAGGAAATCCCTTCGGCCAATGACACCATTCAGATCCAGATTCAGGATCCAAATGTCAACAATGGCACGCCGACCACGGTGCAACTGCAGCCTTTCCCAACCGGCGCCAACTTCTCGTCGCTGGATGCACTGATCAGCGCCTTTCAGGACTCGCTGGACAACAATTCGATCCTGGGTGGCCGGGTGCAGGTTCAGGAAGATCCTGATAACGCCGGCGTGCTGCAGTTGATCTCGACGACGGGTACCCGCATCAGTTCGGTGAATGACCAGGGCAGCAGCGATATCGCTGATACGCTGAATCTGGTCGGCGGCACCGTATCGCCGTCCATTTTCAATCAGTTGCCTCCCAGTTCGCCGGAAACGGTCGATATCTCATTGCAGGGGCCCAACATCAACAACGGAGACCCGGTCACCGAAACCATTGAGCCCTTCCCGACAGACCGCACGGTCAACAACATGAACCAGTTGATCAGTTCGTTCCAGAATGCGATCCGCAACAATTCGACGCTGGCGGGTCGTGTCCGGGTAGAAGAGGCACCCAATGACCCGGGCCGTATTCGCCTGATCGCGGACGGTCCCTTTGCCAGCGACGGTACCGCGATCCTGGGCATGACCGACAACGTCGGCTCCGTGGCGTCCGTGCTGGGCATGGATGTGAATGACCCGCCGGGGGATGCCCCCACGGTGAC
>NZ_JAIUMC010000082.1 GCF_022565775.1 Natronospirillum sp.
GACTGCGACCATCCGGAGCAGCACCCTGCTGCACCACCATATCTCTGGCCCGGTCGCCGACCGAAGCACCGAATGGAATGCTGGCCGACTGATTGTCACTGCTGTCCGGCAGACCGACTTCATTCAGCCGATACAGGTACTGGGAGGTGAAATCCGTCATGACCAGATGGACCCGGTCGTCATGCAGCACCATGGCTTCAGGCATCGACTCTCCGGACTCATCCACCACGGCGGCGGCGCCCTGATCGCCCCAGGTCAGATCAGGCTGGCCATCAGGGGTAAAGCGCAGCACCTCCAGCGTGACCGGGTTGCCGAATTCCTGCACACCGGCCAGCACGTACAACCGACCGTTGTCATCGAATTCAAGTTGTCCCGGGCCCGGGCCAAAACCGCCGGCAGAGCGGTCGGTCAACTCAATCACGTCACCGCCCAGTGCATTGCCGCCCAGCGTTTGATTGACAGGGTCCAGAGGCACCAAAGTGAGCGGCGGTGACCCCTCTATACCTGAAAAGAGGGCCACCATGTCGCCGCTGTCCGAACGGACAACATCCAACAGTCCATTGTTGTCGAAATCCTCGATCAGCCAAACGCCATCATCGCCATAGTCGGGGTCCGGCAGACCTGCACCGGGCCCTTGTGTTGGAACCCGATAAACCTCCACACCGCCCGCCCCTTCATCAGCGAACAGATACAGCTCATCGTCCGCCCCGAATTGAAGGGCAATGGCCATTGGAAATTCGGTACTGTAAGACTGATCTGCCCCGCCAAAGTCCTCCGACAACGCGGGCCCGGACTCAGTGACGTCGACAGCGAGAATCAAACCGCCGACGCTGCTGAGCGCCCCCAGGTATAGGACCTCGTCATCCGGCGAAAAGACACCGGTACCCGTGAAGAAGTCCAGGTTCATCCCGAAGAATGGCAGTAGTGACTGGAGCTGCTCATCGTTGATCTGCTCTCCGGTGTCAGCATCCAATTCCCGGAACAGAACCTGAGTGCCACTGTCGAAGCCCCTCGCCATCAGATACAGGCGTCCGTTGTCGCCCAGCATCATATGATCCAGAACCGTGCCGTCATTGGCCTGACCGGGCTGCTGGTAAAAACCGCGGCGTTCACTGCCGGCATCGAAGCGTCGGCCGTCGAGGAAGCGATGCACCCGCCAGTCTTCTCCGGTGCTCACGGCAGCCAGCACACCCTGATCACTGCTGGCCAAACCGACCAGCGGATAGCTCACACCTTCGTTGTACTCCGACAAGCGGGTCGCCTGGCATTGGCCGCCGCCACCGGGCGGCGAATACAGCGAGGTCAGTGGCTCAAACCAGATGGCGATTTCTTCACGAACACTGTCACCGGTCACCACATCAACCCGGAACGGACCCAGGGTCTCGGTAGTGCCGCGCTGATTGTCTACGGTCACGGTAAAGCTATAGCTGCCCGGCTGCGGCTGGCTGAAAGTCGCGCTCAGGTTGTTCGCATCCAGCGACAACCCAAGGTTGGCCGGGGCATCATGCGCCAGCATTACCAGTTCTTCTGGGTTGGTCAATTCCAGGGCCCACTCTGTATCCGTGTTGGCCACCAGCAAGGCCGGAGGAATCCAGCACATCGCCGGCGCACGCAGGGCCATCGGTGACGAAAAATCGACATCAGGATTGCTGAACGCAACGGTTTCAGGATTACTCAAGGCGGCACTGCCACTGGCGTTCAATCCTTCAACCCATACAGTCAACGGAGTTGCCAGCGCTGATTCGGGCAGTGGCAAGGCGCCGGAGGTGCCAGTCACACCCAGACGTCGCCATTCACCTTCAAGGTCTGGCAGATCTCCGATACTGGCAAACTCCCCTGGCAGGGCCCTGATATTGAAATAGTCCAGTTCATTGTCTGCCGACCAGTCGACCAGAATATCACCGGCGTCATTGAGTTCCGCTGATGTCAGAGTGATACCGGGGGGTGTCCAGTCCACGGTCAAGGTGTCCACCTCGGCGATGCTGTTGCCATCATCGACCAGCAGCAGCAGCTCCAGCGTCTCCGACCCCGACAGCAGCAATTCAGTCGGGTTCAGGCCCGACACCCAGGCCTCGATTGAAGAAAAGTTGCATGGACCATCGCACAGGGTGAACACGGTATCCGTGGAAACGCCGTCCACCGCGATGTAAAGCTGCTCGATCTGCTCCGGGTGACTGGCTTCAATGCGCAGGCGCAGGTTGCCCGTAAACTGGTGACCGGACTCCGGATCCAGAAAAGCCCCGCTGGCGCCATTGTCAGCCAGTTCGCCCAAAAGCGGAGAGACTGCAACAGACAGGTCTCCGGCACTTTGGCCAGAATCGCTCCGACTGCCGGAGCCCGCAGTATCCTGACAGCCCAGCAGCAGCGCCAGACCTGTGGCCAGCAACACCGACGCAGTGCGGCTCATCACTGTTCACCCACCGTGTAGTCACCGGAGACGTTGACACTCGGGTCGGCAATCTGGTTGAGATCGAAACTGCCACTGATGCGATCAGCCCCAGGGCCGAAAAACTGGCCGCTCATCGACCCTTCTGCCGGCTGATCATTGTGGCTGGCGAAATTGAACTGGTTTTCGCCAATGACCGGACCGATCATCAGTTCATTGCCGATAATCCCACCCTCGAACAGCGCCAGCCAGCGGTCTCCATCACTGGGAGAGACCAGTTCCAGTTGCCCGCCATCAACGGTGCCTCGGGTAAAGTTGACGTCGAAACTGAGCGTTACATCGTAGTCCGTGCGCGTGCCCGCCAGGTCGATACTCATCAGGTCATTGAAGGTGGCGGTACCGGAGCGATCAGCCACCACAGAGGGTGGGGTCGGAAGATTCAGGATGGTAATGCGATCCCCTTCGGGATCAGCCGCCGGCGAGGAAATGGTAACCAGAACATCCGGGCTCAGTTGCACGGTTTCTTCGTCTTCATCGTCTTCCAACAGATCAGGACCTTCTTCCGAGTCTTCATCTTCTTCACTGCTGTCATCGTCAGTCGCTTCTTCGTCTTCGATCCCATCCTGCGCTTCGTCGTCTTCCTCGGCGAAGCCATCAGCAAAGATATCGGGGGGTTCAAGATAAAAGGTTACTGTGCCGTCACTGCTGACAGACGCGAAGGCATAATCATTTTGCGGGCCCAGTATCACTGTGGAAGGCTGATCTCCAGCCGTGACATTGACTTCGATCTCGCCGTCCCAGACGGCCATGAACAGTTCATCATCGGCCTGCACCACCTCGTAGTGGGTACCCCGGATGCCGATACTGCCAACGGCCGTGCGCAGTTCATAATCGGCATCACCGTCCTCGGGTGACAGGCGACCGGTCAGGGTGCGCAGGCCACCGGAGACCAGCTCCATAACCGCGCGACCTTCCTCTGTATCCTCATCAAACTCGTACTCGGCAATGATCAGTTCAGAGTTCGAGCGCAATGACAAAACCGAGTCGTCCACCATCCGGACCTGCGCCTGACTGCCCTCTCCGGTGACCAGCGCGTCGGCATCGAACACATCCGAGCGACGGGTCAGACTGCGCGAGTCCATGTCGATCAGGTCCAGGGCTTCAACGGCACCGCGGGCGGCAAGCGTCACGCCCACCACGGTGCGCTCGCTGGGTATGTCCTGAGCGGCAACAGGGGCAGCAGCGATGGCAGCCACCAGAGGCAACAAGAGTGGAGTGTGTTTTTGTCTTACCATGTGTGCTGATATCCGATTGCCAGTTCAGCCCCGTAATATTCATATAGGTTCTGGTTACTGAAAATATGATTATAGGACACTCTGCCGGTTACGACTGACGTTTCCGAAATCGGACGAAGCGCCAGCACTTGGGTATTCAATTCCAGATCCGTGCGCCGCTCGCCATAGATCGGATTGTCTTCCAGATAGAATCGGGTCTGCGCACCCAGCAGCCCCTGATAGACAAAATTGCCTGCCGGCTGCCAGGTCGGCTGCAGCGCACCACCTGCACCGAGGAAGTTGCTCTGTTCATTGTCCGAGACATTGGCGCTCAGAGTGGCCCGCCAATCGGTGGGTAAACCGGCGGCCTCAAATGAATCGGACAACTGGGTCTGCAGCAGCAGGGTCTGATCTTCTTCACGCGCCGTCCAGGCCAGCGAGGCCCCAAGATTGAGCGAACGGTAGAAGTCCCGCTGCTGCGCCGACACCTGAGTGGTGAGCAGGAAGCCGTCCACGGTCCAGGCTGGCAGCAACTGAAGCGCCCCGCTGCGACCATTGGTGTGTTCCAGGCCAACACTCAGCAGACCGCCATAGTTTACAGCATCAGTGAAGGTGCTCTGGCGGGTAGTGGCTCCCACCTGCAGTGTACGACGCAGACGCTGATTGAGTGGCGTGCTGCGGTTGTAGCTGGCCTGCAGTTGCAACGCAGGGGCACCTTCCGCTTGTGCACCCGAATCGGGCGTGAAGGTGAATGCAGGGCCGTCATCCGGCTCGATATCCAGCGAGCTTCTGTTCAGGCCGCTGTTGATGTTGGTGTAGTACTGCAATTCGGCGCCCAGGGTGAATGACTGGGTCTGCTGGGCGGCAAGTTTCAGGCGCTGCAGCCGCCGATCCAGTGTTTCCCAGCGAGTCTGCTGCGCCTGGGTCAGCGGTCTCTGCTCCAGGCGATCCAGTTGCCGACGGGCTGCCGAGGTGTTGCGCATCCCGATGTAGGCCTCTGCCAGCAGCAGGCGTACATCATTGTCACGCGGCAGGTTGATGGCTGCACGCTCCAATGCGAACACCGAGCGCTGATACTCTCCGACATTCATTGCCGCACGGCCGTAGAGGACATCGAACTCCGGCTCGCCTTCGAATTCATTGCGCATGCTTTCTGCCAACTGGAAGGCCTCGAGATGGCGCCGCTGACGAATCAGACTGGCCAACTGGTTCAGCCTGTCGTCTGCTTCCGGTGGTGGCTCGACCGTCTCTGGCTCGGGTGCAGACTCTTCCTCTGCCAACTCGTCAACTTCCTCTGCCATGGGCGTGCTGATCGGCATCAGCCCGGAGGTCTGCACCTGTGGCTCCGGCAGGTTTGTGCGCTCCCGGTAACGCACCGTCAAAGAGTCAGCCCACATAACGGAGCCGTCCACATCATCCCTTGGGGTGTCCCGGAACAGCCAGGGCCAGCGAGTGAAGCGAAGTTCGCGGTTTTCCTGCGGCGTTACGCCGCGCATGGCCGCCGCGTCAGGAATGGTACTTAGGGTTTCGAGATCATTGGCGGTCATCGCCTGCGCGTAGGCCAGGTCTTGCCCCAGATTGGCAAGGCCCTTTGTATTGCTGACCGTCAGCGTACCCGTATAAAGCGCTACTTCTGTACCCCGCTCTGTCGACTGCAGCAGCTCAAAGTCGGAATCAGGTGCTATCGAACGCACGCTGGCGCCTTCGCCCCGCAGCAGATAGCTATCGCCACCGTCACGTGTCAGCCACCTGGTCTGACCGGCTTCTACATTGACCACCAGCCTGTTGGCCTCGGGCTGTCCGGCCTGCCGGCGCCAGGTGTCGACATGAATACGCGTATTGGGCCCGAGGTCAAGCAGGGTGTCATCGACGAAACGAACCAGCACTCGCCCGGTGGCGCCGGTTTCTATCCGGTCTCCGGCGTACAGCAGGTCAAGGCTGGTTACGCGCTGGCTTTGTGCACCGGCGCGATCGAGGCTGACCGACCCACTGACCTGAGCGAACACCCCGGCGGGTTCGATTTCCTGACTGGTTGCCTGAGCAGTCGCCAGGCCCGGAAGGCTTAGCACAAGCCAGATCGAGGCCCAGAGCCTGAAGTCGAAAGCGGCCTTCAGCGTTTTAGCCAAGGCAGGCGCGGGCATCCCGAAAACAAACGGCATTCTGAAATTCCCTGATCCTGGTGGCGAGATTGCCAAGTGGTATAAGACGAGAATAATCGTAAAATATTGTAAACGCCAGTGGTCAAATCCTGACAACGAGGGTGCAACAAAGCCCGGCTAGCTGCTATGCAGAATCAGTTTTACAGGCTTGGTGAGTATCAGGGAGTGTCGTGCTGCTCCTCGAGGCCATGCAGGATGGCACAGTCTGCAGAATCATTGCCCGGGCAGCGGGCCACCAGTTGCTCCAGTGTTTTTCGCATGCCGCGCAATTCGTCAATGTGTTGATCAATGGTCAGCAGGCGCTGCGTGGCCACCTGTTTAACATCCGCACTGGCCCGCTCTGGGTCATCATGCAGCGCCAGCAGACTGCGGCATTCATCAATGCTGAAGCCGATGTCTCGCGCCCGACGCAGAAAGGATAGCGCCTGCACATGACGAGCAGAATAGTCACGATAGCCGTTGCCCAACCTGGGACTGCTCAGCAGACCAATGGATTCGTAATAGCGGATGGTTTTCTCGGGCAGGCCAGACTTGCGGGCTGCTTCACCGATACGCATAAGGGTCAGGCGCGCACGCTGACATTCTGGCCAAGCGCCGAAAGATCAGCAGACTCATCCAGAGGCGTCACACTCTCGATCAGTTGCAAAGCCAGGTCTTCCTGCCCGTCGATGGCCATGCGCGCGACACGCAAAGACGCCTCCTCCCGGGCCTCGGCAGTGGCACGCTGGCTGGCATAGGCGCCAACCGATGTGATGGAGCTGATGTCCATGGGATCACCTCTAAGCGCTTCAGACTATGATCAACAGTATGGTCGACCCGGCCGCGGAGTCAAATCGATCAGGCGTTTTGCTATACTGCTGCAACCTGAAACAGGAGGACGGCGAAAGAATGAAGGCACTGTTCACCGGGGTATTGACCGGCAGTCTGTTGTTACTCAACACGGTGGTGGGCATTGTGCCCATGATGCTGATTGCAATCATCAAGTTGGTGGTGCCGATAAAACCCTTTCGGCGCCGCTGTTCGCTGATTGTCGTCTGGATTGCGGAGATCTGGGCCGAAGCGGCGAAGCAGATGTTCAACCGTCTGACCCGCATTGACTGGCAGGTTGACCCGCTGCCGGAGCTCGGACGCCATCAATCCTACCTGCTGATCAGTAACCATCAGAGCTGGGTTGATATTCCAGCGCTGGTGCATGTATTCAATCGAAAGGTGCCGTTTTACCGCTTTTTTCTGAAAAAACAGCTGATCTGGGTGCCCCTGCTCGGACTCGCTTTCTGGGCACTCGAGTTTCCTTTCATGCGCCGGTATTCAAAAGAAGTGCTGGAGAGAAAACCGCATCTCAAAGGCAAGGACCTGGAAGCCACAAGGCTGGCCTGCGAGCGTTTCCGAGACATGCCGGTGACATTGATCAATTACCCTGAAGGCACGCGTTTCCGGAAATACAAGCACGAGCAGCAGCAATCACCCTACCGAAATCTGCTCAGGCCCAAAGCCGGGGGCATGGCCTTCGTATTGAATTCCATGGGTGATCAGATCGATCATATTCTGGATGTCACTATCCACTATCCCGACGGTGTACCCTCTTTCATTGACCTTCTGTGCGGCCGCATCCGCACCGTCACGATCAATGTGCAGAAAATACCGGTGAAGACGGAATGGCGTACTATGGATTATCAGAACGACGAGGCCTATCGGGCTCGCTTTCAACAGTGGGTGTCAGAATTGTGGCAAACCAAGGACGACCACTTGGAACGACTCAATCAGGCCTCAGCTTGACAGATCGGGGGCTTGCACCCCCGAAAGCCTTTAACCCGCAACCTGCTGCTGAAACTGTTCAAAACGATTCTGCAGATCCGGCAGGGGCACAGCGCCCGGTATCCGCGTCACCTGTCCAGTTGGATTGTGCCGGATAAAGATCCCCGGCGTCCCCGTCACACCGCTGTCCTGACCCTCTTCCTGCATGGCCTCGACTCTGGCCTGCATTTCAATGTCGTTCAAGCAGGCTTCGGCATCCGCCTCTGCCATGCCCGACTCCATCATCAAATCGAGTACAGACTGGTCAGGCATACCGCGTCCGCCGGAACGGGTTGTCTCGTAATAGCGGTCGTTGAAAGCCCAGTAGGCCTCTGAGCCCTGATCGTGTCCAACACACTCGGCGCCCACAGCAGCCTGCAGCGCCTGGGGGTTGTGATTGGGCAGCGGGAAGTGCCGATGAACCCAATTCACTTCTTCGTTGTTGCGCGTAAACGAGACGGCCGTGTCGTGGAATCTCTTGCAGAAAGGGCATTCGAAATCCGAATACTCGATCATGGAAAACTCGGCATCTTCTGCTCCACGGATAAAGTCATCCTCCACGCTGGCCGGACGCAGCCGACTGGCGGCCGCATCCTGCTGCTGACGCTGGGCATCACGCTGGGCCTGCTGCTGTTGCTCGATAAAGGCCTCCACTCCGGCCACAATGGTGTCCTGAATCTGGTCTTCCGTCAGACCCAGCTCCTGCAGCCGCAGTTCCAGTGTTTCATCGACCGCCTGCATGGTCGGCGCCGACGGGCTCTGAGCGGCCCTAAAGCCGCCCACGGCGCTCGCCAGTAATAATGCCGCCACAACTCCAATCACCAAAAATCTGTTCACAAATCACCTCTGTTCTGATTAAAAACCCAGGCCACCGCCACCACGCAGTGCATCCCGAGCCCTGTTTTCCAACTCTTCGCGTGCCCGACGCTCTGCTTCCTGAGCTTCCTGGCGAGCCCGCTCTTCGGCCGCACGACGCTCCTCATCGGCACGACGTTCTATCGTCCGTCGTTCTTCGGTCAGTTGGCGTTCAAAAGACGCCAGTGTTTCCACGACCTCTGTTTCCAGATCATTGCGCTTCTGTTCCCACTCTCGGCGCTGATCCTCAAGGCGGGCAAGTTCAGCACGCACCGGCGCTTCCAGCTCTTCACGACGCTGCTCCAGCTCAGCTCGCAGTTCCCCTTCCCATTCGGCGAACTGGGCCCCCACGATATCGCGCAGAGCACTGGCCAGTTGATTGTCCAGGTCGGATGACCAACTGGTTCTCGGGACCACTGACGAACCGCTCAGTTCCGTCTGCACGGCAAACCGATTGACACCTTCCAAAGCCTGACGCAGTACATTACCGGAGCGCCACTCTGCGGGCATACCGAACCGTGCATCGCCAAACTGCCAGTTCATGCCGCCCGACCAGCCATTGCGCCAGGTCGCATTGACGCGCAGATCGGTATTGGCAGAGCGCAGGCCAATCGGCAGGTCATCATCGTCTATTTGCCAGCCCGACACCCGCCAGCGATCAACATCGAAACGCACATCCAACTGATTGTCCACCCGTCGGTCCCAGACCAGATCCAGCGCCGCCGCTTCTGCGGCATCCAGTCGTGTAGACCTGGCCTCAAGGGTTGCCGGCCGGTCGATCAACGCATGGTCTGAAGACAGGTCGACGATGCGTCCGCTCCAGTCACCGCCAGCGGTCTGAGCCGAAATTCTCGCCTCGCGCAGCCAGAACCGGGGAATCGGATTATCTTCCGGAAACAGGACGAAATAGCCCTGCACACCCGTTGGTACAGATTCTCGCTCCCGGCGTCTGTCCTGCAGGCGCTGAATCCAGGGGGTGGCGGTGGCATACCAGCGCTGACCATCCTCGATCCAGCCGGCCCATTGCTCACCGAGCAGCAGGCCCGCCAGCGCAACCTGACCATCGGATGAAAGATTGTAGGTCGACAGAATCGCATTGACGTCGGCCCCCGGCCCGCCGACCAGGGCCTGCAATGCGCCACGGATGTCCTGCTCGCCGGACTCCACACTGTCGATAAACCGATCAATGGCCATCCTGTCGCGGGCCACCGCAGAGGTCAGGTCGGTCACTTCCGTGCGCACCTGCTGGATAGCTTCCAGGCTGCGCAACTCCTGATTCTGCAGGCGCTGCAGACGCTCCCGGTGCTCTTCCAGTGTGCGGTCATCCGGCAATGCCTCACTGCGCGTTTGCACGTCAGATACTGCGCTGTCCCGGGCAGCTCGGGCAGCCTGAGCGCGGGCTTCGGTTTCCAGCGGGCCATGCCGTTCCAGGGCATCTCTGGGAGATGGCAAGTCAACAGTGTCCACCACGCGCTCGGTCACCGAGGGACCGTCTCGCTCCGGGCGAGGCGCACGCGTCACCACGCGACCCAGTGAAGAGCGCTCAGTCTGGAACTGCAGTTCATCCACTGCCAGTGACTCGATCAATACCTTGCCCGTCAGCAGGGCCAGGAAATCCAGCTGCAGCGCCACCTGCCCGATATCGAGCGCATTGTGTGTCGGCTGATTGGGATCAGTGAACTCGAGTTGCTCCGCCACCAGTCCGAAAGGCTGCCAGGCGACATCGACCGAGCCGACATCAACCTGCGCGCCCTGAATTCGGGTCAGGTTGGACTGCAACAGAGAGCGGGCGATGGCATCCGCAAAAAGGTAGCCACCTACCCAGAGGCCTCCCACAATCACCACAAAGGGAATCAGGCCAGCCCAGCGGAAGAGGCGCAAAAAGCCAGTGGCTTTGCTCATTTCAGAACCCCCTCCAGACATTGACGAAACGCCCATACAAGGTATTGGCCTTGTTGGCGCGCAACAGATGATACTTCTGCAGTATGGGCACGACATGCAGGCGCAGCGGCGGGATGGCCGCTTTGGCACCAAAGGCCACCGGTACCAGCAACAGAAGCCCGATCACCCAGCTGCCCAGCATCAATGTATGATGGAAGTGCAGCAATTGCAGCGCGCGCGACTGGTACAGCGCCGTCCAGGTATCCTGCCAACCCGGATGGGTCAGCCACCATTCGCCAAGCGCATGTGAACCATGATCCAGGCCCAGTGACAGGATGCCGAACAGCGCCCAACCCGCCATTGCACTGGCAAAGTTGACACGCAGCACCATCAATAGCAGCAGTATGACAAAACTGTGAATCCAGAAAGGGGTTACCCCCAGCAGCATCCCCAGTGCAAAACCCCAGGCAATTTGCCAGGGTCCTGCTTCTGATGCGATGGCTTTCAGTAACTTGGCTACCGGACCGAGAAAGGGTCCAAACATGTGTGTATCTCCGTGAGCGACATAAAGACTCCCTGTCGCGGAGTATAGCCTTCACCATGGCTGCCGGGCTACGGTTTCAACACATTCTCCAAATCCAATCAAATCGTTATTGCAATAGTAATCATTCTCATTTATATTGCCCTTCGTACTCAGCCACTGGCTGGTTTAACAATGAATCCAATCAACTCAATGAAGCAGGGAGTTTTCATGTACAAGCAAGTAATGGCAACGGCAATTGTTGCTGCTGGTCTTTGGAGCGGTGTCGCTGCCGCCGCTGATCTGACACTTTACTCCGGTCGCGGTGAATCCTTCGTTCGGCCCATCGTGCAGCAGTTCGAGCGGGATTCAGGGCTGAGCGTCGATGTGCGCTATGGTGGTACATCGGAACTGGCGGTACTGCTGCAGGAAGAAGGTAGCCGCACGCCTGCAGATCTGTTCTGGGGGCAGGATGCCGGCGCCATGGGTGCACTCGCTCGGGCCGGCCTGCTGGCACAATTGCCCGAAGGGATTTATGAAAACCTCCCGGACATCTACACCAGCCGCACTGGTGAGTGGGTAGCGACCAGTGGTCGTGCCCGCGTGCTGGCCTACTCCCCCGAGCGGTCTCCCGAAGCGGAACACCCGGAATCAGTATTCGATCTGGTCAATGAAGAGTTTCGCGGTCGGGTCAGCGTAGCACCCACCAATGGTAGCTTTCAGGCCTTTGTCACCGCCATGCGGGTCGAATACGGTGATGAGCGGACCCTGGAATGGCTGGAAGGTCTGCGTGCCAACGACGCTCAGGTGTATCGCAACAATACCACCCAGGTGATTGCCATTGCCGAGGGCGAAGTCGATTACGCCATGGTCAACAACTACTACCTGCCGCGCTTCACCGGTGACAATCCGGATTACCCGGTGCGTCAGAAGTTCTTACAGCCCGGTGATATCGGCAATATGGTCAATGTGGCCGGCATCGCCATGCTCGATGCGAGTGACAATTCAGATGCAGCTATCCAGTTCATCGAATACCTGCTGACCCAGTCTGCCCAGCAGTACTTCACCTCGGTGGTCAATGAGTACTCGGTGCGCAGTGATGTCATCAGCAACCCGGATCTGACTGATCTGTCAGAGGTGCTGGACAATGCCCCGGTGATCGATCTTGATGATCTGGCCGACCTGGACGGCACGCTGGATCTGCTACGCGAAGCCGGTTGGCTCTGATTCTCAGGTTCCAACGGTATCGACTGCGGCGCCCTGCCGCAGTCGATTGATTCAGCTCAGTTTTATCGCGGTTTCAGCTTGATTCAAAGCTGAAACTCATTATCATTCCCACTTTGTTTTACCTTCACCAGGTGATTGATCTGACCGCTGCTGCAACCAACCACGCCCGACTGGTGCGGCGCCGAGTGCCGCCTTATGTGCTGTGGCCCTCCGTACTGGTCATCGTGCTGATGGCACTCCCCCTGTTTTACATGTTCCTGCGCGCCTTTCAGGCCGACTGGGAGACCGTCCAGCGGCTGGTGTTCCGGCCGCGAAATCTGGATCTGATGATCAACACCCTGCGTCTGATGTTTGGGGTCACCGCCCTGTGCACGGTGATTGCCCTGCCCCTGGCCTGGCTGGTAGCAAAAACCGATCTGCCGGGTCGTCGCTGGGTCACCTTGCTGGCGGTGATGCCGCTGGCCGTGCCCGGCTATGTCATGGCCTATGCCCTGCTGAGTGTCGGGGGCTTTCATGGTGTCTCGGCCCAATGGTTTGATATTCGCCTGCCCCGTATTCAGGGCTACTGGGGTGCGACCATAGCGCTGGCTCTGTACACGTTTCCTTATCTGTTCCTGAATCTGCGTGCCGCACTGTATGGGCTGGACGCCAACCTTGAAGAGAGTGCTGCCAGCCTGGGCTATTCCCGTTGGCAGATTTTGCGCAGCGTCACGCTGCCGCACCTGTTGCCCGCCCTGCTGGCCGGCTGGCTGGTTATACTGCTGTACACCCTGGGTGATTTCGGTGCCATCGCGCTGATGCGCTATGAAGTTTTCAGTTATGCCATCTACACGCAATACTCCGGCGCCACCGATCGCATCTATGCGGCCTGGCTGTCACTGATGCTGCTCTCCCTGGCACTCTGCTTTGTCGCCATCGAGGCCTTGGTAGTGCACAAGAAAAAGTACGCCCGCACCGGCTCAGGCGCGGCAAGACAGGCGCCGCTGTTCCGCCTGGGGCTTTGGGCCATTCCCGCCTGGTTGTTTGTCATTGCCGTTGCACTGGTCTCTCTGGGTTTGCCCGCGACGATCCTGACCTATTGGTTGCTGCTGTCCCCACCCGACATCAGCTTCTTCATGGATGTACCGGTCACCTTCCTCAAGTCCGCCTCTGCTGCCATACCAGCCGCAGTGATCGCAGCACTGCTGGCCATTCCGGTGGCTTATCTGTCGGTGCGCTACCCATCCCGACTCTCGGCGGCCGTGGAACGAGCGGCCTATATCGGCTACTCGATACCGCCGCTGACGCTCGGCCTGGCCCTGGTGTTTTTTGCCCTGCACAGTGCCCAGTTCCTGTATCAGACGCTGCCCCTGTTGATACTGGGTTGGATCATGGCGACGCTGGCGCTGGCCATCGGCCCGATCCGCTCGTCGCTGCTGCAGACCCGACCCAATCTTGAAGAGTCCGCTCAGTCTCTCGGCCACAGCCCCCTGTCCACCTTTGTCCGCGTGGTCATGCCGCGCCTGCGGCGCGGTGTGGTTACCGGTGTGGTGCTGGTATTCGTCTTTCTGATGAAGGAACTGCCGATCACCTTCATGCTTGCCCCAACGGGCTACGACACGCTGGCGGTCACGGTATTCACCCGCACCAGCGAAGGCATGTACGCGGAAGCAGCCCCGTTTGCGGCGGCGATTGTGGTATTTTCCAGCCTGACGGTGGCTCTGATGCTGAGCAATGAGGGCAAACGATGAATTCATTCCCGAAGCAGGACCGTGAGCCGCAGGCACAGGGTCGTGCCGGCAGCATGACTGACGACAGCAAGCGAGGACCCATGCAACACGATGTCGACTCAACGCCTTTGCTGCGCCTGCAGCATCTGAGCAAGCGCTATCGCCAGGCAGACCCGAATGCTGTCAGTGATCTGAGCCTGGATCTGTACCAGGGTGAAATTCTCGCCTTGCTGGGCCCCAGCGGCTGCGGCAAGACCACCACCCTGCGCATGATTGCCG
>NZ_JAIUMC010000083.1 GCF_022565775.1 Natronospirillum sp.
CTGCTCGATCAGTTTCGCCAACTGCATCCTGGCTGGCTTGCGCTCGCTCTGATGGCCGGTCTGTCACAGGTAGTGCTGTCGGCCTGGCGATGGCGATACACGGCTCGGCAGTTGAACCTGACATTGTCGGGCAAACGCGCCGTCGCCGACTATTTTCTGTCTACACTGGTCAATCAGGTCATGCCCGGGGGCGTGCTCGGCGATGTGGCGCGCGGTGTCCGTCACGGCGCAAGGCTCAGCCAGGGAGAGCAGGAGCGCCGCTATGGCGTGGCCGTGCGCGCCGTGATGCTGGAGCGTCTGTCAGGCCAATTGGTTCTGGTGCCCGTGTTGATCGGTCTGCTGCTGCTGACGTCTGTCGGTCAGGACCTGCTGCGACTCGCCTGGACTGCGGCCGGCTGGCAAATCCTCTCTGGGCTGGTCCTGCTGGCGGCGCTGATGATCCTGTTGCGCGCCACCCGCCATCTGCCCTGGCCGCAGTCGCTGGTGGCTCTGGCCAAAGTAATGCACGAGGAGGCCTGGCGGGCCCTGCTGCGCTGGCCGGTCTGTGCCTGGCAACTGGTGTCTTCCTGCGCCGTGATCGGCAGCTATCTGCTGCTGTTCATTCTTGCCGCGCGAGCACTCGGTATAGACACTTCGATCTGGATTCTGTTGCCGCTGATACCCCTGGTGCTGCTGGGCATGCTGGTGCCCTTGACGGTATCCGGCTGGGGCGTCAGGGAGAGTCTGGCCGCTGTGCTCTGGCCGCTGGTTGGCCTGCCGGCGGAAGAAGGCGTTGCGATATCCGTGCTGTATGGCCTGATGGTATTGCTGTCCAGCCTGCCCGGGCTGTTCACGCTGCTGCGGGATGCGCTGTATCACTCCAGAATCAGATCAAACAAGGTGTCACGACCCAGTTCGAAGCGCCTGAAATCCGGGCGCAAGGCATCATCAAGCTGATCCAGCGGACTCATGGTAAACGCCGGTAAACCCGAGCCCAGAATCACCGGCGCCACGATAAGGTGCAGTCTATTGAGTTGGCCGGCCTCGAGAAAGCGCGATACGGTCAGGCCGCCGCCTTCCACCAGCACACGACTCAACCCTCGAGCCTGCAATGCCCCAACCAGAGCCCGAATGGGGCAGGCCCCGGCCTCGGAAGGCGCGATGACAAGCTCCTTGACCTGCTCGCTCGGGGGCTCTGCAAGCCCCGAGGTGCGCACCACGCGCACAGTCGGTGCCGCATCGTCGCTGAACAGACCGAGGGAGTTAGGCAGTTTCCGCTCTCGGTCCAGTACCACGCGCACCGGATTGTCACCGGGCACAGCGCGCACTGTCAGTTGCGGGTCGTCTGCTGCCGCCGTGCCACTGCCAATGATGACGGCGTCTACCAAAGCGCGCAGACGGTGCAGATGCTCAATACCCTCCGGATCATTGATATAGCGTGATTCACCGCTATCGGTCGCGATACGCCCGTCAAGACTTTGTCCCAGTTGGCCAATCACCCAGGGGGTACCCGGTGGCTGACACAGGGGCAGGTAGCGTTCAAAAAGATGCATAGCCTGCTCGGTCATCTGCTCAGGCAGCTGCCAAGCGTCATCGGCAAACCGCTTCAGGCGCGTATCCCTCTGGCCGTTGACGATGCCCAGCATCATGCGCCACGCGGTCTCCTGGTCAATCTCTGCTGATTCTGCGGTCACGCCCTTGCCCTTTGACTGGTTGATCCTGATGGTTTCACCGCCGATCATGTCCCGACGGCATGTCTGCATGTGTTTACGGCGTTGGTGTCCGTTCCGATCTTAAAGCCTTTGCGATCAAGCTGGCCATTGATGTCATGCCGGACTGATACATTTCACCTTACCTCAACACAGGCCGGTGCTCTTTCAGGTATACTCGTGTCCCGATTGGCCAATACCGAATCAGCCATTCGGGACATCAAACCGTTTCATTTGTGAAAGGACCTTGAGCTGCATGATCAAATTGAGAAAACTGGTGCGCTTTATCCACCTGTTACTGTTGATCATACTGGGCGTGTTGATCACCCTGGTTCTGTGGGTGCCGCGCCGCCTGCGGCTGACCAGTATGGATACCGTGCTGGTTGTTGCCGGCTGGTGGTTTCGCCGCATTCTCGGAGCGCTTGGCGCGCGTGTGCGGGTAGAAGGAAATATCAGCCAGCGCCCGGGCATGTGGATCAGCAATCACATTTCCTGGCTTGATATTGTCGTTATCGGCAGCCGTGCACCGGTGCATTTTGTATCCAAGTCAGAGGTGGCTCGCTGGCCGGTCATCGGGTTTCTTGCCCGCGAATCAGGCACCTTGTTCCTGCGCCGGGGGGCCAATGAGTCCGGGCAACTGGTACGCGCCATGTCAGAGCGCATACAGGAAGGTCATGGGGTCCTGTTCTTCCCCGAGGGCACGACCGGTGCGGGCCACTTTCTGCGCCGCTTTCATCCGCGCCTTTTTGCCGCCGCTATTGACCTGGAGCAGCCGGTCGTTCCCCTCGCCATCCGCTATGAAAGCGAGACCCAACCGCACCCGACTGTCCCCTATCTCGACAAGCAATCTTTGCTGGCCAACCTCTGGCAGGTACTGGGAGAAAAACGACTGGATATCACTCTGTTCGCGCCCGAGCCCATTACCGACATTGGTGATCAGCGCCGAGTGCTCGCAGAGCGCAGCAGAGAGGTCATTCGGGAAGCAATGGGAATGGAAGCGCCGGCGCTCCCTCCCGAGTCGGTCTCTGCAAGACGACGTTCCGGGGGCCGGCAACTGCACCCACCCTCGGAAGTCACCGAAGACCGGTGACTGTCATGCGTCTGACCGGACGCTGACAGTCCTCGTTTAGAGAACTCGCTTAAGGGTCTGATCGACCATCAGCAAAGCACGGTCAGCTGACACGTCCGAATTCTGGATTTTGAACAACAGACCGTTGACCAGGCCCAGATACCCTTCGGCACGCAGAGCGTCACCGTCCAGTGCTTGCTCTATTACCGCTTCAACCTGTCGATATCTGGGATGGCGGAAAATGGATTGCTGCCCCCAGTGACCGGGGAAAAAAAGCAATGACATCTGGCTGCGATGCGCCAGCCAGAAACTCGCATACGCCATCAGTATCTTCTGCGGCCCCTGGTTTTCCAGGCGCGCCGCGTCGAGTGTTTCAATGAGCTGCCCCAAAGGCACCTCCACCAACGCATCCAGGATGTCTTCCTTGTTGGTAAAGTAGTAATAGATAGAAGGAGGCGCGCATGGAATCAGGCTCGCGATCTTACGTATGGATACACCCCGGGCTCCATGTTCCTGCAGCAAGTGGGAGGCGGTATCCAGAATCTGCTGCCGCGAGATCCTTGCGCGACGCCTTTCCGGACCAGATTGGTTCATATTGTTATCTTCCGCTTATCAGGGAATGACTCAGTGGGAACATCATGATACAGACTATATTACACTGACCACTGTAAAAACATTGGTGTAACAGTGTTCTAATTCGAAAAATAGTGTGATTTTTTCGACACATTTGTGTCTTGGTGTGAACGATAGTCTGTAAGAAGCCCGATTAGCGGTGGTGGCAGGTACAGGTGCTTTGCTAAAATGCAGCGGTCGACATGAATAAAAGGGTATATCCATGGCTCGTGTATTGGTGGTAGAAGATTCACCCAGCACGCTGGCAGCCTTTCGCAAGGCTCTGGAAAACGCAGGTCACTCGGTGATTGCGGCGGCTGACGGTAACGAAGCCATTGGCAAGGCGCGGGCAGATCAACCTGACGTCATCCTGATGGACATAGTGATGCCGGAGATGAACGGCTTTCAAGCAACTCGGCGCCTTACCAGCGATGCGGAAACCTCACATATCCCGGTGGTCATGGTCACCACCAAAGACCAGGAGACAGACCGGATGTGGGGCAAGCGTCAGGGTGCAGTCGGCTACCTGACCAAACCGGTGACCGACAAGGATCTGGTTCGCGAAGTAGAGCGTGTCCTGACCTGATCAGACAGATTTTCAGCGGGCCTGCATCACTTGCACGGCCCTGACATTTTCCACCATGGTCAATATCGGCTGCAGCAAGCGTCCGACCTGACCATTGCCCGCCTCCTCAACCGCTGAACTGATAACGTCTCCGGCATCATAGCGCAGCCGATCTGACAGTTTCTGGCTCACTTCGGTCAGCGCCGTAGCTTGTGAGGGCGAAATCCATCCCCGCTCATAAAGCGCCTGCCGCAACTGGCTGAGCTCGGAGAATCCGACATCCTCTACCTGCACGTCTCTGGCAAGCGCATGCAGATCATACAGGCGATCACTCCAGAAGACGGCATCCTCGTTCCACTCCCCCGGTTTGACCTCGGCGCCTGCAACAGCCGAGGCCTCTGCACTCTGCTGTGCCGCCTGCAGGTGGTTGCCCATGTTCTGATTCTGCGCGTAATGACTGGCACCAACTTGCATGTCTGAAAAGCTCCGGGTGTTGTTACACCTTGCTGGAGCAATTAGCCTGCCAAGTCTGGACGGGCATCAAGGAGTGAGGAACAGAGGGTATCGGCGGGAGTTGTGGGCAACAGGATCACCTGAACAGGCAGCGGATTGCCGCCCGCGGCATGCGGGCGGCAAGCAACGAAGACTGTTCAATCGTCGCGGTAATTCTGCTCTTTGCGCTCCTGGCGCATTTTTTCTTCGGCACACAGGGTCGCTGTCGGGCGGGCCAGCAAACGGCGTATACCGATGGGTTCACCGGTCACTTCGCAGTAGCCGAATTCACCTGAGTCCAGGCGCTTGATGGCTTCACCAATTTTCGGCAAAAGCTTGCTCTGCCGGTCAAGAAAGCGCAACTGCAGGCGGCGCTCTTCTTCCAGCGCAGCCTTGTCCAGTTCATCGGCTTCATACTGCATGGTCTGCAGCTCTTTGCGCGCCGAATCAATATGCTGGCGAATATCATCGGCCATTTCAGTGAGCAGATGGCGGAAGAACTCAACCTGTTCTTCGTTCATGTACTCTTCTTCCGGTGCCGCAATCAGCTCTTCTTCAGTCAGCATAGTCACCTTCCTACGGTCTGGACAGGCCTTCCGCAGCCCGTCCCTTATAAATCGGGGACGCATGATATATCATACGCCTCTGGTTGAATAGCATTCTGATTTCCAATCTGTCGTCCAGCAGGACCCTATCCATGGAACATGTATTCCGATTGACCCTGGCCTGCCCGGATCGGGTCGGTATTGTAGCCCGAGTGAGCAATTTTCTCGCGCAGTATAATGGCACCATCATTGAAGCCAATCAGCATGCCGATATTCGGGAAGGCTGGTTTTTCCTGCGTAACGAGATCAAGGCAGACTCCCTGCCCTTCGATATCGATACCTTTCGCCAGGCCTTTGCACCCATCGCCAGAGACCTCGAGATGTCCTGGGATGTGCATGACTCAAGAGCTCGGCGGCGTGTCGTGATACTCGCCTCGAAGGACAACCACTGTCTGGCCGACCTGTTGAACCGCTGGCATTCCGGCGACCTGGACTGTGACATTCCGTGCGTCATTGCCAATCACGACCACCTGCGTGGCCTGGTGGAATGGCATGGCATCCCCTTTCATCATGTACCGGTCGACCCCGATGACAAGGCGGGCCACTTTGCCGAAGTGGAAGCCCTGGCCAAAGAGGTTAAGGCCGACACGCTGGTTCTTGCCCGCTACATGCAAATTCTCCCCGCCGACCTCTGCGCCCGCTGGCCGCTGCGCATCATCAACATCCACCACAGTTTTCTGCCATCCTTTATTGGTGCCAAACCCTATCACCAAGCCTTTGAACGCGGGGTCAAACTGATTGGTGCCACCTGCCACTATGTAACAGAAGACCTGGATGCCGGACCGATCATCGACCAGGACGTGACCCGTGTCAGTCATCGGGACGAGGTCGCCGAGATGGTACGCCGAGGCAAGGATGTGGAGCGCGCCGTGCTGGCCCGCGGGTTGCGCTGGCACCTTGAAGACCGGGTTCTGGTGCACGGCAACAAGACCGTGGTTTTCGAATAGTTGAGCCCTAAACCGTGGCGCAGAGCCGCGACTTTCACTAATCTAGAGATACCAGGAGGGGATCATGAAATATCAGGCACTGAGTCCACACTATGCGATTGCGCCGCAGATCAACCCACAGGATGTCGCAACCATCAAGACCGACGGTTTTGGCATTGTCATCTGCAACCGGCCGGACGGCGAGGAACAGGGTCAGCCCACAGCAGACAGCATCCGCCAGGCGTGCGCGGAAGCTGGCCTGGAATTCCTGCACTGTCCGATGAACGGGCCTGAGACCCGTCCTGATGACGTGGCCCGCCTGCAGAAGTTGCTGCAGGGAGACAGCAGGATTCTGGCCTTTTGCCGCACCGGTAATCGCAGCAGTATTTTCTATCAAAAGGCGACTGAGTGACCCCGGAGCGAGACTATATCCGCTTGCTGCTGGAGGACCTGCGCACAGAGATGCGTCGCCAGGGGTGCTGGAGTGAGCAGCCACCGCCGGCAGACAGCCTGAGCAGCAGTGAGCCCTTTTGCGTGGATACGCTGCGCCTGGAGCAGTGGTTGCAATATGTCTTTATTGGCCGTCTGGAGGCCGTACTCGACCGCCAGGCCCCATTGCCGGAGCGCTGCGACATCATGCCCTATGCCGAAGAGCAACTGCGCCACTGCGAGAATCCCGCAGCCCTGCTGCGTATCCTCGGCAAGCTCGATATCATGGTAACACGAGCGGTCTGAGCGGCCACTTTCACCCGGCTTCCGCCACGTGAAAAACCCAGTAATTCACTCAAGTAATTTGGTAACCCCCTTGGGTTTCGCTATAATCGACCCCACCTTAGCTGGCAGCGACGCGTCAGGGTGGGCCCTGATGCTTCATTCATCACGACAATCGAGGGATTTCGACATGGCATTTGAATTACCTGAGCTTCCATACGCCAAAGACGCTCTGGAACCTCACATTTCAGCCGAGACGCTGGAATACCATCACGGAAAACACCACGCCACCTATGTGACCAAGCTGAACGGTCTGGTGCCGGGTACAGAATTCGAAGGGAAATCACTGGAAGAAGTCATCAAGTCTTCCTCGGGGCCGGTGTTCAACAACTCGGCCCAGATCTGGAACCACACCTTCTACTGGCACTGCCTCAGCCCCAATGGCGGCGGTGCTCCCACTGGTGCGCTGGCTGACGCCATCAATTCCAAATGGGGTTCTTTCGAGAAGTTCCGTGAAGAATTCGATAACAAGGCCGTCAACAACTTCGGTTCGAGCTGGACCTGGCTGGTCAAACTGGCCGATGGTTCACTGGACATCGTCAACACCAGCAATGCCGGCACACCGCTGACCGAGTCCGGCATGACGCCGCTACTTACCGTTGACCTGTGGGAACACGCCTACTATATCGACTATCGCAATGCCCGGCCCAAGTACCTGGAAGCCTTCTGGAAACTGGTCAACTGGGAATTTGCGGCAGAGAACTTTGCCAAGTAAGTTGCCGCAGACCTGAACAGGTCGCAAGGCATACTCAGAAGGGCGCCCGATGGCGCCTTTTTTGTGCCTGACAGAGCGGACTGTACAAACATCCTTTACGAATCCTCTGGCAGCGGTTGTTCCCCCGCAAACTGGACGTATAATGGCCGATCAGGTTTATCTGATGTGGTAGAGCCATGACCCAGAAAAAATCCAATGACCTGAGCGACTTGCCTCGCATGGTTCCGGACCGGGATGAAATTGTCCGGCGCCGCGGCAAGTCTGCGGGTACGCCTCCCGGCGGGAATGGAACAAACGGCGGTGCCCCCAAAGGGCCATCCGTCTGGCCACTCTATTGCATCGTGCTGATACTGGCCAGTGGCCTTGGGTATCTGGGTTATGAATTTCTCGAGGCACAGGGCAAACTGGAGCAGGCCGAAGCAGCCAGTGAAGACGCTGAGGCGAGACTGTCCGAGCTCGAGAACCAGCTGTCGGCGACCGATGAAAGCCTGACCCTGAATGAAAGCGCTATCCAGTCCAACTTCAACAATATCACCAGTGAAATCCGCCGCCTGTGGGATGTAGCTGATGGTCGCAACCGGGATTGGATTCAGGAAAACCGGGAGCAGCTGTCAGGTCTTAGCGGGCTGCCAGAGCGCTTCGACACGCTGGAAAGCCAGTTGAATACCATGACGGCTCAACTGGACCAGGTCTTCGACGAACTGGAGGATGAAGTCGCCAGTCGCAGGGCCCTGCAGGACGATGTGCAGTCCTTGCTGTCGGCGCAAAGTGACCTTGTAGCCGCAGTTGAGTCCCTGCAGGAGCGCGAAGACGAGGTGATTGCCCGCCTGGACATCGTCAGTGTGCGCGTCGAGGGTGCCATGGAACTGAGCACCGACATGAGCCAGCAACTCAACCAGCTCGACGGTGACCTGACGACCCTGGCCCAGCAACTGGAACAGGAAGCCGATACCCGCTCATCACTGAGCGATACAGTCAGCCAGTTGCGCAGTCGCATTAACCTGCTTGAAGAAGGCGGCGTGGGCGAAGGGTTCGAAGACCTGATCAGTCGAGTTGATGCCATAGATATCGCCCGCACCGACACCATCCAGCGGCTGTCGAATATCCAGTCGCAGATCGGCGAGTTGCGCGACCAGGTGCGAGCGCTCGAAGAACAATAGCCGCTGGCCGACCCTTCAGGTCAGCAGTTCCGCCAGCAAATCGCCGGGCGGGAACGGTCGCCCGCGTTCGTTCAGACCGGCGGCAGTGATTCGTGCCTGCAGCATCAAGGTGCCGTCGGCGCGCACTATGTCCTGCAGAAAATCGAAGCGCAACCGACCGTTTTTTGCCGTATTGAGCCCCACATGGAAATCATCTCCGGGGCGCAGCGAGCGTTTGTAGTTCAGTTCGGCACGCACGACCACCAGATGTATGCCTCGCGCTGTCAGGGCCGCGAAGTCGAGCCCTCGGCTGAGCAGAAACTCATGGCGCGCGTGCTCCAGGTACTGCTGGTAGACAGCATTGTTGACGATGCCCTGCAGATCGCATTCATAGTCCCGGACTTTGAGCGGAAGTTGAAACTGGTAAGACAAGACTGGCGCCCCCTGGCCACACGTTGATTCAGCCCTATCTGTATGGGCACGCGAAAAGACTACAACACGCTTGTCCTTTCGTCACCTGTCAGGTCAGTTGCAGCATTTCGGTGCAGCGTTGATAATGACAGCCCGTTTTGTCCCCCGGCGAACAAGGACGCCCGCACATGTCCGATACACCACTGCACGACAATCACGGCCTGCGCTGGCTGCTGGGTATGGCCAGCGTCATCGTCATCATCGCTGGCCTGAAGTCGGCCGAGGCCATTGTTATACCCATCATGCTGGCGTTGTTCATCAGCATCATCAGTATTCCGCCCATGCGCTGGCTGATCCGGCACAAGGTGCCGCCCATTTTGGCGGTGCTGACCATCATCGCCATCATTGTCGGTCTGGGCAGTATTCTGACCATTATAGTGATCAGTTCAATTGATACGCTTATGGACCGACTGCCGGACTATCAGGAAAGGCTGGAAGACTCGATGTTCGACATCCTGCCCCATCTGGAGCAGTTCGGCATTCCGGTCGAGCGGGACGCACTCGTGGAACAGTTCAACCCCGGTCAGGCCATGGACCTGTTTGGTCGCACCCTGAGTGGTCTGGGTAATGTGCTGACCAGCACCTTCCTGGTGGTGTTTATTGTGCTTTTTATCCTGCTGGAGCAGGCAGGTCTGCCGGAAAAGTTGCGCAAGGCACTGCCCAATGCAGAGCGGTCGATGGCCAACACCTCGGGGTTTATCCGCCAGGTCAACAAGTACCTGGTGATCAAGACGTCCATCAGCCTGGTTACCGGCACCGTCATTACGCTTTGGCTCTGGTTTCTCGGGGTGGACTTCGCTGTACTCTGGGGCCTGATCGCCTTTCTTATGAACTTCATACCCAATGTGGGCTCCATTCTGGCGGCCATTCCGGCCGTATTGCTGGCCATTGTGCAGTTGGGCTTCGCCGACGCCGCACTGGTGGCCTTGGGCTTCCTGGCTGTCAATGTTGTGCTCGGCACGCTGATCGAACCCCGGCTTATGGGCAGCGGTCTCGGCCTGTCACCTCTGGTGGTCTTTCTATCCTTGATCACCTGGGGCTGGCTGTTTGGACCGGTAGGCATGTTCCTCTCCATCCCGCTGACCATGATCGTCAAAATAGCGCTGGAAGAAAACCAGTCTACCCGCTGGATTGCCATCATGCTGGGCAATGCCAGAGAGGAACTGCCCGCACATGTCGAGCGACCACGGCCTGAGGAAGAAGACATAAGCCTGTCTGGAGATTCAGCGGATTCATGAGCCATGGCAATTCGCGCCCGGTCAGCAGTAACCAGTCCGGGCCGCATGAAGACCTGGTTGCGACCGTGGTGCGGTTCCGGGCGGGGACCGAGTTCCGCAAGCCCATTGCCTCGTTCAACCGTGTCGCTTTTGCACAGGCTGCCGACTGGCTGAACGCCAGACCCGGCCCCTGGATTCTGGACGCCGGTTGCGGTACCGGCGACAGTACCTGCAGGCTGGCCGAACGGTTTCCCGATTGCAGTGTGCTGGGTGTTGATCGTTCCGAGCATCGCCTCAGTCGGAAGCATTCAGTACCTGACAACGCTATGCTTCTGCGTGCTGATCTGGTCGACTTCTGGCGTCTGGCCGCGGCCGCCCGCTGGCAGCCCAAACAACACTATCTGCTTTACCCCAACCCCTATCCGCGCCGTCAGCAGTTGAAGCAGCGCTGGCCAGCCCATCCGGTTTTTCCCGCCATCATGCAATTGGGCGGTCACCTGGAATGCCGCAGCAACTGGCCGATCTATGTGCAGGAAATGGCGTTGGCGCTGGCTCACTATGGTGTTGCCGCTGAAGTCAGCCAACTGGATGCACCGGAAGGTCTGACGCCTTTTGAGAGGAAATATCACGCCAGCGGCCAGCCCCTGTGGCGCCTTTCTGTAGACCTGAATCACTTGGAGCCGGCGGTCAACTGAGACGCCGATAGCCTGCAGCCTCCGCGCAAGGCATGGACTCTGGGACAGCGGGTGGCCGGTGCAGCAGACACACGCAAAACTATGTCATCACCAAAACCGATCAATTCATTTAATAAATTCTATTGTACAGAGCAGGACTTGACGACTATCGTGTAACTCGACTGGGAAGACCGTCGAGTACTGGAATCACGACAAGACTCCAGTCTGGAAGCCATGGCAGGAAAAGTGGCTCAGATACGGTAAAATCATTCATGATCACGACAGTCTAATTCCAACGACAAGAGGTGCACTATGTCACTTAAAGGATCCAAGACCGAGCAAAACCTGAAAGACGCCTTCTCCGGCGAATCACAGGCCAACCGCCGCTACCTGTATTTCGCATCCAAGGCAGACATCGAAGGGTACAACGATGTAGCCGCTGTTTTCCGCTCCACGGCGGAAGGTGAAACCGGCCATGCGCACGGACACCTGGAATACCTGGAAGAAGTGGGCGATCCGGCAACCGGTCTGCCCATCGGTGAAACCGGTGACAACCTGAAGGCCGCTGTTGCAGGCGAAACCCACGAATACACTGATATGTATCCGGGGATGGCCAAAACCGCTCGCGATGAAGGCTTCGATGAAATCGCTGACTGGTTCGAAACTCTGGCCAAGGCTGAGCGCAGCCACGCCAACCGTTTCCAGAAGGCACTGGACAATCTGGACGCCTGATCCGGATTGGTGACTGCAAAACCGGGGCTCAGGCCCCGGTTCTGTTAGTGGGTGTCTTGCAGAACAACTTTTGCGCTGTGACTCCTGTCTGCAGGCGCGCGGAACGGCATGCTGTAACGACCACCTACTTCATCTCTTTTCAGTACAGAAGAATAATCAGCTTCGAAGGTAAGTAGCATGACGACGCAAACTACCCGTGAAGGCAGCCTGGAGGCGCCCACACGGCATACGATCGACTGGCAGAACCCCGAATTCTACGATCAGGATGCGCTCAACAAAGAATTGGAGCGCGTCTATGATATCTGCCACGGCTGCCGTCGCTGCGTCAGTCTCTGTGAATCCTTCCCTACCCTGTTTGACCTTGTCGACGAGTCCGAGACTTTGGAAGTGGATGGTGTCGCCAAGGAGGATTACGTCAAGGTGGCCGATGAGTGCTACCTGTGCGATATGTGCTACATGACCAAGTGCCCCTATGTGCCGCCTCATGAATGGGCAGTGGACTTCCCGCACCTGATGCTGCGTACCAAGGCCGTCAAGTTCAAGAACCAGGGCGCCTCTCTGCGCGATCGCATGATCACCAGCACGGACGCGGTCGGCAAGATGGCGTCCATTCCAGTGGTCGATGTCACTGTAAATGCGATGAACAAGAACGGCCTGTTCCGCAAGGCGCTGGAGAAGACGTTCCATATTCACCATGAAGCACCGCTGCCACAGTATCACAGCAAGACGCTGCGCAAGCGGACCAAGGGCATGGTGAAAAACCTTGAACCCAAGGCGGTCAACGGGACTACGGGCAAGGTAGCGTTGTTTGCGACCTGTTACGGCAATTTCAACAGCCCGCACCTGGGTGATGACTTCTTCAAGGTCTTCCAGCATAACGGCATTCAGCTCGAACTGACGCCGCGCGAAAACTGCTGTGGCATGCCCAAGATGGAAATGGGTGATCTTGAAACGGTGCAAAAACTCAAGGAAGGCAACATTCCGATGCTGGCCGACCTGGTGGATCAGGGTTATGACCTGATCGGCCCGGTGCCGTCCTGCGTGCTGATGTTCAAACAGGAGCTGCCGCTGATGTTCCCCGACGACGAACAAGTCAGGAAGGTTCAGAAGGCTTTCTTTGACCCGTTCGAGTACCTGTGGCTGCGTCACAAGGGCGGTGAACTCGACACCGATTTCAAGACCTCGCTCGGCGATATAAGCTACCAGGTGGCCTGTCACCTGCGCGTGCAGAACATCGGTATGAAAACCCGTGATGTATTGCAACTGGTGCCGGACACCAAGGTGGCGCACATCGAGCGCTGCTCGGGCCATGATGGCACCTACGCCGTGCGCGAAGAGACACGAAAGAACTCGGTGAAAATCGCCCGCCCCGTGGTGCGCAAGGTGGATCAGCAGAAGGCGCCGCACTTTGTCAGCGACTGCCCGATGGCTGCCGAGCACATTGGCCACCTGGCCGAGAGCGTGCGCGAAGCCGAGCATCCGATGACGCTGCTGCGCATGGCTTATGGACTGGATTGAGGAGAGTTGAACGATGACAAAACTGACCCGCGAATCACTCTGGTCACTGGAAGAATATTCCAACCGGCGCAATGATTTCCGAACGGAGGTCATGGCACACAAGAAAGACCGGCAACTGAATCTTGGCGAGCATGTGCGCCTGCTGTTCGAGGACGAAAAGACCATCCGCTATCAGGTTCAGGAGATGCTGCGCATCGAGAAGGTGTTCGATGCCGAAGGCATTCAGGATGAACTGGACGCCTACAATCCGCTGATCCCGGACGGCAGCAACTGGAAAGCCACCATGATGATCGAGTATCACGATGTCGATGAGCGCAAGCGTCAACTGGCACGACTGATTGGCATCGAAGACACGGTCTGGTTGCAAGTCGAAGGCTATGCCAAGGTGCACCCGATCTGCAACGAAGACCTGGAGCGCTCGACCGACGAAAAGACATCCAGCGTCCATTTCATGCGCTTTGAGCTCAGTGCGGACATGGTTAGCGCAGCACGCAGTGGCGCTGCTATTATGGCCGGCATTGACCATGACAATTACCGCGTGGAGTCCTTCGAAATCCCTGAGGCAACACGACATTCACTGGTGAGTGATCTGTCTGAAGTCCATTGACGTAAAAAAAGTAGCAGCAAGTTTGAACGTGATTTCGTACAGAACCGTGTTAGTCCGATGAAGATACGAGTGCGAGTACGGCCGCCCCCCGGGGCGGCTTTTTTTAGGTTCATCGCACCTTTCCGGGAAAGGCGGACTTAATCTTTAAAAAGAAGTAGTCG
>NZ_JAIUMC010000084.1 GCF_022565775.1 Natronospirillum sp.
GGAAACCCGTGCCGTGGGAGCGCACCCCGTTGCGCGATGGGGCCGCAGGCCCCTTATTACAGCCGGTTGAGGCCGTTCAAGGCAGCCACCCGATAGGCTTCGGCCATAGTCGGGTAGTTGAAGGTGTGATTGACGAAGTACTCCAACGTGTTGCCACCGTTGGGCTGCTCCATGATGGCCTGGCCGATGTGCAGAATCTCTGCTGCCTGGTCGCCAAAGCAGTGAATGCCCAGCAACTCGAGAGTTTCGCTGTGGAACAGAATCTTCAGCATGCCGACATCTTCACCGGTGATCTGCGCCCGGGCGGTATCCTTGAAATAGGCCTTGCCCACTTCATAGGGCACCTTTTTCTCTGTCAGTTCACGTTCATTTTCACCGACAGAGCTGATTTCCGGGATGGTATAGATCCCGGTCGGGATATCACTGAAGAAGTGTGAATGGCCGTCTTCCAGGGCGGCGCTCGAGGCACCACGCCCCTGATCATATGCCGCACTGGCGAGGCTTGGCCAGCCTATCACGTCCCCTACCGCGTAGATGTTCTCCACCTTGGTGCGATAGGTCTTGTCGACTTCGAGTTGTCCACGCCCGTTCGGCTGCAGGCCTATGGCCTCGAGATTGAGTGTTTCGGTATTGCCGGCACGTCCATTCGCCCACATGAAGGCGTCGGCCTTGATCGTCTTGCCGCTCTCCAGAGTCAGGATGATCTGGTCTTTCTTGCCCTCGACCTTCTTGAAAGTCTCGTTGTGGCGAATCAGCACGCCATGGTTGCGCATGTGGTAGCTCAGCGCGTCGGAAATCTCATCATCCATGAATGCCAGCAGTCGAGCGCCCGGATTCACCAGGTCGACCTTGACGCCCAGCCCGCTGAATATGGAGGCATATTCACAGCCGATGACACCGGCACCATAGATGACCATACGCTTGGGCGTATCGGTCATGGTCAGCACCTTGTCACTGTCGAAGATACGGGCATGCTTGAAATTGACTTCGGGGGGCCGATACGGGCGAGAGCCGGTGGCAATGATAATATGCTCACCCTTGAGCACATCACCGGCGTTATCACCTTCGCGCAGCTCTACCCGGTGTTGATCGAGAAAGAACGCATCGCCCTGATAGACCGAAACATGATTGCGCGCATAAAAACGGGCGCGCATGGTCACCTGCTTGTTGACCACGGTCTGTGCAGATTGCATGACGGTCGGAAAATCGAGCAGCCTGGGTTCGGAAATCGCCCGAAACATGGCGCTGCGGTTGTATTTCATCAGCGCATCGACGGAATGACGGAGTGCCTTGGAGGGGATGGTGCCCTGGTGGGTGCAGTTGCCGCCTACATCATGGCGCCGGTCGATGATGGCAACGGATTTACCGCTCTTCGCAGCGTTCATCGCGGCACTTTCGCCTGCCGGGCCGCTGCCGATGACCACGACGTCGTAGCTGAATTCTGCCATTGTTACTCCCTGAACCAAACTATTGCGAAAAGCGCGGCCAAGGCACGCGCCTACAATTGAGGCACAACACCTGTAGGCGCTGATTTATCTGCGCTCGGCGGCGCAGCCGCCTTGTTTTATGGGCCTCTCGGCCCCGGGGCATGGCTCACGCCATTAGCCTACAGATACAGTGCCTAATTTGTAGGCCAGGGGCGTAAGCCCCGCTTGGCGGCGCAGCCGCCTTGTGTTGGGGGCCTACCGCCCCGAGCGCGGCCAAGGCACGCGCCTACAGACGCCCCTACCTTGAGGCGTCGTAAAAAGCCGTCTTGCTGTCTTTCGGATCACCCTCGTCATCAGGCGCATCACACTTGTTAGGGTCGCCGCCACAGAAGTCACAGGCGCCCTTGGACACTCCGGTATTGGCAATACCGCCACAACTGCCACTGATCGGCTTGCGCCCGAACATGACCCCTATGGCCATGCCGGCTACCAGCAGCAGCATCAGCGTCAATACCAGCAAAAATACGGTCAACATCACTCGTTCTCCTCCGCCAGAAGGCGGGTAAATTCTCCGGTGGACTGTTCGACAAAACCATCGTCGGTCCGTTCAATCAGCAGCACCGAGAGCGCTTCGCGCTCTGCGGTCTCCAGAGCCTGCTCTGGCCCCAATACCATCAGGGCGGTTGCCCAGGCATCGGCCAACAGGCTGCTCTCGGCAATCACCGAGACTGACGCCAGGCGATGATCCACCGGGAAGCCTGTGCGCGGGTCGATGGTGTGCGAATACCGCTCACCATCCACTTCAAAATAGTTGCGATAATCGCCACTGGTGACCAGGTCGGCGTCTTCCAGTTCGAGAATCCGATAGATGCCACGCTGAGCTTCATCCGGCTTTTCGATGGCAATGCGCCAGAGTGACCCATCGGGCTTGCCGCCGCGAATACTCATGTCACCCCCCAATTCTACCAGAAACTGGGAGTAACCCTGATCTTTAAGATATGCAGCGACTGCATCAGCACCATAGCCTTTGGCAATACCGCCCAGGTCGATCTCTCTGGGCTCCGATTTGCGCAGCGCCGGCGGGTCCATTCTGACTTCGATGGCTTCCCAGCCGATCATCGCCATGGCGGCTTCCAGCTCGTCTTCTTCCGGAATTTCCTCGGCGCGGCCTCGCGGGCCAAAGCCCCAGAGGTTGACCAGAGGCAGGATGGTTGGCTCAAAGGCACCCTCGGTGCGCTCGGCCACTTCCAACCCGGCAGCGACAATCTTTGCCACCTCCTCACTGACCTCGACCCATTCACCCGGCTCGGCTTCATTGAAGCGGGTGATATCAGACCGCGGCTCATAAACCGAGGTACTGCTCACGACACGCCGCAAAGTGCGCTGAATGCCCACCTCCAGCGTCAGCTTTTCGCTCTCGGGGGCGAATACCTGAACCGTGTAATCGGTGCCCATGGTGCCGCCGGCGAAGCGCAGTGGCTCGTCACCCGGTTCACTGCTGCAGGCAGAAACAAAAAGGAGTGCCCACAGGCACCCCTTGATAAGCCACAACTTGTGTAACGGCCTGGTCATCTGCATCAGCCACCAAAGTCGTCGAGCGCGATGTTTTCGTCCTCGACGCCCATGTCTTTCAGCATCTTGATACAGGACGCATTCATCATCGGCGGCCCACACATGTAGTACTCGACATCTTCCGGCGCCTCATGGTCCTTCAGATAGTGCTCGTACAGCACGTTGTGGATGAAGCCGGTATGGCCGGTCCAGTTGTCTTCTTCCAGCGGCTCGCTGAGGGCCAGGTGCCACTCGAAATTCTCGTTCTCTTCCGCCAGTTTATCGAACTCTTCCACATAGAAGGCCTCACGGTAGGAGCGGGCCCCGTACCAGAAGGTGATCTTGCGCTTGGAGTTCAGGCGCTTCAGCTGGTCAAAAATGTGAGAACGCATCGGCGCCATACCGGCACCACCGCCAATGAACACCATTTCAGCATCCGTATCCTTGGCGAAGAACTCGCCAAAGGGCCCGAACACGGTGATCTTGTCACCCGGCTTCAGGCTGAACACGAAAGACGACATGATACCCGGCGGATGATCTGTTCCCGGCGGCGGGGTGGCTATCCGGATATTGAACTTCACAATACCCTTCTCTTCCGGATAGTTCGCCATCGAGTAGGCCCGGGTGACGGTTTCGTCGACCTTGGATTCGTACTGCCAGACATCGAACTTGTCCCAGTCACCCTGGAACTCCTTCTCGATATCGAAGTCCTTGAACTTCACATGGTGCGGCGGGCACTCAAGCTGTACATAGCCACCGGCGCGGAAGTCAACGTTCTCGCCCTCCGGCAGCTTCAGCGTCAGCTCCTTGATGAAGGTCGCCACATTGGGATTGGAGACTACTTCACACTCCCAGCGCTCAACACCGAAGAACTCCGCAGGTACGTCGATCTTCATGTCCTGCTTCACGGGCACCTGGCAGGACAGGCGCCAGCCGGCTTTCAGCTCACCCTTGGTGAAGGCCGAGGTTTCTGTCGGCAGCGGCGCACCGCCCCCTTCGAACACCTGGCACTTGCACTGGGCGCAGGTGCCGCCACCGCCGCAGGCAGAACTCAGGAAGATACCCTGATTGGCCAGCGTGCCCAGCAACTTGCTGCCCGCTTCCGCCTTGATGGCCTTGTCAGGATCGTCGTTGATTTCAATCGTGACTTCGCCGGTGTTCACCAGCTTGGAACGTGCGCTGATTATCACACCCACCAAGGCAAAAATGATGACGATGAAGAACACGACGCCCAATACAATTTCCAAAATCATGAGCTTGCTCCTGTCTTACAGCTGAATGCCCGAAAAGGACATGAAACCCAGTGACATCAGACCGGTGGCAATAAAGGTAATGCCAAGGCCGCGCAGTCCGGGAGGAATATCGCTGTACTTCAGCTTCTCGCGGATACCCGCCAGTGCTGCAATCGCCAGCGCCCAGCCGATGCCGGCACCGAGGCCATACACCACGGACTCCGAGAAGTTGTAGTCCCGCTCCACCATGAACAGGGAGCCGCCCAGAATGGCGCAGTTCACGGTGATCAGCGGCAGGAACACTCCCAAGGCGTTGTAGAGCTTGGGAATGTACTTGTCGAGAAACATCTCGATGATCTGCACGAGCGCCGCAATAACGCCGATATAGCTCAGATAGCCCAGAAAGCTGAGGTCGACGGCTGCAAGATCTTCACTGATCCACGACAGCGCGCCTTCCTGCAGAATATAAGCATAAATCAGGTTGTTGACCGGGACCGTGACGCCAAGCACTACGACAACGGCGATACCCAGACCCACAGCGGCATCCACTTTCTTGGAGATCGCCAGGAAGGTACACATCCCCAGGAAGAAGGCCAGCGCCATGTTCTCGACGAAGATGGCGGTGATAAACAAGCCAAGCAGTTCTTCAAACATCAGAAGGCCTCCTTGTTGACGTTCGGCCGGATCTCGAATTCATCTTCTTCGATCTGCTCCGGCTTCCAGACGCGCAGCGCCCAGATCATGAAGCCGATGATGAAGAAGGCGCTCGGCGGCAGCAGGAAGAGACCGTTGGGCTCGTAGAATCCGCCTTCGCTGACCGGCACCAGAATCTGCACACCGAACAGTGAGCCCGCACCGAAGAATTCGCGGAAGAACGCCACAACCATCAGCACCACTGAATAGCCCAGTGCATTGCCCAGACCATCAATGAAGGCGATGCCCGGCGGGTTCTGCATGGCAAAGGCCTCGGCGCGACCCAGTACAATACAGTTGGTGATGATCAACCCGACGAATACCGACAGCTGCTGCGAGATGTCATAAGCGTAGGCTTTGAGGATCTGATCCACCACGATAACCAGCGAGGCAATGATGGTCATCTGCACGATGATCCGGATGTTGCTCGGAATCTGGCTGCGAATTACCGCAATAAAGAAATTCGACAGACAGAGCACGAAGATAACCGCCAGACACATGACCAGGGACACTGTCATGTTGGTGGTTACTGCCAGAGCGGAACAGATACCGAGAATCTGCAGGCCGATCGGGTTGTTGTTGAACAACGGGTCCATCAGGACTTTTTTGCTTTGTGAGGCCATATCAGGATTCCTCCCCGCGCAGATTTTCCAGGAAAGGCTTGAAGCCACGCTCGCCCATCCAGAATTCAATCATGTTATCGACACCCCGGCTGGTCAGCGTCGCACCGGACAGACCATCGACATGATGTTCTTCCGCCACTCCGCCGCCGCGCGTCACACGCAGCGCCACTTCGCCGTCGTCGTTGTAGATCTTGCGGCCAGGCCACTGGGCAATCCAGTTGCGGTTGTCGATCTCGCCACCCAGGCCCGGCGTCTCCGCATGGTCATAGAAGCCCAGGCCGGCAACCGTGTTGAGGTCGCTTTCCAGGGCCAGGAAACCATACATGGTGGACCAGAGGCCATAGGCGCGAACCGGCAGGATCACGATTTCCAGGTCATCGTTGTCATCGCGCACCAGGTAGACCAGCGAGTAGTCTTCCAGGCGGTTGATGCCGGCGATGTCTTCACGGCCGCGGAGCTCCTGCGACTGGGAAGGATCACGGGCCGCCCGACGCTGGTCGAAGGTGTCCGGGTCGATATGATCGGCAAACTCACCGGTAGCCAGTTCGATAACCCGGGTTTCGATGTCCTCGAACTGCTCGTCAATGGATACTCCGGTCTGAAAGATACCGGCCGCCTGCAGTACGTTGGACTTGCGGTCCAGTTCGGCATTTTCCTGCTGCAGTGGACGCAGGCTTACCGCCGCGGCAGACACCACTATGGCGCACACCAGACAGACCGAAAAGGCAACGATGATGATATTCTGAACTGAATCTCTATCACGCTTGTTGGACACGAGCAGCCCTCCGCTTGATATTGCCCTTGACCACGTAGTAGTCGATCAACGGCGAGAAAATGTTGGCGAACAGGATGGCCAGCATGATGCCTTCCGGGAAGGCCGGGTTGACCACACGGATCAATACCGTCATCACCCCGATCAGGCCACCGAACCACCATTTGCCAAGATTGGTCATGGAGGCTGAAATCGGATCGGTTGCCATGAACATCATGCCGAAGGCAAACCCGCCCAATACCAGATGCCAGTACCAGGGCACTTCAAACAGGGCATTGGTTTCGGAACCGACCATATTGAACATCGTGGAGGTCAGTATCATCCCCACCATCACCCCGGCGACTATTCGCCAGTTGGCGATACCCATGATCAACAGCACCATGCCGCCCAGCAAAACCAGCAGGGTCGAGGTTTCACCCATGGAGCCCTGAATGGTACCGAAGAATGCACTGCTCCAGGCCACGCCGTTTTCGATCATGTAGCCAACACCGCCGTCCTGCGCCAGGCTCAGCGGTGTAGCACCGGAGAAGCCGTCCACAGCGGTCCACACCTCATCGCCCGACATGGCGGCCGGATAGGCAAAGTAGAGGAAGGCACGTCCGGTAAGGGCCGGATTCAGGAAGTTCTTGCCGGTTCCACCGAAGATTTCCTTGCCCACGACTACGCCAAAGGTGATACCCAGGGCCACCTGCCACAGCGGAATCGTCGGCGGAACGATCAAGGCGAACAGCACAGAGGTCACAAAGAACCCTTCATTGACTTCGTGCTTGCGGATGGTGGCGAACATCACTTCCCAGAAACCACCCACCAGGAAGGTCACGGCATACACGGGAACAAAATGCCAGAAGCCATACCAGAAGTTGTCCCAGACGCTGCTGGGGTCGTTTCCGGCAAACAGGGCAATAAAGAAATGCCGCCAGTTCTCGGTCAGCTCCAGCCCACCGGCAATGGCCGTATTGGCCTGATAACCGATGTTCCACATACCGAAGAACATGGCCGGGAAGGTACACACCCACACGGTGATCATGATGCGCTTCAGGTCCATGCCGTCACGCACATGCGCGGTGGTGCTGGTTACACTGCCCGGGCGGTAGAAAAAGGTATCAATGGCTTCGTAGAGCGAATACCACTTCTTGTAGCGGCCACCTTCGGTAAAGTGCGGCTCCAGATCGTCAAGAATCTTGCGTAATGCCATTCTGTCAGCCCTCTTTCTCGATGATGGTCAGGGTGTCCCGCAGCAGGGGCCCATACTCGTATTTGCCGGCACAGACGTAGGACAGCAGTGCCACGTCTTCTTCGTCCAGCTCGAGTGCGCCCAGCTCTTCTGCCTGTTCCAGATCACCACTGGCGATGGCGCGCAGCAGTTGGGTGGGCAGAATATCCAGCGGCATCACCTTCTCGAACTGCCCCAGCGGCAGCATGGCACGCTCGGACCCCTGAGTAGAGGTATCAAAGGCGTACTTCTTGCCCTTGAACAGCTTGGACACATAGATATTCAGCACCGAGAAGCGTTCAAAACCGGCGCGCAGATAATGGAACATAGGCCGGTCGGTGCCTTCACGCAGCAGGCTTACCTGCAGATGATAACGGCCCAGATAGGCCACTTCATCGATCGGCGCGCGACCACCCCAGACAGAACCCGAAATCATGCGCACGGTTTCACCGGCCGGCACTTCGCCCTGGCACAGGTCAAACAGATTGGCGCCAATGCGGGTTTTGACCAGGCGAGGTTTCTCCGCCATGGGGCCACCCAGCGCCACCACACGATCCGTGCTGATGCGACCCGTGGTGAACAGCTTGGCAATGGCAATCACGTCCTGGTAGTTGACGGTCCACACGAACTTGGACAGGTGCACCGGCTCAAGGAAGTGTATATGAGTACCGGAATTACCGGCCGGATGGGGGCCGGCAAACTCTTCGGTGCGAATGCCATCCACGGTGGGGATGTCGGCACCCGGCGCCTTGCAGACCCAGGTCGGGCCCTCGGTCAGCTTGCTCAGAATGGTCAGACCCTGCTTGAAGGCTTCCTTGTCCTGCGCGATCACTACAGCGGGATCGGCCGCCAGCGGGTTGGTATCCATCGCATTGACAAAAATGGCGGAAGGCTCGGCATCCGGAGAGGGCACCTTGCTGAACGGCCGCGTGCGCAACACCGTCCAGACACCGCTCTTGACCAGATTGTCCACGATCCTCTTGCGACCGAGGCTGCCCAGCTTGCTGGGGGTGACCTTGTCGAAGGTTTCCTCTTCATCACCATCCAGTTCGATAACCAGCGACTGAAATACCCGTCGCTTGCCCCGATTGATGGCCTTCACCACGCCTGCACCCGGTGCCGTGTAGGTCACTCCCTCGGTCTTCTTGTCGGTAAACACAGGCTGACCCAGCTTGACGCGATCACCCTCGCGTACCAGCATGGTCGGCTTCATGCCGTGGTAGTCGTAACCTACCAGCGCAACCGACTTGACGGAGTTCCCCTCGGACAGGGTTTGGGCGGGCTCACCAGTAATCGGAAGGTCCAAACCTTTCTTTATAGTGATCATAGTGTATTGCCCGTTTCTGATTTCAAAGCATAAACCCGACCGTTTCCCTGGAAACCATCGGGACAAATTTGTTTCTTTCGGTGGGGCAAAAACCCCGGAGCAGGCGCAGAATGACAATGACCAATCAGGACAGCAGCAGATCTTTCGGGTAGCACGTTACCGACTCTCAAACCGATACCTACCGTGCTGCGTGAGCCATATCCTGAACACCCCCTGAAATCCGGCGTAAGTATAATAGTCATAAGGCTTATTTGCTACTCTCGGCCCGCGCCACAACTTATTAAATTAGCGACAGACAGCTATTCCTGAGTTGCATCAATGAATTTGAGCGGCACAGCAGTGCTGCCAGTGCTGCCCTCGCCTGCTACAATACGCCGCCGCCGGCCAGACCGGCGTGACAGTATATCCTCAGGAGTACAAGTGACCTCACAGCAGCAGACTGCACCGGCTGACGCCCAGCCTCTGACCCCTACCGAACTGCCGCGTCAGAGCGGAGACAAGCGGCGCTGGGGTAATCTGCCGGCCGGGGCCGATGCGTGGGCAGTGGCGGCGCTGATGCGCCGGCACGAAGGTCAGGTGGTGGTCATTGGCAGCAGCACAACCGAACTGGAACGCCTGCAACAGGAAACAGCCCTGTTCATGGGCAGCGGTCTGCCGGCCAGTCGCTGGCTGCCGGACTGGGAAATTCTGCCCTACGACACTTTTTCACCGCATCAGGACATCATCTCTGACCGCCTCAGCACGCTGTACGAACTGCAACAGGCCGGTAAACGACCCGCACCGGTATTCGCCACCCTCAGTACCCTGCTGCACCGCTTTGTGCCGAAAGAGTATGTGCAGCGCTGGACGCTGCGTCTCAGCGTCGGCGACACACTGGACATCAAGACCTTCAGCCATCGGCTGCAGGAAGCCGGGTACCAGCATGCCAGCACCGTCACCGAACATGGCGAATACACGCTGCGCGGCGGTCTGGTGGATATCTTCCCGATGGGCTCGGAGGCACCACTGCGCATCGAGCTGTTTGATGACGACATCGAATCCATCCGTTTGTTTGACCCGGATACCCAGCGCACCAAAAAGCCGGTAGAACGCTTTGAACTGCTACCCGGGCGCGAATTTCCGCTGACCGATGAAGGCATTGCGCATTTTCGTGCGGCGTTTCGCGCCGAATTCGACGCTGACCCGCGCCAATGCCCTCTGTATCAGGACATTTCCGATGGCCTGGCCCCGGCCGGCATCGAGTTCTATCTGGACCTGTTCTTCGATCAGTTGCATGCGTTTTTCGACTACCTGCCCGACAACACCCTGCTGGTGTTTCAGGGAGACCTGCAACAGGAAGCCGAGCATTTTCTGGCCGATGTTGCCCAGCGCTATGAAAACCGGCGCCACGACATAACCCGGCCGCTGCTGCCGCCGCACCGCATCTACCTGCGTGCCGACGAACTGTTCGGTCATCTCAAGCGCTTCCCGCAAGTGCAACTGAGTGCCGAGCCGGTTGAGGGCAGCGGCGCGATCAATTCCGCCTTCGCCGCAACCCGGACCTACCCGATTGATCACCGGGCGCCTCGGCCGCTGCAGGCTGTGCAGGCCATGCTCGATAGCACCGATGCCCGCGTCCTGTTCTGTGCCGAAACGCCCGGCCGGCGCGAAAGCCTGCTGGATCTGCTGAACGATGCAGGCATCCGCCCAGCTCAACTGGACAGCCTGCACGACTTCCTCACCGGCACTCAGCGTCTGGCCATTACCGTGGCGCCGCTCAGCCAGGGCATCGAGCATCCGGGCGCCGGCTTGCGTCTGGTCAGTGAAACGCAGTTGTTCGGTGAGCAGCGCGTGGCGGCTACCCGTCGGCGCTCGGAAGCCACCACCAATGATCAGGCCGACCTGGCCATCCGCAATCTGGCGGAAATCAAGCCCGGCCAGCCGGTGGTGCATCTCGATCATGGGGTGGGCCGCTATCAGGGGCTGGAGACACTGGAAGTCGACGGCCAGGCCAACGAATTTCTCAAGCTCAATTACGCCAACGGCTCCAATCTCTATGTTCCGGTCACCAGCCTGCATTTGATCAGCCGTTATGCCGGTGGTGAAGAAAGCGAAGCACCGCTGCACAAATTGGGCACCGAACGCTGGGCCAACACCCGACGCAAGGCCGCCGAGAAGATCCGCGATACCGCCGCCGAACTGCTGGATGTCTATGCACGACGCGAAGCACGGCAGGGACATGCGTTCCCGCCGGTAGGTGAAGACTATCGCCGCTTTGCCGCCGAGTTTCCGTTCGAGGAAACCGAAGACCAGCAGATTGCCATCAATGCCGTAGTTCAGGACATGACCAAGGCGCAGCCGATGGATCGCCTGATCTGCGGGGATGTCGGTTTCGGCAAGACCGAAGTCGCGATGCGCGCCGCCTTTATCGCCGCGCATTCGGGCAAGCAGGTCGCCATTCTGGTGCCCACCACCCTGCTCGCCCAGCAACACCACGAGAGTTTTGTCGACCGCTTTGCCAACTGGCCACTGCGTGTGGAAGTGCTGTCGCGTTTCCGCACCGGCAAGGAAACCGACCGCGTACTCGAGGGGCTGGAAAGCGGTCAGGTGGATATCGTGATCGCCACCCACAAGCTGTTGTCCAAAGGCATCAAGTTCAAGGATCTGGGCCTGCTGATCGTCGACGAAGAACACCGTTTCGGCGTGCAGCAGAAAGAACGCATCAAGGCCCTGCGGGCCAATGTGGACATACTGGCGCTCACTGCCACACCCATTCCGCGCACGCTCAACATGGCCATGTCGAGCATCCGTGACCTGTCCATCATCGCCACGCCACCGGCCCGCCGACTCTCGGTGAAGACCTTCGTGCGGGAGCACGACCAGCCCCTGCTCAGCGAAGCCATCTACCGGGAAATCCAGCGCGGCGGGCAGGTGTACTTCCTGCACAACGAGGTGCAGAACATCGAACGAGTGGCCGACGATATTCGCGAGGCCATCCCCGAGGCCCGGGTCACCATCGGCCACGGCCAGATGCGCGAAAGAGACCTGGAAAAAGTGATGTCGGACTTTTTCCACAAGCGCTACAACGTACTGGTCTGCACCACCATCATCGAGACCGGCATCGACATACCGTCAGCCAACACCATCATCATCAACCGGGCCGACAAGTTCGGCCTGGCGCAGTTGCACCAGTTGCGCGGCCGGGTCGGCCGTTCGCACCATCAAGCTTATGCCTACCTGTTGACGCCGCCCTGGAAGGCGCTGTCCGGAGACGCGCAGAAGCGCCTAGAAGCCATCTCCGAGGCGCAGGACCTGGGTGCCGGCTTCATGCTCGCCACCCATGATCTGGAAATCCGCGGCGCCGGTGAGTTGCTGGGTGAAGAACAGAGCGGCCATATCGAATCCATCGGCTTCAGCCTCTATATGGAGATGCTGGAGCAGGCAGTGAAGGCGCTGAAGGCCGGCAAGGAGCCCGACATCAACCTGGCGGACCACAGCCACGTCGAGGTCAACCTGCATGTGCCGACGCTGATACCGGAAGACTACCTGCCCGACATCAATACCCGGCTGACGCTCTACAAGCGCATCGCCAGTGCTCCGGATGACGCCGCGCTGCGCGAACTGAAGATCGAAATGATCGACCGCTTCGGCCTGTTGCCCGAACCTTTGAACAATCTTTTCAGGGTCACCAGCCTGCGCCATCGCCTTGAGACCATGGGCATTGATAAACTGACGTGCAATGCCGAAGGGGGTGTGGTCGAGTTTTCTGGCCAGACACAGGTAAATCCGTTTACCATCGTGCACCTGGTACAGAAACAACCGGCAACCTATCAGATGCGTCAGGGAGATCGCCTCGGGTTCCGGGAAACCTCGGAGACCGCTGAGGAACGTTTTGCCATCGTGGACACCCTGTTGGACAGACTCAGCCAGGACCTGCAAACATGAACAGACTGATCAACCCGGGTAATACCCTGGTACTGACGCTCCTGCTTGCGCTTGTTGTATCGCCGGCCGTCGCACAGGACACCAACCCCAATGTGGGGCGCTGGTATCAGGTCGAGCTGATCCTGTTCGAACAACGTCAGGAGCCGGAATACAACGAAATCTGGCCAACCTTTCCGAATTTGACCGGCACCCAGGATGCGATGCAACTGCGCAAGGCCCCGGACTCGTCATCTTCGGTGATCGCCCCCCTGCCGGCGCTGGACCTGACACCGCCCCCGGAACTGCCGCCTCGCTGGCCGCTGATCGACTTTGTGGACGGCATCGAAGAGAGTCTGATCATATTGCCCCGCCCATTGCTGCAGTTCACTGACGAAGCCCGGCGGGTAAACGAAAGTCGCGGCCGACGCGTGCTGCTGCACACCGGCTGGAACATGCCCGTCTCGGCAGAGGCCAACCGGGATATCATCCGCCTGCATGCCGGGCGGCGCTTTGACGAACATTATGAACTGGATGGCACCATCGCCATTCATGTCGGGCGCTTCCTGCATGTGGAAACCGACCTGTATCAGACGCAGTACGAGTTGAATCAGGAGCCGCTGCCGCTGATTTCACGGGACGGCTTGCCGACTTCTCTGATGGCCGATGGCGAGTTTTCGCCGCCCATGAGAAGTGGTGGCAGCACCTTCCGCACCGGGCCGAGATTCGTGCCCGTGGAAGCCGCGCATTTCGCCGAGCAGCGACGCATGCGCAGCAACGAGCTGCATTATATCGACCACCCGCGGCTGGGCATGCTGATTCAGTTCACCCCCTATACCCCGGCAGAAGTCACCACCGGTGGCGAGTTGATTGAGAGCGACATCGACCCGGATGCCGAGGACGACCTCGAAGGCGCGGACGAAGAGGAATTGTAGGCGCGTGCCTTGGCCGCGCCAGGGGCCGCAGGCCCCTTATCAAATCGGCCAGCGGGGTGGCCTCCTACGGAATACA
>NZ_JAIUMC010000085.1 GCF_022565775.1 Natronospirillum sp.
TCGTATAGCGCATAGCCCACCAGGGCGATCAGTGGCAGGCGCAGAAAATCCATGGGCACCACCAGGGTTGCGTCGGCCAGCGACAGGGCACGCACCATGCAGTAATGGGCGGTCAGCCCGGTGACACCCACCACCATCACCCACGGCCAATGGGCAGTTGTGAGAGGCACCCAGTCAAAGGCTGCGGGTACAAACCCGAGCGGCAGTTGAATCAGCATCATGAAAAACAGGATGCACAAGGTGCTGTCGCGACCGGAAAGCTTCTTGGTGAGTGTATGTGACAGGCCATAAGCCACAGCGCCACCGAGGATAGCGAATGCGGCGGGATGAACAACGTCCATTCCCGGTCGCAGGATCACCAGCACACCGACAACCCCCAACAGAATGGCCAGTACTCTGGCTCCGGTGATGCGCTCTGAAAGCAGAATTGCAGCAAATATTGCTGTCCAGATGGGCACGGTGAACTCGATGGCGAACACAGCCGCCAGTGGAATGAACGCAATGGCATAGAACCAACCGAACTGACCACAGAAGTGCACCAGATTCCGCAGGAGATGAATCCTGATGTTCTGCAGCGACAACTGCTGCCAGCCCACCCGGCTCAGAATGGCTGATATCAGCAGCAGGCCAATCAGGCTGCGGATGGCCAGAATCTGAAAGGTGCCGAGGTCTGCCGACAGCTCCCGCGCGGCAATTGCCATGGCTGCAAAAGAGACCAGCGTGCCGCCCATCCAGGCGGTGGCTTTGAGGGCGTGGGCCTGCACCTTTCAGCGGCTCCCTTGCGGCGCACGCTTGAGGAGTGGCCATGCCGGACGAGTTTCATGGTGCGAATAATACTCGGCCCAGCGGTCGCTTTGTTTGCGAGCCTGCCTCAGATTTTTATGCATCGCGTTCAGACCAGACTGCAAATTCGTTCCCGCTGGGGTCGGAAAAGTGGAATCTGCGGCCGCCCGGGAAAGTGAATATGTCCTGAATGATCTTGCCGCCGGCTGATTTGATGTCTTCCATGGTGGTCTCGAGATCTGCGCTGTAGAGGACAACCAGTACGCTGCCCATGGCAGCAGAGGCAACCCTGTCGGACTTGAAAAACCCGCCATTCAGCCCGGCATTGTCAATGGCAATGTACTCAGCGCCATAGTCGACAAACGACCAGCCAAAGGCCGAGGCGAAGAACGTCTTTGTCGCTTCGATATCCCGGCAGGGCATTTCAACATAATCTATTTTTCCTGTTTCCTGCATGACGCTCTCCTTTTCTTTTTCGGTCGTATCTGATTTGGTCAGATGCAGTATTTTCAGATGTCAGTAGGGGGGGGGTTACAAGCCGCCCGAGGGGTCTATAAAGCTGCCTGTGACAAAAGACGCCTTTTCAGAACCGAGCCAGAAGATAGCCTCAGCCACTTCCTCCGGCTGACCGCCGCGCTGCATGGGGATTTTCGACTGCAGGCGGTCCACCCGGTTGGGCTCACCACCGGAGGCATGCATCTCGGTGTGGATTAGGCCGGGCCGTACCGCATTGACTCTGATCCCCTCGTCGGCGACCTCCAGCGCAAGGCCTCGGGTCAGGGTATCAATGGCACCTTTCGAGGCGGCATAGTCGATATATTCATTGGGTGAGCCGCTTTTGGAGGCACCGGAAGAGACATTGACGATTGCCCCGCCTGTACCACCATTTTGTGTGGACATGCGTTTGACGGCCTCCTTGCAACAGATAAAGCAACTCATGACATTGGTGCGCAGCACCTGTTCAAAACGTGCCTCACTGATGTCGATCATGCGGCACTGATCTTTCAGAATGCCGGCATTATTGACCAGCACTGACACTGGCCCCAGTTCGGCGTCTACTGTTTCGAACAACCTGGTGACCTCACTGGCAACAGACACATCAGCCTTGACGGCTATGCATTGGCCACCCTTTCCCAGTATTTCATTTTTTGTCTTTTCAGCAGCCGCATCATTGGCCACATGGTTGATGCAGACCGCATAGCCGTTTTCCGCAAACAGTCTCGCTGTCTCCGCACCTATGCCTCTGCTGGAGCCTGTGATGATCGCTATCTTGTTGGGGATCATATGTCTTCCCTGTGCGTTTGAACTGACTAGAAGGGCAAGACAACCGGCACCAAGAGCACGCTGGTCATCATGGCGACTATGGTAAAGGGCACACCAATCTTGATGAAGTCAAAAAACGTGTAGTTCCCCGGCCCCACGACCAGGGTGTTGACCGGTGTTGAAACGGGCGTCATGAAGGCTGCAGAAGCAGCCAGCGCAACCGTCATGGCAAACGGATAGGGAGACAGTCCAAGCTCTGCCGCGACAGTCAGCGCCACCGGGGCCATCAAAACCGCGGTCGCCGTGTTGGAAATAAACAGCCCGAGCACTGCGGTCAAAACGAAAATGGCGCTCATGGCAATTCTCGGGCTGGCGTCTCCGATCAGGTACAGGAGACCCTCGGCCGCCATATCAATGCCCCCGGTATTTTGCAGCGCAATGGAAAAGGGCAGCATGCCGACAATCAGGATAAGTGTCTGCCAGTGAATGGAACGATAGGAGCTGTTCATATCCACACAACCAAACAGCCCAAGCAGCAAGCAACCTATCAAGGCTGCCTGCACATTCGGCACAATGCCGAACACCATCAGCGCCACCACAGTGGCGAGCACACCTACCGCAAACGGCGCCTTGGAAGGTTCCGGGATCAGCTCATCAACTTCGGCGGGCAGGTTGAGCGTGATCAGGTCGTTGTGATCCTGATGCAGCTTGTCCAGCGCTCGCCATGGGCCCACCACGAGCAGGGTGTCGCCCACTTTTAGCGGCTTGCCGATGATCGACTTCGAGCTGTCCAGAGCCTCTCTTCCCTGCTTGAGCCCAATAACCACAAGGTCATAGGTGGACCTGAATCCATTGTCGACAACCGTTTTTCCGATCAGGGGTGACGTGGCAGGAATCATCAGCTCTGCCATCCCGATCTCCTGGGAGTAGTCGCTGAAGTACTTGCTGGGCAGTGCCAGCTTGTGCAGCTTCAATTCACTGCCAAGCTGACTGACATCAATTTCCGGATCAATGATATCCAGAAAGAGCACATCTCCCTCCTGCAGCAAGGTATGCGCACGTGGCCAAATGACCTGCGCCGCCATACGCGCTTTGCGCTCAATCGCCAGAATGTTGACCCCGCTGGAAGCCCGCAGGTCGAGTTGATCCAGCCGCTTGCCGTCCAGTGGGCTTCCTTTCTCAAGTCTCAGTCGGTACTCGCGATCGGCAAGCTTGTATTCATCAATCCATTGTCTGAGGCGTGGCCTTTCCTTTTCGTTCACGTTGGCGTCGACATTCGGTATCAGCCAACGCCGAGTAAAGAGCATGTAGGCAATGGCCAGTCCCAGCAGTGGAAGGCCGAAGGGAAGGAACGAGAAAAAGTGAAATCCTTCATGCCCGGCACGAACAAGCTGGCCATGCACGATCAGGTTGGGCGCCGTGGCGATCAGGGTCATCATGCCACTGAGCAAGGCCGCAACACTCAATGGCATCATGAGGCGGCCGGCGGCGATACCGGTATTCTTGGCAATTCTCAGGACCACAGGGATAAAGATGGCGACGACGCCCGTAGAGCTCATGAATGACCCGATGCCGGCCACCGTAATCATCAGGATGATGATGAGGCGGGCTTCACTCTTGCCGGCCTTTCTGACCAGAAAATCGCCCATCCTCTGCGCCACACCGGTGCGGACAAGCCCCTCGCCAATCACAAAAAGTGCCGCGATCAATACGATATTGGGGTCACTCAATCCGGCCAGCGCCTGATCGACCGAAATCACGCCGGTGAGAGGCAATACCGTCATCATGATCAAGGCAACGGCATCCATGCGCGGCCGCCCACTGGCAAACATCGCAATGGTGATGGCCAGTAGAGCTAGGACAAAAGCGAGATCGGTAGACATGGTTTCCTTTTTATTTGCCGGGCAAAGCAATGACCCATCACGGCCTACAATAGTGGTTTGCTACGGGCTTTATCAATCCAGATACTTTGTCATGAACACGCTGTTGGGGTCTTCAACATAAGGTCCAAATGGCGGGCAAGGTGCGAAGCCAAACGAAGCATATAGCCGTCGGGCCGGTGCAAAGAATGCCATGGAGCCGGTTTCCAGGCTGATCTGCTTGTAGCCCCGCAACTTGGCTTCATGGAGAATATGCCGAACCATTCTGGAGGCAACGCCCTGGCGTAAATAGGATTCCGCAGTCTTCATCGACTTTATCTCCGCATGCTCCGGAGAGAGCTGCTTCAATGCCCCGATACCGGCAAGTTCGGTGCCGTCCCACATCGACCAGAAGGTGATCTCGGGGCTGCGCAGCCCTTCCAGATCCAGCGCATGGCGGCTCTCCGACGGGGCCGTAGGCTCCATTGCGGCGAGATGGTCCTGCAACAACCCGATAACGGCCGAGCTTTCCAGGTCATCGATTCTTATCTCCACATCCACTCCTTTGTACTTGCAGACTGCCAGGCCATCGCGAGTTTCAGGACTCCGTGACTACTTCAGTCTATCCAGTTTTCCCTTGCGGATTAAGTTTTTGTAGTCCCACTGAATCTCTCGTGCTTTTTCCAGCCAGCGCTGCAGGTCAGATGTCTGTATCTCCGAAGCCAGATTGAAGAACACTGAGGCATCCTTGAACTTCTTGCCCACCACATTCAGCTTGTCTTCTTCAAAATCTGCACCGCTCCAGAACATCAGCCGAATACCCGGCTTCTGTTTGCTGTATCCGACCGTTGGATTTCCATCCAGAAACCAGACTGGATGTCGATGCCAGATCTTGCTTTCAGCCTCTGGCAGCCCGCTGTCGATTTCGCGTGCAAGAACATCGCAAACGGCCCTGTGATCCGGTGCCTGATGTTCATTGAATATCACAATATCCGGGTGCATCTCGGACCTCACTGAATCAGAGTGGCTTCCAGGGCTGCGAAGCTTGCTTCCATGCCGTCGGCCATGCCGCTTTCGATGGCACCCTCACGAACTTCAAGGCTCGCATACAGGATGGTCATCTCGACACGAGTGCCCTGGCCCTCTTCGAAGTAGGCCGTGGTTACTCGGGTTTCGCCACCGGTCCAGTCTTCATCAAATATTTCAGTATGGACGGTTTTCTCGGGACGGTCGACGGACAGAAAGCGGCCGCTCATGCCCATGACTTCACCCTTGTCCCCTCGCCATTGGTAGCGGAAGGCGCCGCCTTTCTGCAAGTCGATCTCACAGGTTTCCAGGGTCCAGCCTTCGGGGCCGTGTAACCAGCGTTTTACCCATTCTGGGTGGGTAAAGGCATCAAATACCTGTGCTCGCGGTGCGTTGAAACGACGAGTGATGACAAGCTCACGGTCGCCGGACCTGGTCACTTGAGTAGTCATATGCGCTCCTTTTAGGTTTGGTCAGGCCGGGTCATCCGGCGGTGATGGCAGTTCTCCTTCCGCCAACAGCTGATCCAGGCGGCTGAAGTTGGCTTCCCAGATTTGGCGATAGGCTTCAAGGCAGCGACTGGCTTCGTCAAGGCGCTCAGGATTCAGTACGGCAGGGCGTTGCTGACCACGCCGGCTGCGGTTAACCAGTCCGGCCCGCTCCAGCACTTTAAGGTGCTTGGTGATGGCCGGTTGGGAGAGATTGAATGGCTTGGCCAGTTCACTGACGCTGACTTCTCCACGAGCCAGTCGCCCCAGCATGGCTCGGCGCGTGGGATCGGCCAGGGCGGCAAATACCGCGTCCAACAGGTCATTGTCCTGAGTTGCCGCTTGAGACATGCAATACCTTATAATTAACCAAATAGATATATAACTATATAGCTATATAAAAGACAGAGTCAAGTCTGACAAGAGCTGAAGACATCTGATCTATATAGTTAGGTATTGACCTAACTATGCCTGTTGCCTATACTTAGCTTTATGCCTAACTATGAGCCAGATCTTAGTACCACATTCAGTGCCCTCGGCGACCCCACTCGTCGGGGCGTGCTGGCCCGCCTGGGCCAGGGGGCGGCCACGGTAAGCGAGCTATCGCAACCTTACGACATGGCGCTTCCGTCCTTCATGCAGCACCTGAAAGTACTGGAGAAATCCGGGCTGGTGCACTCCCATAAAGCCGGCCGCTCTCGCATCTATGAGTTGCAGCCCGAGCGGATTCGGGAAGCTGAGCAGTGGCTCCAACAGCAACGTCAACTGTGGGAGCAGCGGCTGGACCGGCTGGATGACTACCTGTTGCAAATGAAGGAGGAACGAGAATGAACAATCAATACCCTTTTCCTATCGATCCCAGGCTGGACCTGGTGTTGGAGCGCGTGGTGGATGTCCCGCCCGAGTTGGTATGGGAGGCCTGGACCCAACCTGAACATCTCAAGCAGTGGTTCTGCCCCCGCCCCTGGTCCGTGGCCGAGTGCGAGATCGATTTACGTCCGGGTGGACGGTTTCGCACCGTCATGTGCTCACCGAAGGGAGAAAAACTCCCGGCCAATGACGGCTGTTACCTGGAAGTGGTGGAGAATCGTCGACTGGTATGGACCTCTGCCCTGACCCCGGGCTTTCGTCCTTTGGTGCCATCTGGCGAGGACGGTTTCCTGTTTACCGCCCACATTTTGATTGAACCGGAAGGCAAGGGCACGCGCTATACCGCGATTGCCATGCATCCAGACGAAGGCGGGCGCACAAAGCACGAAGAGATGGGCTTCTACGAGGGCTGGGCCACGGCGCTGGAGCAACTGGTGGAGCATATGCAGAACCAGGCTCATTGATTCGGCGGTTTGCTCACCGGGATATCAAAGTGCAGAACCGACTCGCGCTGGCCCAGCTTGTCGTAGAGTGCGATGGCAGCAGCATCTTCGGGGCCAGTGTCGGCCTGCACGAAAATCACATAGCCGCCCCGACTGGCGGCGATCTGCTTGAGCTGCTCTATCAGTGCGGTTGCGATTCCCCGGCGCCGATGCGATTCGTCCACCGCCAGGTCGTAGATATAGAACTCGCTGCGTGGCAGCTCGAACTTTCTCAGTTCGTACGCCGCAAGCCCACCAACGACCTCGTTGCCGTGCAGGGCAACCAGTGCCACGAAACAGTCAGAGGCCAGCAAGTCGGCCAGATACACATCGTCAGGGCTCTGGCCGGTATAGGTATCCAACTCGCCGAAGACTTCACCAAACGTTCGCAGCAATGCTCTCATCAACAGAAGGTCCGCTGAAGTCAATTGCTGCACAGCATAGTCTGTAGTCATGTCAGTAGCGCCTCCTGATTTCTTTCATCAATTGGGTCCCAACTGTGAGGCTGAACAGATCTTAACGGTAGGCTTAACGAAGCCAATGGCATAAAAAGTATGGATGGATAGTTCAGTGCGGACAAGGGCAAGAACTATCAAGCAACACACCGGAAGAGCGCTATCATGATCCAGAGCACAAGTTCCGGGAGGCCGAATGAATACTGTCCAGAAAGCCTTGTGGTATATCGAGCACCACAGTCAGGAATCTCTGACGCTCAACAGTGTTGCTTCAGCGTGCGATGTGTCGCCATTTTACCTGACACGTGCCTTCTCTGCGCTGTTCGGACAGACACCCATGCGGTATATGCGGCTGCGCAGACTCTCAGAGGCGGCGCAGCAATTGGCGAACGGAGCACCGGATATTCTCAGTGTAGCGCTGGAATATGGTTACAGCTCTCACGAGGCGTTCTCCCGCGCTTTCAAGGAAACCTTTACCATGACCCCGGAGCAGGTTCGCGTCCAGGGCCATACCGATAACCTGAATCTGACGGAGCCAATCGCTATGACTATTGGAACTCATATGCAACTTGATCCTCCACGCCGAGAATCACTCAAGCACTTGCATTTGGCAGGACTTGTCTCGCGTTTCCACTGTGATGCCAAAGCAGGAATTCCCCAGCAATGGCAGCGTTTCCAGCCATTTCTGGCGGCTCTTGCCCCACACAGTAGCGGTGCCGCGTATGGTGCCTGCTTCAACTTCGATGAGGACGGCCACTTTGATTACATGACCGGCGTTGAAGTGCCGCCTCAGGCAGCACTGCCCGCTGGTGTAGTGAGCACCACACTACCCGAGCAGGAGTATGCAGTGTTTGCTCACGGTGGGCACATTGCCGACATAACATCGGTCATGGCGGCGATATGGAGCCAGGGTATCTCCGATTTTGGTCTGGAACCCAGCGGTGGCCCGACACTGGAAAGATATGGCCCCGAGTTTGATCCTGTGTCCGGCAGTGGTGGTTTTGAAGTCTGGATTGCCGTGCGGTAACCGGATAGATTGTCAGTGAAGGACTCAAGAGTCACTCTACGACTGTGGGCTGGCAGATAGCGCAGAGGCGCTCTGACAGCTCACAATGGCGGGTGACTGGTGGATCAGGGCATCGTTGTTGATGGCCTTGACCATGAACAGCGCAAAGTCGATTCGTCGCGTGCGGTTGTTGGCCAGAATGGGATCACCGACGTGCTTTGCCCAACCGGGCAGGCCTTCGCTTTCGCCTTCTTCAAGATCACTGCCACGCACCACCGTCCATTTGCGTTGGCTTTGAAAGATCAGGTTGGTGGCGCGCATCTGGTCTTCGATATCGCCCACCCTGAGCCAGCGCGCCAGGGGGCTGGCGATGGCGACCAGAGCCTTCAAATGCCAGCTGTACTGGTCCTGACCGTCCTGGCTGATGTGCCAGCCACAGGAAAAGACCAGCCGTGCGTCTGGTGGTGACTGTTCCAGCACCGCTCGGGCGGTGCCCAGTGAATAGCCATGCACACCCCAGGGCACCAACACGGTCAGCACGGCGACACAGCCCTCGGTGGCTTGGCGGATGACCTCTGCATCGTCCGTTGCACTGCCAAACAGGGTGATGCGGTCTTTGAAGCGGTCGAGCTTGTGGCGGCTTTTCTCCCGACAGACACCGACCACCTCATAGCCTTCATTGAGGGCTATCTCTACCATGTATTGTCCCAGCTTACCAGAGGCCCCAACGATACATAATTTTTTGGCTTCCATGGTTTTACTCCTAAGAATTGACCTGATTGATCATAATCTGTTTTTAAATACCGGGTAATTGCGTAATCTGGTCTATCAGGTATGCGTTTTTGCATGGCATAGTGGCATGGTTTAGTGGCATGGATTGGACCGCAATCAAGTTTGACTGGAATCGGGCACGCGCTTTTCTGGTGACCGCAGAGCAGGGCTCTTTCTCGGCGGGTGCACGGGCTCTTGGGCTCACCCAACCCACGCTGGGGCGCCAGGTGGCCGCACTGGAGCAGGAACTGGGTGTGACCCTGTTCGAGCGAGTAGGGCAGGGGCTGGTGCTGACAGAGTCTGGCCGCGCCATGGTAAGGCATGTTCGCGCCATGGGAGACGCCGCCACCCAGTTGTCAATGGCCGCCTCCGGGCAGGCCAGCACCCTGGAAGGGACAGTGAGCATCACCACCAGTGAACTGGAAGCGGTGTTCCTGTTGCCACCGGTGCTGACCCAGTTGCGGCAGCAGTATCCCGGTATTCATCTGGATATTCAGGTGACGCATGAGGTGGCCAATCTGACCCGCCGAGAAGCGGATATAGCGCTGCGCAGCTTTCGGCCCAAACAACCGGACCTGATAGCCCGCAAGCTGTATGACGATCCCATCTGGCTTTATGGTACGCCCGAATACCTGGCGCCTTTTGGTAATCCGACCTCCATTGAGGAACTGACCTCAATTCAATTGATCGGCTTTGATCGGGAGCACCAGCTTCTCTCAGTGCTGGGGGAACAAGGCTGGCCGTTGGACACCAGCAACATTCGGCTCACCACCCTGTCTCTGTCATTGCAATGGGAGTTGGTCAAACGCCATCAGGGCCTGGCTTTCATTCCGCAGACGGTCGGCGACCGGGAGCCGCTGTTCAGAAGAGCCTTTGAGCAGTTTGGTCCGCCGCTGGTGTTGCCGCTGTGGTTGGTCTGCCATCGCGAACTGCATACCAGCCAGCGGATACGTGTGGTGTTTGATGCCATTGCGGAGGCGCTGTCTGCCAAAGAGAGTGGGTTGTGAGACAGCGATCGCAAATGACTTGCCGTTTCAAAGCCCCCGCTTCGCAGTCTGCCAGGCCTGACGTGCTTCCTGGCCCATGCCTCTGGGCAGGTGCACACGATCAGCCCCCAGATACTGCATGAACTGGCGCGCTGCGTGTGTCAGCGCCTCAGGCAGACCGTCCGGTAATTGTTTTGGGTTGATGTCCGCTTCCCAGTGCCAGGCCAGAATGGTCAGCTCGCCGTTCTGGCAGCGGCCATCAAAGCGCGCCACAAAGCGGTCACCCCACTGCACCGGCAGAACATAGTAGCCCCAGCGCCGCTCCCTGACCGGCTTGTAGACCTCCCACACATAATCGAACCCGAACAGGCGAGCTACGGCCGTGCGATCCCACATCAGCGGGTCCAGCGGCGCCAGGAAACGCACTGCGGCATCGGCTGTTACGGCTTCATCCGAAGATGAGTCCAGCAATGCCAGCGCCGCGGGTGTCGCCCAGTAGCGTTCACCCTCGATGTCGACCTCCGCCAGCTCACCATCGCGGACAGCCTCGGCCGCGACCTGGTCACGCTGCTTGCGCTTGCAGGGCAGCAGCCAGACCGCAGCATCAGCCTTGGGGCGCAGCAGACCCACTGCCTGCACCCGGCGCAGAATCAGGTGCCGCAGGGCTTCGGGCTCTGTGCCCGGCGTTGCCTTGACGGCCTCGGGCAACACCCGCTCCGGCAGATCATAGGCATGGCGCCCGGCCACCCGATGCCGGGTAACCAGCCGCCCGGAATCCCACAGGGCTTTGAGCAGATGGCGCGAGCGCTTGGGACCATACCAGGTGCCGCGCAAGCTGGGGTCAGATTGCTGACCCCCCAGTTCCAGGCTGGTGGCCGGCCCCCGATCAGCGACTTCTTGCAGCAGAGCCTGGGCTTCGTCGCCGTCCACATCCACACCATGTGCTCGCCAGCGCTGCGCAAACCAGTCATGGAAAGGCGCCTGCGCCCACCAGGCGTCGGGTTGAAAAAGACTGGCCTGCTTGTCCCAGCCATCCAATAGCAAACGATCACGATAGGCCGCCCGCTGCCAGTCATCAACGCGATAGCCCGGCACCCGAGCCTGCAGCACCAGGTCCGGGTTTTTGCCCATGGGTGACAGCGGGTCATATTGAATAGTGCCCAGGCGCTGGATAATGTCCGGCAATGCCGCCTGGCGGAACTGATACCGAGTCAGCAGGCGGCGGGCTGTGGTTGGGTCAAGCGGTAAGGGCATGAACACTTCCTTCAGGTTGAGTGCCAAGGTCGAGTCAATCTTGAGTGCTCAGGTGGTTTTTGGCCAGCAGAAGTCGAGACTCTCAGGAGCCAGGCGGAAACCAGTAAGAAGCAAGAATACTGACCCCCACAGCCACCACATTGCTCATGCTGTGCATGATCATCGGGTAGATCATGCTCTTCGACTGCTCATAACAGGCACCGTAAGCCAGCCCCAGAGCAAACGCATACACCAGTTGGAACGGGTGGTACGACAGTGCAAAGGGCGCAAACGACACCCCGACATGGGCCAGTGCGAAGATGACGGCAGCGATGATGGTCGCGTGGCTCAGTGTGCCCCGGAACAACCCACCCTTGATCCAAAGCCCCAGCAGGGTGATGGCAAACGCCCGAAAAATCAGCTCTTCGGACGGCCCGGACAACAACAGCTGAAAGCCCAACTGGCCGGTGATATTCCTCGCAGTCAGCGGGTAGGGGAAATACTGAAACGTCCCTGTTGCCATCACCAGCAGCAAAGACACCACGACATAAGCGGCGAAAATCAATGCGAAGATGCGAACCCATTTCCACCCGACGACCCTGTTTCCCCAGCCGAACCCGAAGTGCAGACCCCAGCGTCGAGCAGCGAATATCATGATGGCCAGAAAGATCAGCGCCTGCACAATATGATGGACGCTGATCCAGGCAAAAGCGCCATCAGGATCTATGCGGCTGTAGTCGAACCTATCTGCGAGCAGGCCGGCCAGGCGAGGGACACCCAGAAGCAAGAGAGCCAGACCGACAATCTTGATCGCACGGCTAAAGAACACTCGCCAGCTCCGGCAATTGGCGGAGAAGTTCAGCAAGAGACAGCTCTCCGGCATCCATACCCACTGCATAGGGCTGACCGGCACCGCAGACCACCAAAGCAAACGGGTCTACCTGTGCATGCAGCCAGAGTGCGCCGTCATTGTTGTCGCCCTGCAGGCGTATCTGCTCGATGGGAACCATCGACAGGCCGGCCACCTCGATAGGTTTGCCCATGCGAAGGCGAGTCCGGTTCATGACCGCATCGCCCGTATGGCTCGAAAGGTAGTGGGGGACACCATGAATCGAATCATCACTGTCAAGTATTCCAGTGGCACCACGCGAACGCGGCCGTTGCTGGAGAAATCCAGCACCTCTTGCGAGAAATCCGGTTGAATATCGACCTGCGTCACACCGGGTGCGTCCAGCAGCACACTGATCGGTCCCACCAGGGCCCAGGCCAGGCCTGTGTCTGCCGGATCTCCCAGACCCAACCGTCCCCGTATATCGAGATGATGAATGTGAAGGCCGGCCAACAGGCGGCGCACCAGCCTCAGCAGATGGCCAATAAAGCCTTCCACCGACAGCGCTGCCAATGGCGAGTGGCGCGAGGGTTTGGATCGTGTTTTGGGCTTGTCTTTGTCGGGTGGTTTGTCGGCTTTCTTGGTGCGGCTAGGCTTTCCGGGCAACTTCACCCGCACCAGTCCAAAAAACCACCGGAACTGGCCGCGCGCTGACCGCTGTCCAGCCTCCATACGGACGGCATAAGACATGTCCACAGGCACTGCCAGCAACAGAAGCAGCGTCAACAAGCACCCCAACACAATCCAGAGGGCGAGCACGGCACAGCCCTCAGTCCGTGCTCTCGGGAGCGTTCTTTTTCATCGTCTCGCCTATGACCTCCGCCACCCGCTCCAGAACGGAAGTCGCCGCCCCCTTGATGGGTTCTATGCGAACACCGTCCTTGTCGATGATGATCAGGGCGACCGGTTTAACACCGCCACCACCGCCCGTTCCGCCGCCGGTGCCTTCACCACCCTCCCCGGTTTTCAGGGAGCCGGTGCCCTGACCGCCGCCCGCGCCGAAACCGAACCCCACACTGACCAGTGGGATAATGGTGGTGCCTTCAATCTGAATCGGATCACCCACTACCGTCTTGGAATCAAGCATCCGTTCGATTTCGCCCATTGCTGTTTTGAGTAACGCTTCAACATGTTCCATGGCTGTGTTCCTGAAAGACGACCTTTCTGGTCGAGCAATACCCATTATAGACCTGTGCAGAGGGCAAAAATTGGGTTCATCGCACCTTTCCGGGAAAGGCGGACTTAATCTTTAAAAAGAAATAGTCG
>NZ_JAIUMC010000086.1 GCF_022565775.1 Natronospirillum sp.
ATGGACCTACACCATATCATGATTACATATCTATATTAACCGTGCAGGACACTAGCAACTGCAGATCCAGAGCGTGCCAGAGACGGAGTTGTACAGCAGGCGTCCCGTCTGGGCGGTTTTCAAAGTGGCGCAGAATGTCCCGCCCGTCTCGCCTTTCGGGCGTAGCTGTTAGGCCCAACAATATCTCCGGTTGAATTGCAGAAACGAATCTTTCGAACTGCTGTGCTTCAATATGATGGCACTCGTCAACCACCACCACACGCCAATAATCCGGGCCCAGGTGTTTGAGAAGGCCTTTGCTATGAACACTTTGAATGGTGGCAAACAAATGTTGGTATTCGTCGGCTTCATGGTGACCCGATAATAGCGATCCAAAGTTTGGGGCTCTCAGAACCTGGCGGTACGTTGCAATTGCTTGTTGTAGGATTTCGATTCTGTGAGCAACAAACAGTAACCGGGGATGACCACCCTCTTTACGTGCCAAAGCTCGATAATCGAATGCAGCCATTACTGTCTTGCCGGTTCCTGTAGCGGCGACAAGTAGGTTGCGGTAGCGCCCGTGCAGGCGCTCTGCCTCAAGTTGTTCGAGTATGTCTTCCTGAAAAGCTTTAGGTTGCAACTCGAAAAAGGTGGGGTTCGCTATCGGATTGGATTTACCGGACTCTCGCTGCAAGGCGCTGCGTAAAACCCGCTGATGCTCGATATTATTGTGGTCATAGGTTTGAAATTCATTGTCTTCCCAAAGTGTTTCAAAATGGGCTTTAGCACGATTGTATAAGGTAGTTTGACCGGTTTCCGTGAACTTGACCGTCCATTCCAATCCTCCCATAAGCGCCGCCCCGGAAAGGTTGGCGCTGCCTACATAGGCAGAACCAAAACCTGAATCGCGACCAAAAATCCAGGCTTTTGCGTGCAAGCGCGTGCGTCGCCCATCCAGTGAAATACGAACCTCACAGTTCGGTAGCTCTGCAAGCATATCCAACGCCTTTTGCTCAGTAGCGCCTACATAGGTAGTCGTTAACACCCTGATCTTTGCAAGCTGATCTCCCTGTGCGTCAGTTGCGGTGAGCCTGCGTAGGACGTCAATTATTTTTCGGACCCCGGAAACTGTGATGAAACTCACTAGGATATCGACTTGATTGCAGTTGGAGAGCTCAGCAGTCAGTTCATGAAGAAGGGCAGGAGAATCTTTTCCAGCTGTAAATAGCCAAGGTTGGGACAGTCCGATCTCGGGCAACTTCGGTTGAAGATTTGGGTCAGTAAGCGCTAACAATCGGTCCGGTGGCTCACGCAGTAAATCCACCTCAACCTCTTTACCCAACTCATTGAGACGGCTTCTAACAAATATCAACAAGTCGTTTATCAACCTAGCTTGCTGATGTATTCGACTGTTCTGCTCATCTCCAGGCAATAGAGCTAGTAGCTGCGACATTCGATCCGCTAAGGTGTCTGCCAACTGGCGGTGACTTTGTTCGTTGCCAAGCGGCTCTCTGTGAGCCTGATAGGGTGTGTTTTCGAGCTGCTGATATGACCATTCAGTGGTTAGCAAGTCATAGAGCCCCTTCGGGAGTTCATCCTTGGGCATTTTCTAAACATTCCCCTGTCTGCCAGGTAAAGGCGTTGGTTATTGCAAAGTGTCTTCTACCAGGTTAGCACGTCGTATTTTGCTCGCGATAGAACAGTGCCTCCAATATTAGGCAATACCCTTGGGGTCAGTTGGCAATTGTTGTACAAATGGAAGAGCCTGACTGTTGATGATAAGGCTCCGAAGAATTTTCATCGTTGCTACTGCAACTAACCGAGTACCCCATGCCAACCAATCCCTACAACGACCGAGCAGAAGCCTTCTTCGACCAGTATCAGTCTCTGCGCTTCGAGGATGTGCATGGCAGTTGGCTGAGCCATCTGCCGGAGCGTTCCGGATTTGCGCTGGATCTGGGTGCCGGCAGTGGTCGTGATGCCATGGCGTTGGCCGACCGGGGTTGGCATGTGCTGGCCGTGGAGCCAGCTGCGGAGTTGAGGCGGCTTGGTGAAGCGGCCACGCGGGACCGAGAGGTGCAATGGCTTGGTGATCAGTTGCCGGAACTGTCTCTGGTTCGCTCTTTGTCCTATCGGTTTGACCTGATTCTGGTATCGGCGGTCTGGATGCATGTGCCGCCCACGCAGCAGGAACGGGCCTTTCGTATTCTCTCCGAACTGCTGGCACCTGGCGGTACGCTGGTCATCACATTGCGCCACGGCCCGGACTCCGGTGATCGCCAGTTCTACCCGGTCGATGGTCAGGCACTGGAGCAATGGGCCCGGAATCGGGCTTTGGTGACCGTGCACAATGGCGAGCATTTGGACCGTCTCGGGCGTTCGGAGGTCTGGTGGGAAACGCTGGTCTTCCGCTTGCCGGACGATGGCACCGGTGCCTTGCCGTTGTTGCGTCATATCATCGTGAACGACAACAAGTCTTCCACCTACAAGCTGGGGTTGCTGCGTGCACTGATTCGCATGGCCGACGGGGTGCCGGGTATCGTTCTCAAGCGCACGGATGACTGGGTCGAGCTACCCCTGGGGGCGGTTGCCCTATACTGGATCAAGCTGTATCTGCCGCTGTTGAATCGCCATCAACTGCGCCAGGCGCCGGGGCAGGGTGGCTACGGGTTTGCCAAGGTGGACTTCTATGCGCTGGACAAGCTGGTGTCCGCCTATGATCTTCGAATCGGCCGTGGGTTGAGCGCCGAGGCAGCGCCAACCGTGCTGCGTGCAATCAAGACGGCGGCTGCCAACATCGTGCGCATGCCGGTGAACTACACAACCTGGCCCGGCACCAGCAATCCGGTATTCGCGGCTGAAGTGAGCAGCTTCAGGGTAGGCGGCTCGCCGGCGCGGCTGGATCGGGAGACACTCGCCAGGTTTGGCAGCTTTTATGTGCCGCGCTTTCTGTGGGACTGCATGAGTCGATACGCCTGCTGGCTGGAGCCTGCCATCGTTAACGAGTGGGCGGAACTGATGCAGGGCTATGAGGTGCGTTATGACCACAGCGTTTACTGGCAGGCCCTGCAATGGCATGAAGATCGGCGCGATACGCGCCTCATCCGCGACCTGGTGAATGACCGGCTGGGCAACCGGCGGCCGGTGCATTGTGTCTGGAGCAACACCGCGCTCAAGCCGGACAAGTACGCAGTCGATCATTGCTTCCCTTGGTCGCGGTGGAGCAACAATGACCTTTGGAATCTGCTGCCCAGTACCGAGAGGGCCAACAGCGCCAAGGCGGAAAAACTCCCGGCCCAATCCTTGATGGCGGAGGCGCGCCCGCAAATCCTGCAGTGGTGGGATGATGCCTTGATCGGCAGCGACCGGGAGACTCAGTTTTTCAGTGAGGCCGAGGCAGCTCTGCCGCTATTGCACATCAAGCCGCAGCAGGAGAGAACCATCGAGAGCGTCTTTGAAGGCATGCTTCAGCAGCGGTTGCGTCTTAAAATGAACCAGCAACTGGCCGAGTGGATAGGTTTGGGTTGATGCGTTCAGACCCATCTGCAAATTGGAAACCGCAAACAGGGATTAAACCATAGATGATTGCATTGGCCCGTTTTGGTTACAGGGGTGAAGACCTGACCTGGATTCCAGTCGGGGACCGCGTCATGGGCGGCTGTTCGCAGGGTGTGATGGAGCCTCTGGAAGGCGATACCAGCCTGTTTCACGGTACGGTGAGGCTGGAGAATGGCGGTGGTTTTGCGTCGGTGAAGTGTGATGTGCCCACGCTGGATCTTTCGGGGTTTTCCGGTCTGATGCTGAACGCCTGCGGTGACGGCAAGGCCTACAAGCTCGGGTTGCGCATGAGCTGGGACCGGTCGGCGCCGGTCTACCAGCAGGCCTTTGCCACTGAAGCGGGCGTTTGGCATCAGATGCTGTTGCCGTTCAGCGGTTTCGAGGCTTCGCTGCGCGGGCGCAAGCGACCGGATGCGCCGCCGCTGGATCCGGCTCGCATTGCTTCGCTGAGTCTGTACATTTCGGGTCGCCAGGCGGGAGCCTTTGCGCTGCAGCTGCGCGGTATTGACGCGGTCACGGAGCGGATGCAATGAAGGCTCTGTACCCGGAGTCATACCGTCGTCTTTGAGACGCTTCTTGATTATCGCCTCTTCACGTCGAGATAATCCCGCTGGATCAGTGTTTCGAGGGCATTGACGGCACTGCGGGTCTCTTCATAGGTTATGCGCAGATTGCGTAATTGCTCGATTTGTTCGATGGAGGGGCCAGCCTCTCCAACCATGCTGGCGATGTCCATCAGTTCCTGCACATAAGCCAGGCGTGCTCGGGCGGCCAGTTTGAGTACGGGGTCGAGGTCTTCGAGGCTGAGCTCCGGAATCTGGGGGTTCATGATTTCACGGTTGATGTCCCGGCGACGTTTTTCGATCTCCAGCAGTAGCCTGTTGTTTTCGACGGTCATGGCGTCATCCCGAATAGTCCTGTTTGTGCTCAGTTAACCTGAAATATGCTTTTTTCGCCACGGGCTATTTCAATTCGAGGATTCGTGCGCGCTTGATACGCTCATGTAACATGTGGGTGCTCGGCTTTCCCGAACTCTGGATACGCATTCAATGACCACCTACGCCGTCATCGATTTTGAAACCACCGGACTGTCACCGGCCCACGGTGCGCGCCCGACAGAAATCGCCGCTGTGCTGGTGCGTGGCGGCGAGATTGTGGATCACTATCAGAGCCTGATGAATGCCGGTGTGCCGGTGCCGTATGACATCCAGCAGTTTACCGGCATCACCAACGAGATGGTGCGTCAGGCGCCGCCGGTGGCCACGGTGATGTCGGAGGTGGCGGCGTTTGTGGGGGCTTGCCCCATTGTGTGCCACAACGCGGCGTTCGACAGGAAGTTCTGGGCGCATGAGACAGATTTGCTGGGCCACCCGGCGCAGAATGCGTTCGTCTGTTCGCTTCTGCTGGCGCGGCGGCTGTTTCCGCAGGCACCGAATCACAAGCTGGCGACGTTGGTGCATGCGCTGGGGTTGCCCAGTTCCGGCACCTTCCACCGGGCCTTGGCGGATGCCGAGTGTACGGCGCACTTGTTGATCAACCTGAACCAGGCCATCTGTGAGCGGTTTGGCCTAGCTGATGTGGAGCTGGAATTGTTGCTGGCGCTGCAGAAAGCCGGCAAGCACCAGCTTGATCGGTGTGTGAGCGCTTACGTGGGTGGCCGTGGCTGATCACCAGGTGTTGATGTCCTGCTCAAGCATACGGATCGACTCCACGATCTCGTCGAAGGTGGGCGGTGTCTGGTACATCATGCCGGCTCCGATCATCTTCTCGTAGTCGGCCCGAAGCTCGTCGAGGGTTTCCTCCCCTGGGAGCAATTGCAGGTGGCTTACGAGACAGGCGTCGTAGTTGGCATGGCTCGCCTTGAAAAACACTTTTTTGTGGCAGACGACGTCCTCGAACAGATCGCGATTCCGGACGGCAGCCTGACCGGAGGCGTGCCGGCTCAGCATCACGAGGTCGTACCAATGCCGGGAAAGTCGGTCGGCATTCTCCTTCAACTGGCCGCGGTTGCATTCGACGTGGATCAAGGTTGCTTTTTCCCAGAAGGTGCGCTCCGGTGAGAGCACCACGACTTCGCTGGTGGGGTAATCGAGCTCGGCCGTCATTGTAGCTACATAAGGTGAAATCGTATGGCGCTCGTTCGGATCGATGACATTGCGCCCACCCAATTCGATGAGGACATGGCTCTTGAGGTATTCGTCGGCTTCCTCCGTCACGGAGGGGAAGCTGACCCAGATCTTTTCCCCGCTCTGGTCGATCTTAATGGTGTGATGTCCAGCCGTGGGCAACTTATCCAGTTTCGCACGGAGGAGTGGAATGACCGTGTCATTGGCGTAATCCTTGACGTAGTCCTTGAGGCGATTGCTGAACTTCCTGATCTTGGTATTGCTGATGCCCTCGGCAAAGGGGTCGAAGTCAGCCTCGAAGTGCCGGTAGTCGAGTGTGATATCGACATCTTCGGAAAAGCGATCAATGGCGTTGTAAACTTTGGACAGAGAGGTGCCACCCTTGAAGGCCATGGGGTGGGCATCGGGCATGGAGAAAAGGGTCTGCAATGTCCAGCAGACCCAGATGTCCTTTTCCAACACTGCCGCTTGCCGACCCAGTTCCGCAGCCGCCGCCTGGAGGATGTCTTTCTGATCGGATTCTGGCAATTCCAGGTAGGATTCAGCCATGGGCCGCTCCCTGGGTGTAATTATCGATCGTGCTGGCCATCCAGGCCGGCATTCTGGAGGTGCGCAACGTCTCGAACTCCTCCGAGCTCAACCCTTCCCGGATGCGACGAACCACCTCCGTATTGATGTTGTCCTTGCCCAGGTACCAGAGAGCCGAGAGTGCCAGCCCCGGCTTCTTGCCGGCATGCTGCAGCTTCCGATGACTGGTCGTGTGTATCAGTTTGACCTTGAGGTTGCCGACACGGATCTCCCGGCTCGGACCACTCGTGTAGTACACCGGGGTGGTGGGCATTTGGGTGCTGAGTTTGAAGCGGCGTGCAGCTTCCGCGCCATGGACCTGCAAGGTCTCGCCGTGATCTTTGGCGATCACCTTGATGACGCGGGACACGTCAGGCATCACGTTACCGATGAAGCGGCTTTTCTTCGGACGCATGAACACCCCGCGTGCGACGCGCTGGATGACGCCTTCCTCGACCAGGCGAGAGAGTGCCTTGTCGACGGCGGAGCGCGAGCCGAGCTTGAGGAAGCGGGTGTTGGTGAACGGCTCACCCCGTTGCATTCTCAATACCCGCTGTTTGATGCTTTCAGCCACAGACATTACTCAAACCTCCCGTTAGTGTCAGAAAAACTAGCAATTTTTCTGACAATTAGCAAGACTTTTCAGAAGCTCAATGTAACGATGATGTCCTCGTAAGTATCTGCATTTGTTGTAAATTTATCCGATTTTTCCACCTTCTCTGCTCCGATTTCTCCAACTTACGCCCCGCATCGCTAGTTGAGTTTCCGGGCTGGCTGCCTCGTTATCTTACCGGGCATGACAATTGATGGCATATGTAATAACATTGTTATTACATTGAGCTGGGAAGCGAGCAATGCTCTTTGAATGGGATGAAGCCAAGAGTCGCGCCAACCTGGACAAGCATGGCGTGAGTTTCGAGGAAGCGCAGAGCGTGTTCAATGATCCGCTGCACATTGCGCTGCTCGACCACCGATTCAGCTATTTCGAGGAGCGGTGGATTACGTTGGGTAACAGCGATCTGGGGCGATTGCTGGTAGTGGCCAACCTTTTCTTCAATGAGGATGGGGAGGAGGTTATTCGTATCATTTCAGCCAGGCGGGCCACAGCTCGCGAGCGACAGTACTATGAAGACACCTGAAGAGCGCAAGGCACTGGATGACTTCGATCTGCCGGATGAGGTGGATTTCAGCGGCGCTGTGCGCGGGCGTTTCTACAAACCGCGCAAGGTCAGCACCACGATTCGGATCGACAATGATGTGCTGCTGTTTCTGAAAAAGAAGGCGGCGGAAGAGCACGTGGGTTACCAGACGCTGATCAACTCTCTGCTGCGCGAGTATGTGAAGCACTCAGTGCATGAGTCGGCCAAGGGCTATGGTGCTCAGAAAGGCGAGGACAAGGGTACGCAGTAGCTATCTTGATCGATCTGATCGATAGGCGTATCGTAATACGAATACGTTATCGATCGGTGATGCCATGACTGAAGTGACTGTTTCACCCAAGTTCCAGATCGTCATCCCCAAGGACATTCGAGAGTCCATGGGTATTGTGGCCGGCCAGAAAGTGCAGGTTCTGTCCTATCAGGGAAGAATTGAACTGATACCCCTGAAACCCATGACGGAGATGAGGGGTTTCCTTGAAGGCCTGGACACGACTGTTGTACGGGATGAAGACCGGGTATGAATGTTGTTGATTCGTCAGCCTGGCTGTCGTATTTCGCCAACGATGACAATGCTCAGGTATTCGCCGAGCCGATAGAAAATGTTTCCGAGTTGCTGGTGCCGAGCATCACTGTCACGGAAGTGTTCAAGGTGGTACTGCACCAACGCGGTGAGGAGGCGGCTCTGATCGTTACCGCGCATATGGAGCAGGGCCGAGTTATTCCGCTGGGTTCGGAGCTGGCCATGAACGCAGCGAGACTGGGCCTGCAGCATAAACTGCCGCTGGCTGACAGCATTATTTTCGCCACCGCACGGCAACATGCCGCAGTTATCTGGACTCAGGACAATGATTTTCAGGGTCTGCCAGATGTCAGATATGTATCCAAGAGCACTGGATGAATTCGATCTAACGGATGACGATGATTGTGGATTTCTCCGGGCCCGAAGAGCGGGGGTAGCGTCCTTGGCTAGCGTCTCGCCTGTCTCATGTTCGAGCCTGCTCAAGATGTTTTTTGTGCTGCTGGTTGCGCAGCAAAATCAAAAGTCTTTCTTTTTTGCCAAGTTGATATAGTGAGACTGGCAATGTCAGAAAGTCAGTGTTTTCTGACATAATGATGGACTCATGCAAACATCTGACATAAGATAGCCTCCAATCTCAACTAGTAGAGCCTTTCTGACATATGGACATCTCGGACTTCATTGCTGGCCACTATGAACAGCGCTACCAGTACAAGGCTTTTCTGCCTCGGCATGTGCATCATGAATGGGTCATTTCTGATCCGAAAGTGCTGGATGTGCTGGGGCGTGCCGACCGGGCGCTAGGCGAGCTGAATGCTTTCAGTCAGTTGATTCCTGACATCGACTTTTTCATTCGCATGCATGTTGCGAAGGAGGCCACCCAGTCAAGCCGCATTGAGGGTACACGAACGAATATTGAGGATGCCTTCAAGGGACTCGATGATTTGAAGCCTGAAGAGCGTGATGATTGGACAGAGGTGCAAAACTATATTCGGGCGATCAACTTTGCCATTGAATCCCTCGCCAACTTGCCTTTGTCCGTTCGTTTGCTCAGACAGACTCATGCGGAGTTGATGCAGGGCGTAAGAGGTGAGCACAAACTGCCGGGTGAATTTCGAACCAGCCAGAACTGGATCGGTGTCAGTCTGAAGCATGCCGCCTTTGTGCCACCCCATCATGACCATGTGCTGGATCTGGTGAGCGATCTGGAAAAGTTCCTGCATGCCGATGACATCTTGCTGCCCCCGCTGGTGCGCATCGCCATTGCACATTATCAGTTCGAAACGATTCACCCGTTTCTGGATGGCAACGGCCGTCTGGGCCGCCTGATGATCTCCCTGTATCTGGCATCAGAGGGCCTTCTTCACAAGCCGGCGCTGTATTTGTCAGATTACTTTGAGCGCAACAAGACGGCCTATATTGATCACCTGATGGCCGTGCGCGAGGGCAATCATCTTCGGGAGTGGCTGCTCTTTTTCCTTATTGGCGTAGAAGAAACCGCAACTGCGTCTGCGTCTGTCTTCCGCGCCATTATTGAGTTGAAGCAGCGTATCGAGAGAGATGTGTTGCCGCGTTTCAGCACCCGTCGTCAGGCAAGTGCGCATGGCCTGGTGCGTCACCTTTACGCTCAACCAGTGATTGATGTGCGCTGGGCGGCGCAACAGATTGATGTCGCTACCAATACTGCCGCCGCCCTGATATCAGACCTGGTTCGACATGGGGTACTGGTCGAAGTTACAGGTCAGAGCCGCAATCGTCTGTATGTATTTGACGAGTATTTGAACTTGTTCCGAACCTGACCTTCTATCAAAACTGCATTTTAAAAACACCTGAAGAACGTAAAGCACCGGATGACTTCGATCTGCCGGATGAGGTGGATTTCAGCGCTGGTGTTTGCCCTCTCCGGTTTTACGCGCATAAAAATGTGATGCAACGTCTCTCTGTACTCAATGCCGCTCGGGCTTCTGCTCGTGCGGTTCACCCCAGGTGCGGTTGATCTTCTTCCCCTCGATCACAGCCGGGCGCTGGTCGATCTGTTTGGCCCAGCGCTGCACGTGGGTGTAGCTCTCGACGTCGAGGAACTCGCCCGCATTGTACTGGCGCCCCAGCGCCAGATTGCCGTACCAGGGCCAGATGGCCATGTCGGCAATGGTGTAGTCGGCACCGGCGATGAATTCGTGCTCGGCCAGTTGCTTGTCCAGCACATCGAGTTGGCGCTTCACTTCCATCGTGAACCGGTTGATGGGGTATTCGAAGTATTCCGGTGCATAAGCGTAGAAGTGCCCGAAGCCGCCGCCCAGATAGGGCGCACTGCCCATCTGCCAGAACAGCCACGAGAGCGTTTCGGTGCGCCCGGCCAGGTCGGTGGGCAGGAAGGCGCCGAACTTCTCGGCCAGATACAGCAGGATGTTGCCCGACTCGAATACCCGTTGCTCAGGTTGCACGCTGGTGTCCAGCAGGGCGGGGATCTTGGAGTTCGGGTTCAGGGCAACAAAGCCGCTGCCGAACTGGTCGCCGTCCTGAATCTTGATCGGGTAGGCGTCGTATTCGGCGCCGCTGTGGCCGGCCGCCAGCAGTTCTTCCAGCATCACGGTGACCTTCACGCCATTGGGCGTGGCCAGCGAATACAGTTGCAGCGGGTGCTTGCCCCGCGGCAGTTCCTTGTCGAACTGGGCGCCGGCGGTGGGCTTGTTGATGCTGGCGAACTGGCCACCGTTTTCTTCGTCCATGGTCCAGACGCGGGGTGGTGTGTAATCGGATGTCGACTTCGGCATGCGGAAATGCTCCATGGCTTGATTGGGGTAATATACGTGGCACTGTCAAAGTAGATCGGCTTGCCGGAATTGCAAGAAGAGCAGCACGGTTGGTGGAAGTCCAGCGTTGATTCACGTCTCTGTGCTTCGCACCTGCCGCAGGGTATGATCTGCAGGCTCGGCAATAGTTCCAAGGAAAGGTTGATGACTGAAACACGCAATAATCTCTGGGTTCTGATTGGCATGCAGGCGTTTTCCATGACTGCCATGCCGATGATGATTCTTATTGGCGGCATCATTGGTGCCCACCTCGCGCCCAACCCGCAATGGGCCACGTTGCCGGTGGCAGCGCTGGTTGTCGGCACGGCATTCAGTACCTTGCCGGCGTCTTTCCTGATGCAGCGTTGGGGTCGCAAGGCCGGCTTTCTGACCGGCAATCTGGTGGCTATCAGTGGTGCCTTTGTGGGCAGTGTCGCTGTGATGACGGAGAACTTCTGGTTGGTGCTGGTGGCCAGTCTCTGCTTTGGTTTTCACATGGCCTTCGTTAATCAGTATCGGTTTGCCGCCATGGAGAGCGTGTCTGCCGATCGCCAGGGCCAGGCGGTGTCCTATCTGCTGCTGGGGGGTGTGGTTGCCGCCATTGTCGGCCCGGAAGCCGGCGCGCTGGGGGAGAATCTGCTTGGCATGCGCTACCAGGGGTCTTTCCTGATTCTGGCCGGATTGCTGAGTGTGGGCACCTTGTTGATTGTCTTCGGGTTTCGCAACCAGCCCATGGTGCAGGCCACAGCGGATGACCCCGGTCGCCCCTGGCCGGTGTTGCTGCGCCTGCCTCTGCTCTGGTTGGCGCTGTTGGCCGGGGCCATCTCCTACAGCATCATGAGCCTGGTCATGACGGCGGCGCCGGTGAGCATGCACGAAATGGATCACCACAGCATGGGTGTCACGAAGACGGCGATTCAGGCGCATATTCTGGCCATGTTCCTGCCCTCACTGGCCACCGCCTGGCTGATTCAGCGTTTCGGGCCGATGCGCTTGCTGGTAGCAGGGCTGGTCATCTATCTGCTGATGATTGTCGCCGGTTTGGCGGGCCGGGGTGCGATGCACTACACGGTGAGCCTGATTCTGCTGGGCGTGGGCTGGAACTTTCTCTTTGTGTCTGGCACTACTTTGCTGGGCCGGGTGTATGTCGGCAGTGAGCGGTTCCGGTTGCAGGGGTTGAACGACTTTCTGGTATTCGGCACCCAGGCGCTGGCGACACTCAGCGCCGGTTGGCTGATCTTCCAGATGGGTTGGGATGCGTTGCTGTGGTTTACGCTGCCGCCGATGATCCTGCTGGGTCTGGTGGCTTTGTGGGCCGCCCGCCGCCCGCCCGAGCAAGCCGCTTCGACGGTGTAATCCTGCCTGCGCGATTGATTGTGTGGCGCCTCAATTTTAGGCGCCGGCCTTGGCCGCGCTTGGCCGTCGTTTGCACGCCGATTTTGCTATGCTCTTGTCAGCACCCAACGCGCCCCCGGAGGCACCTCATGGAAAAACTCGACTCGAGAACGGCGCTGCTGGCCTTTCAGATCATCACCGACAAGGGCGAGAAGGCCGAGGAAGGCTTCAGCCTGGATGGCCTCACGGCCACCTCAGCCATAGATGGCTATACGGTGCAGTTAACAGACGGCACGGTAAGCGTAACTGTGATGTTTCACCACTCCATTGCCTTTGATACCCCAAGTAACCGGGCGACGAAGCACTTTTTGAGCCGCGTGGAAAAGTTGATCAAGAAGCACGGGTAAAGAGCGGACGACCATCGGTGCTCAGCCGCCGGCTTTTTTCACCGTCCAGCCCTTCTTCTCCAGCATGGGTAACAGCAGATCGCGCTGATCGCCCTGAATCTCGATCACCCCGTCCTTGATACTGCCACCAACGCCGGCTTTCTTCTTGAGTTCCTTGGCCAGGGCTTTCAGCTCGTCACCGGCCAGCGGTACACCCGTGATCAGCGTCACACCGGCACCTTTGCGGCCCTTGGTCTCCCGTTTCAGGCGCACGACACCATCACCCGACGGCGCCTCCGGCGCAGCTTTGCCGTCATCACGCACACGCCCGGTTTCAGTGGAATAGACCAGCTTGCTGTTCTTGCTCACGGAGGGCTCCTGATTCAAATTCTAATGGCCATTTTGCATCAGGCGGTTGACGCCGCCAAGCCAGCGCCTACATATGGTGCCACTGTTGTAGGCGCCGGCCTTGGCCGCGCTCGGGGTTTACGCCCCTGGCCTACATATGCAGCGTTTCATTTGTAGGCCAGCGACGTGAGTCGCGCTGGCGTGCAGGGATGCACTAATGTCGCGGGCGCATGGATGCGCGGGAGCGACTTGGGCCAAAGGCCATGCCATCGGAACGTCAAGCCACCAGCTTTCTGACTTTCAGATCCTTGCGGCGTTGCTCCGCATGCCACAACTCATACTGAAACTGCTGTGTCAGCCAACTCTCGGCCGTTGTATCAAAGGCAATGGACAGCCGAATCGCCATTTCAGGGCTGATGCCCGCCCGCCCATTGAGAATGGCACTCAGAGTTTTACGGCTGATACCCAGAGCCTCTGCCGCCTCGGTGACCGACAGGCCCAAAGGTTCCAGACAAAGCTCGCGAATCACCTCGCCAGGGTGAGGGGG
>NZ_JAIUMC010000087.1 GCF_022565775.1 Natronospirillum sp.
CTGGTCAACCCAGCTTGCTGTCACAAGCTCCGCCCTTCAGGGCGGGGTAGTTGACTGGGAAGGTCATAACCGAGCGTAATGGTCTGGCCCGCCGTTGAAATCTGATGGGACTCGCCGCGACGATCCTGCAGAGTCTTGGCATGGGCTCGGATGTCTGCCGCCAGGGGCGCCGGACAGCCTGGTTCGACGGTCAACTCCAGCGAACCATAGAGCAGGTACCCGAGCACCTTGTAATCGCCACCCTCTTCCCGGGTGCGGTCTGTGTACCACAAACCGGTAGGCATACTGGCAATGAAAATCTTCGAGTCCATCGTGTTCTCTCCTGAGTGATGGGTTAGATCAGGTTGCGGAACGTGAACGAAATCCGAGGTCCGCACGGCTCCCAGTGTTTCGGGATCTTGTGGTCCCACTCCAGCTGCATCCCGGGCAACATGACCACCAGGGAATTGCTATTGAGCAGCAACTCATCATGCGCCTCTCCCTTGACGCCTTTGGGGCGAAACGCAATTTTCCGCTCAGCCCCGATGGTCCAGATGGCAATGGGCTGGCTGTCGTCCATCTCTGGAGAATCATCGGCATGCCAACCCAGGTGCTGGTGCTGGGTGTCGTAGCAATTCACAAAGCATGAATTCACGCGCCACGCGGAACCACCGAGCTTGAACAGTTCGCCGTTCACCGCAGGCATTATCCGGCCCATACTGGCGCACGCATTCATCGGGGTCGGCGGATAGGTGCGACGGCCGCGCCCGCTGCCATAGGTGTATTCCTTGTCAGCAAACCAGATTTCCTTGCGCGGCGCATCCACATGATCCACAAACAACGGCTGAATATCGTGGTAGACCTGCTCCAGCGTCAGGTCAGACAGTGCGTCAATGTGTTCCTTGTAGACCACCGGCGCGGTCTTGCTTTCGAGGATGCTGGTCATAATGACTCCACGTTAATTTGTTGCTCTGTTGCGGCGCAAAGCCGGGGCTCCATCGCCAGTGTGCTATGGGCGCACTCCCGCCCAACTTATGCAGCGAGTGGGTACCAGATCTGCTCGTATGTCTCGCGGTGGTCGAATTCGCTCAACAGGACATCACCGGCCGTCATGACGTTCTCGATGTCGTTGAATGTTTGAATCCGATCGCTCAAAGCCATCTTTGGCATAGGCAGCGGGTCGCGCTCCATTTGCCAGCAAAACTTGTCATACTGGTTTTCGTAGACGTGCAGGTTCGTGACATGCAACCGGGCCCGGCCCGGGCGCAGTCCAGCCAAACGGGCTGCTAGGTGAGTCAGGATGGACGCCTGCATCAAATTGGCAGGACCTCCCAGAGGCATATCCATAGACCGGCTATAGAACTCGCCATGCACCTGATCTCCAAGGATCGCGAAATTGTAGGTGTGCATGCACGGGCGCAGTGCACCCAGATGGAACATCCCCGGATTCCAGTGCGTAACGATCAGTCCCCGGTCGTCCTCGCATCTCTCCAGTCGCTCAAACACATCTTTCACGGTGTCGATGGTGGTGATCTGGTTACCGTTCACCATGGGCCAGTTACGGCTGACGCCGCCATAGACAAGACCTGTGTCGTTTTCGCCTTTGCGGTTTGGGTTTGCCAGCCAGGCCGCCGTTTCGTTCGCATTCGTGTACCAACTTTTGGCGCCTATTCGAGCAAAGTCATCGGCGTTGGTGTATCCACGCAAGTAACCAATAAGTTCCGCCACCGGCAATTTGATCGGTACCGGGCGGGTGGTAACCACCGGGTGTCGACCGTCGCTCAGGTCCCACTCGAATGTCTCTCCAACCAGGGTCTTGCAGCGGTGACCCGTTCGTGTGTTCTCTACCCAGACCCCACGGTCAATAAGCTTCCGTCCGGCGTCCTCATACTGTGTGTCTATAACGGTCATAACCAAACCTTTAGGTGTTCGTAATAGTGGCTCAATTGTCTCATCCTGAGCATCGGATGCAGCTCAGACCAGCGTGATTTTGCAGTACCAACACCCCCACCCGAGCACCGCGAGGGGCAGCCAAGGCGCCAGTCAGGCGCGGAACCCGGTCAGGCACCGGAGTCTCCATTCTCGCTACTGGCAGCTTGTTGCTTAGACATTCCGAGAAGACTCCTGCGAAACCGGGCCACCAGCAGGGCATCGTCAGCGCTTGTCGGCCCCATGGCGATGCCGTTTTCAATGAGGCGTTGCAGTGCTTCACGCACAGCAGCGGGTGGTTCGTTGCCAGCGCCAGCGATTGGGGCATACTCGGCCGCCAAACCGTTTTCCAGCCGGTGCATCAGGTTAACCGGGCCGTAGCCGTCGCTGTCGCAATGCGCGTCCCACTGTTGATCTATCTCCCGGGCAGCCTCTGCCATCACCTCACGCAGCCGCGAAGCCTCCTGGGCCAGTGCGTCCACCTCATCGAGTAACCGAACCGCCAGGTCTTCGACTGATTCGCCATCCCGCAGATTCTGAGCAATGATTTCTCGATTCATAATCCATGCTGCCTTTTGATCGTCCACCCATAGTGCCATCAACAAAGCGGGCCCCACCGCTGTCCTGTCCCGGCATTGGCCCCCAAACCCCGCCCGGGAGACACGACCGGGCCGACACCGGCAGTGCGGGAAGGCCGACCCATGGCCGGCCGCCTACCTCACGCGTACTCGGTAAAGGTTGCCGCTTTGATGCCGCCCTCGGCGGTACGCTCGACCAGCCGGGCATCCCGACCGTCATCAATCCGCACATTGTCACGGTCAGTAACGCGGCGACGGAACGCCGGACCTTCAAACTGGCCAGGAACTGGAACTGAGACGCCAGTCAATTGGCGCCCGTCGCGCTTCTTCACCGCGCCAATAGGCCGCAGAATAACGGTTCTCTTACCAGCCACCCCTACGACTTGGAAATAGTCGACGTTGGTCTGCTCCCAACCCCATGATGCAACCATGATGTCACCCTCAACGACTTTCATCGGCGCCTGCTGACGGGCCTGCTTGATGCGCAGGTCGTCGATGTAGGAAACCACCCGCTTGCGAACCTGGGACTCGCGAACCTCCGGGTCGGGGTATGCAACAAACAGGCTTGGCTTCTGTTTTCTGCCAAAAAAGACAATAGCAGCAGGGCGGCCGGACTTGGTGTCAAAGTAGTAGGCTTCCACCCGCCCTTTCTGGACCAGGTCTGCGTCTACGTCAAAGGCTGTCGCCACATCAATCTGAGTGGCTTCGGGGCTGATGTAATCGCTACGCTTTGGCATGTTTCACCTCATTGGTCAGAGTGAAACCATTATCGCCAATAGAGCCCACCGTCAGGGCGGAGCCGCCCCCGGCATTCGCCCTACAATCCCCTATGCCTGAGCGCCAGCGAAGGCCACAGGCGCCCCTGGCTGCACTCGGAGCCGACAGGTTTCATAAAAATGACTACTTTAATGGTCATATAGACCTGATATGACTATAATAAAAGTCTTGCTGCCGCGATCAGCCATCAACATCAGCTTGAGCTGCGCCCGCGCCTCATCCTGTATCGCGCCCCAGGTGCCAGAGTCAGTCATGAGAAGCGCCTCGATCGAATCGATACATTAGGGCGATTACATCCGACGCAGTGGGCTCCATTCGCCCTGCCCGAAACTCATCTGAGAACCAACTCAGAGCAGTCTCCGCAAATTGCTCGGGAGACTCCATGAAATTCGGGTGGTCATCATTGTCACCCCACAAAAATATAAGGTGATCAAGGCGTGACAGCGCCAACCATTGGTCACTGGCGTTATCGGCAATGCCGCCCCATCTATCGTCAAAGAGAAAATCCAGCAGAGCTTGCACAACCCATTTTTCACGCACAGACAGTCCCTCAGTGTCGCCAGCAAAGCCCTCGGTCCAGTTGTGGGCGTGTTCGTGGGGGTTGGCACCACTGGGCACCTGGGCGCAGCGTAGCGCTGGGTCCAGAGAACCCCAGCCAGCAATGGACGCGGTGAGCGTTCCTTGGCTCTGAAGAACGCCGTGTAGGTCAGCAGACGCGCCTGCTGCCGTCAGGTCGGGTGTTCCTGCGAAGTAAGGCGAGGTCTCATCGAGTTGATAGGACGGCACCATAGCGATCAGATCACGAAACCGCTGTAGCTTCTGAAGATTCAAGGGCGTTGTCATAGCGATACCTTTGCGGTCAGGGCTGTATTTGTTGGGGCTTAGTAGTGCCATTCGCCGTCAAGCACCTCAGCGGTACCCAGATACAGCAAACCGGCGTTGCATTCTCTGTTGTCGACATCTGTCCAGTCGATACGCTGGCCCACGGCATCAATGGCAGCAGACTCAACCTCTGTCACGTTCTGCGGGTCCTTGAGATCCACAGCCTTGCCGCACCTGAAGACAACGGTGTCCGACCCTTGAATGGCAAAGCATTTGCCATACAGGTTGGGAGCCGGCCGAGTGCGGTCCATGGAGTCACTGGGTTTGGCATCGTTTGGTCGCATGGTGCAGTCCTCTGTCATGGATTATTGAGCAATATGCCCGGCTACTGAGTTCGCGCCCGGGCAAAGAGAGTGCCGGTTGCAGTGAAGCGCCTACGCGCCCACCGAGTCGACAGCTTCGAGACTGGCCCGAGCCTGCTCGCAGATCGACGACTCGACTTTGTGCGAACGAAAGTCATAGCGATGGTCAGGCATTCCCAGCCACTGGCGGGTGGACTCGGTCATGCCAAATGAGAAGCGTGCACCTTGCGGGGTCTGGCTCGCGGTAACGACAAAACAGACCTCAGCACCGGTGTCTTCACGGGTACAAAAGAACGCCCGCGGTTCACGGTCCATATCCATCAGCAACGCACCGTTCTTGCGTTTGCGGTAAAAACCGAACACGGTGCCACCAGTATTGGCCACCTGCGCGGCCTCGCGCTGATTGCGCACAAAGGTGCGTCGATTGAATGTGAACATGGGCATCTCTCCCGTTGATCAATTATGTGATCAGAATATCAGCAACGGGGAGACAGCTAGCGCCAGCCAGGCCCGGCATCGGCGAACAACTACCCGCGCCCGAGTGAAACGAGGGCGGAAACGCAATTCAGGGGACAGTGACTGGCGGGGCGAACGCCCGCCGTTGTGCGTTATGACGATGAAGACGCCGCCTGGTGCAGCGCCGCACATTGGGCCTCTGGGCCACGCCCATGCCGGTCTATCGCTGAAACCCGCCCTGCATCTACCAGTGCCGCCCGCGCACGCCGTGCGGTATGCGCATCAGGGCTTTGCGACAATTCGATCAATGCCGGTTCCATATACCGGTCCATCGCATCAATTTTGGCCTGCAGTCGGTCGATTTCCGCCTGCACAGTCGACCACTCAGCAGCGGCCACCTGGGCGCGCTCAACCGGAACGCTGTTACCACTGCTGAACTTGTTGCGGATACTCCGCATTGCGGCCTGAAATATCATGGTGCCTCTCAACTAATCTTGGATAAGTGGATTCGGCCAGCGAGCCCGGACAACTACTAAGCGGGCAGGCCGCCGAAAGAATCACATTGCCTCGTCGTGGCCATCCATCAGTTTGTAATCACTCCCTTCAGTGGCCGCCTTCGCATTGACGCCAATAGTCGTCAGCCGGTCCACAATGTTTCCCAGAGCGACGTCACTGCTCGCCGACTCCAGATCCTCCACCTCCAGACCCAGTGAATCGGCGAAGCTCTGCAGAGCCTTGTTGGCAGCCGAGCCGACAGCATCGAAATGCGGGCTTGTCATGGTCTTCTCTGAAATGCTTATAATGGTTCTCCAAATTGCATACAAAGGGTGAGCAGGCGCCCCCTTAGGGCGCACTGTGTTCAGCTTGGCTGGTTGTCCACGCCTGTGGCACAGCCCATTGCTTGCGCGACGCGGGGATCTGAGGCACAAGACGCACGGATACCCAGCTCTTCATTGGCTGCGTCATACAGCGGGTCATCATCTGCTACAGCCTCAAGCTGATCGTCCGTCATCACACTGACCCGGCGAGCATGCTGCAAAGCAACGCATTGACCGACTTGATCACGGCCATGACGGCCCATGGCTTCAGTGATGACACCTGCATTCAACAGGCCCGAGCGAGCACGCCCTGCGATAAGATCGTCGTCACTTCGAGCGAGATCGACCAACGCATCTGTCAGGGCCTCGATCTTTGAGTCCCGCTCTGCGACCTCCTGATAGTACTCGCTGCGCAGGTTGTTGAGCGCGTCCTGGGTCTCACGAAGATCGTGCAAATAACCCGTCCGCAGCCGCTCTGCTGAATCCATCGCGCCTTTCATGCGCTCCAGTCCGGACTCAACACTGGCCCACTCCGAAGCGGTCACCTGGGCGCGCTCAACCGGCACGCTGTTGCCACTACTGAACTTGTTGCGAATACTTTTCATCGCCTTATGAATATCCATGCCAGATCTCCAGTTATGCTGAAATAGGGTCGAGCCCACACCCTCCGTGCGGTCTCACTGCTGCCATATTACGCTCTGCGCCAGCCGAACAGCCGGCAACCCATCCGCCATTGAAACACCAACACCCATAGCCAGAGCGGAGCGAAGGCTTAAACACCAGCGCCGGGATGTTCCAGGCCGCTACCCAAGCCTCGAGCGCCAGCCATTCCTTGTGCGCCGCGTCATCCCAAGAGTAAGAACTCACCCCCGCGCCCGCGGGGAACACTTAGCCATTCATGAGGCCTTAGATGCCTAATGCCGTTCACCCCCGCGCACGCGGGGAGCACCGTAGGTGCTTGGCTTCCATTTGTCTAACACGCCGTTCACCCCCGCGCCAGCGGGGAACACACTTGAGTTGATGCATGTTGCAACCTCCCTGTACGTTCACCCCCGCCCCGCGGGGAACACACAAATGGCCCATCATTCTCTCCACGCTTCAACCGTTCACCCCCGCGCCCGCGGGGAACACGGACATCAATTCACGACGCACCATAGTGCTACACGTTCACCCCCGCGCCCGCGGGGAACACCAGGATTTTCTACAAAAACTCCGTACAACCCCGCGTTCACCCCCGCGCCCGCGGGGAACACGTAGGCTGCCGATTCGCCCCGTACTCGCACTCACGTTCACCCCCGCGCCCGCGGGGAACACATCGACTCTATTAATGTCACTGCATCAATAACACGTTCACCCCCGCGCCCGCGGGGAACACTTACTCCTGGCTACATACGTTCTTTATCTCCCGCGTTCACCCCCGCGCCCGCGGGGAACACTATTGCACTTTTTACTCGATGTATATTTTATAGCGTTCACCCCCGCGCCCGCGGGGAACACCACTGCTATCAGCCTGCTGCCCATGTTGTAACACGTTCACCCCCGCGCCCGCGGGGAACACCCCTTGACCAGATTGTAAAGCCATTCATTTCCGCGTTCACCCCCGCGCCCGCGGGGAACACACACTGCAAGACGAAATTGGTAACGGACAGCTACGTTCACCCCCGCGCCCGCGGGGAACACACCAACATAATGGGGCAGATACAGTGCAAGACCACAAAATATAGTAGCCGTACAAACGGTGGCACCAGTTAAGCTGGTACCAATATTTTGCCGGCTCGCGTCCGGTCCCAGTACGGCGCTTGAAGTGCGCCGGTTGCCACCGCATAGTCCTGATCGGGAAATGCTTCCTCGGCATCCATTGGCATCGCTCTCTGGTACCAGGCGCAATCTGACTCTGCAACGCATTCAACTGTAATGTTTTTAACCAGCCCGAACCCCACACCTCGTCGCGCACCTACCTGCTCACAAAGCGTCAGCAGTTCCTCCACACCGGCCCGATCACCCACGCAGTAGGCCGTCAGGTCACAGTTTGACACCATCGTGTGATAGATGGAGGACTTGTAGCTACCGCCGGCCGGGTTGGGCTTCTTTCCCCGCTCGTTGAGCCATCCTGATGCCTTGTGCTCAGCCGCAGTCGTTGTATTAAGGCGACCAGTTTGCATCCACACCTGGGGCTCGAAGTGTCGCTGCACAATGAAGCTCGAGGCCTTGAATACCCATTCTCCTGATGCAGCAGTATAACGGGCTACTGGGATATCATAATGATGGTCTCGTGGATTGACCGATTGCCCTGACTCGCGCTCGACCGCTTTCACCTTTAGTGCGCCCAACAACGCGTCCAGATGGAAAAGATCTGGCGGGTCTGCCATAGGCGTCCGCATACCGAAGTTAATCCGCAATGGCTCCATCGATCAGGCTCCCTGTTTGCTGCCGGCGACAAACTGTTCAAATTCTGACGCTGACATCTCATCGATTGCCTGGGCGAACGCATCCAGATAATGCTCTGTATTATTCGTGTCCATCTGGCCAGCGGTCCAAACAGACTCGCCATCGACCAGGATGTTGTTGATACGGAATTCTCCGTAATCTTTCGCATTGCCACCTGCAATGCGCTCGCTCTGCATCTTTGTCAGCGCCGCCAGGATGAGCCCAACCTGGGCATCCGTAGGCTGATCTACCGAGAAGCGCCACACCCAATTAACGCCTGGCACGACCACTTCGTGGGCGTTAAAGGCATTCAGTCCACGGACATTGACCTCAACAGCCTCTTCACCATCCTTGGACTCCTGGGATGTTTTTGTACCTTTCTTCTTTGCCGCTTTCTGTGCCTCCTTCAGCAGGTCCGTCACCCATCCATTGACCGCATCAGAGCCTCCGCGTATCGCTTCGCTGCTGTCTTCGTCCTTCATCTTTTGGACAGGATCAACGCGGCGCGTCCACACGGTATCGGTAATGTGGCCGGCGATCATTTGTCCTTCATACCCCTCCCCGAGCACTCGTGCAGTATCAGAATGAATGGGCCACAGGAAATCGACCTTCAGGCGGCCCTGCAGAAAGCGCGGCCCACCCCCAAAAAGACCGAGAAAAGGGTGCTTTCTCAAAAGGACGGTCTCATCAAACGTCGCCGGCAGCCCTTCCGGGTTGCCCGTAGCGTTGCCAGCGTAGGCAGCCGCATAGGCCCCAATAGAAATCTGCTCTCCGGCCAACGCGGGTTCGATGAAATGTTTCAGCATCGTGCGTCGCAACAGGTTACGCATCGTGTTGCCGGGCACAACGGGCACCGCTACCGGTTGTAACGTGCCATCCTCTTGTTCCTTCACGACTTTCATTCTCCGCTGGCGGATATACGGGAATCCTCGTCCGGCTGAGGCCAATTGGCCGTCCAGTGTGATGGCGCCAGCGCCGGGTGCGGCAGAAAAAATAGGTGTGGTGTTGGTGATTTCAACAACGAATTTCATCAATTAGTTCCTCTGTATCAGTCTGTGAGCTTTGCAAGTACTTTTGCTGTGATCGGTTCCGGCTTCTCCGGCTCGGGTTTCTTTGAGTGCATCAGAAATGAAAGCGCCCAGTACTCTCCCGGGCTAAGGTTGAGCAGAAGTTGAATGTCATCCTGTGCCAGCTTTTCTCTGGCACCTGATCGGAGTTGTCCGTGATAGGGCGCAGCAGCTTTCCGATCCAGGAGTAGCGGGGACTTGCGAGCCGCAGGTTCCTCTCCCTCATTGAACCGGTCGAAAACAGCCAGCGCCTGGCGAATATTCGATGGCCTGACCACAAACAGGCTTGGTCCGAACCGAATCTGAATACGCCGTGAGTCCTGCGTCACTGGAGTGCGCCACGACAAATGCTGCATGGTCGATGACGAGTGAACAGCCAGAAACGGCCCATTGGGCGGGTCGGTGAACAGCCAGGCCTTGTGGATGTCTTTCGATATGGGATAGATCTCATGTTCCGTGATAACGGCTGCTGACAGGCCGTAGAGCATCGGTTTTTTCCGAAGGTGTACACAGCGCCAGCACACGATGCCTGTAGCCGACGCAAGATCCCGGCTATCGCTGAAAAACTTACCCAGATTGGTTGGCGAGTAGGCATCCCCTTCGTCTATTGGCCGACCGCAATGGCTGCAGGCGCCAGGATCGCCCTTCCATTGCAACAGATCTGCGTCTGGCTTGAGCCCAAGGGCATCTGCGACGTCACTCGGATAGAGCATGGTTGATCTCCTCTGCGTCCTCCGGGACACCGGCAAGCGACATATTGGCATCCAGGTGGCCGTGTCCTTTGGACAAGAGGTAACCAATTGCCCAAATTCCTGTCAGCTTGAGATTGACGGCAAAACGGGCGTTGATTAGACCCATGGCGGAGAGGGAACCGCCTTCTGCCTTTCGCTTGGCGCCGTAGTCGCGGTCTGCACCAAGAAAAGCGACATCAATGGCAGATGGCAGTTCTACGCCGACCACCTCTGCCTGCCGGCGCAATGACCGCACAAGCAGACTTTCGAGATAGGGTTTACCGGTTGCACGATCATTCATCCATGCCTTTTGGCGATCTTTTTTCTGGACCACGACGCGAGGAATGGAGTACTCCAGCCGATAAGGTCGCCATTCAGCTTGCACCGAGTAGGTCTTTGTGCTTACCGGAATCACGACTGAATAGTGGTTTGACAGGGCGTTGTGGATGATCGGGGCTGCATCGGCGAGGATTTGCTGGCCCTCCGCGAAACCCAGCATCGAAAAACCTCGGCGGTAGCGGCCGAACTGCACACGGGGAAAACCTACCTGTGGATCACCAGTGCGAGCCTGGTAATTCATTAGCGTGGACACCAGGTCCGCCTGTTGGCCATCGAGCAGCCTGGCGACCATTGCCCGAGCCTCGTCCGGATAGACGGACTCAGGGAGCTCAAAGTCGATCTTGTGTACGCTCATTCGTATTAACCTTTACTTCATAATATGTTATAAACACTATCAAATAAACATAGAGCATGCAACTCACCGAATTCGAGGGCAGTGATAATGGATGTTGTGAGGGTCGGCACAGTTCAGGACCTATCCAAAGTTCAAAACCGAAGCAAGTGGGCTCGCGATCACCTCTCTCGAGCATTCTCCGCGGGTATAGCACCGGTTCGAGTGCCGCAGCACAAGATTCAGTCCTTTGCAGCGCCTCTGCCAGAGTCAGTAGCACAGCATCTCCGGACCATGGCGAAAGAGCGTGGCATAAGTTTGGCGGTGCTAACGGCAGGGTTGATAGAAGCGCTCTGTGCAGACGCCGGGGATGAAGATGACGGGCCATCTGAGGATAGCAGCCAGATCCATGGCATTGAGTCTGTCCGGGAGTTGCTGCATCCGTTGTTGAAGCAGGCCCATGAAGGCCTCCAGCAGGGTAAAATCGCTTTTGTAGAGGCTGCCACCGGTACTGGCAAGGGTCGAATGCTCGCAGCGCTGGCTGCGGATGCAGCGGCTGCAGGACAGCAGGTCGTTGTCAGTGCACCTTTGAGTGTGACATGGCAATTGGTGGACGATCTGTCGCAGCTACCTGGAAGCCTGCCTGCTATTGATCTGTTGCTTGGCCGGCCGAATTTTGTCGATCCGGAGTCGGTGCGAGGCTGGGCGCAAGACAATAGCCATGGCGAGCTTCTGGACTGGGTAGAGGCAGGAGGCCCAGCCCTGTCAGCCAGAACACAAAATATCGCCAAACTGACCGGAAAAGCCCTGTCGTGGCTTCTGGAAGATGCACTGTCACTGGCCGAGGGCCTGCCCGTATCAACCGTCATGCTCAGTGGAGATTCTGGTAAGGAATGCCCGGCCGAGGGGCTATACCGAACCCTGAAGAGCACAGAGAACAGGTCGCAGCAGGGTATCCTGCTATGTTCTCACCATATGCTGGCTTCACATGTGCGCCACGCAGCGTTTAATCGAGACGCCGACGATGACCCGGCCTCCGGAATCCCCAGCAAAATTGATACACTACTGGTAGATGAAGCGCACCAACTGGAGGCAGCGTTTGCTGCAATATTCAGCCATGCCATCCATTTTCGGTCACTGATCCGGACAATCCAATCTTCGGTTAAGGTCAACAAGAAGCCTGCGCTGTTGGCCCTGGAAGTAATGGAACACGAGATCACCGAGCGAATTCTGCCGACGAATCAATCCGCCACCAGTGCTTCGGGTTGGCCGTCGGAGTATCCAGACATCACCGATACAATGAAGCGTGCTGAAGACGCTCTCTGTGCCATCAAAACCAAAAACCTCAACGCCCATGCTACAAGCGCCATACGGGCCGCCATTGGCGCTTTCCGTGCAGCGTTGTCAGGTCGATCAATGCTGCGATTCGAGGTTTCCCCAGTCCGGCGATATCCCGGCTTAACCGTGGGGCGCTCAAACCTGGAAGGCGCTACGGCCGATCTATGGGACTCTGTAGGATCTGCAGCACTCTGCTCTGCCACCCTGTTCGCCGGCGACTCCGCAAACCTCACCCGCTGGAAACTGGGTGTTGATGTTGCGAGGGCCCTCTATTGCCGACCAGTGCATCCTCCTTGGACCTGGAAGCCGGTGGTCCTGCATTCGGAGCGAACTTCGGTTGACGCTGACGACAGCGCCGAGTGGGCACAATCCGCCTCCGAGCAAATCCACCGCATCGCTGCGCGAGCGGCAGGCGGTACGCTGGTACTGTGTACATCGCATGACAATGTCCGACAATTATCCGATTCGCTGTCAGATAACCTGGCTGGGCGGTTGATTGCGCAGCACCCCGGGACAAGTGCCAGGGGCTGCGCTATGCAGTTTGATGCACTGTATCGCTCAGGCCTAAAGCCTGTGTGGATCGGCGTAGGGGCGGCATGGACAGGCATTTCACTCTCAGATACCGAAGCCCTTGCACACGAGGACAATATGCTGAGTGATCTCGTCATTACCCGGCTACCCATCGGCTTGAACCGTTCTCTTACACATGATCGGCGAGTCAAGATTGGGGGGTTCGGGATAGTCGCCCAGGAGGCCCTTTGGCAACTCCGTCAGGGCATAGGCCGACTGGTGCGCAGGGAGGGCCTGCCAGACAAGCATCTCTGGGTTCTGGACCCGCGGCTGGACTCATCTAAACCATGGGTCGAAAGATTCAATCGGTTGCTGTCGAAATACAAGAAAGCATAGGCTTAAGCGCCAGCGTCGGGATGGTCGAGGTCGTAGCGAACACGCAGGATATCGCAACCGTCCTTGTCGTGGCGCCAGTAGAAATGGCTAGCCAGCCCGCAGGTGCGCTCAATCGAAGTTTCTATCTCCACCGGCACATCATCGCGCATCGGCTGCCCCTGCCAATGGGACCATTGCATTGATGAGTGCACCGCTCAGCCGGACATCAAGGACCGGTATCGCCGCAGGAATCGAATCAGATAGACGCTGAACGGTAGGGAGCTCAGGGCATAGACAACAGGCATCAGCGTCAGATCGACGACAGGGAGTAGCGCCAGCACAGCGCCGACACCCACCAGTGCATCAATCGCCAGCGAGTAGTAGTAGAGGGCCATGGCGAGCTGC
>NZ_JAIUMC010000088.1 GCF_022565775.1 Natronospirillum sp.
AACCTCTGACCTCTGCCTCCGGAGGGCAGCGCTCTATCCAGCTGAGCTACGGGCGGATGCGCGCAGTATACTAATTTCGGGCGTCAAGTCCACCGTAAATCATTGATCTGTAATGCGATCACGCAGTTGAAACGCGAGCACTGCGCCGGTCAGCGCGATGCCTGCGGCAACCATGAAGGCGGTGCGCACACCGGCGATCAGGGCCGCTTCGTCGGTGACATCGGTCAGCATGGCGGCTCGCGAGCTCATCAGGGTGACCAGCAGCGCGGTCACAATCGAGGCGCTGACCATACGCAGTGTGTTGTTCATAGCGGTGCCGTGTGAAATCAGCTCGCGCGGCATGGCATTAATGCCGGCGGTAATCAGCGGCATCATCAGGGTGGCGATGCCCATCATGTGCAGCATGAAGCCCCAGGTGATGCGGCTCAGAGGGGTGTCGTGGTCGAGCCCGGCAAACAGGCTGAGCGCAGCGGCCATCTGCAGCAGCCCGGCGACGGCCAGCCATTTGATGCCAAAGCGGTCGAATAGCCGCCCGGACACCAGTGACATCACGCCCATTACAATGGCGCCCGGCAACAACAGCAGACCGGTCTGCAGGGCGCCGAACCCCCGTGCATTCTGAACATAGAAGGGCAGCAGGGTTTGCGGGCCGATCAGCAGCGAGAACACAATCATCGACAACAGCGTGGTCAGCGCAAAGGTGCGGTAACGGAACACCCGGAACTCCAGCATGGGGTTAGCCATGCGCAGTTGCAGCGGGATGAATATGGCCAGCGCCACAGCACCAATGCCCAACGCACCCCAGACGTTGGCGTTTGCCCAGCCCACTGAGCCGGCCATGCTGAAGCCATACAGCAGCCCGCCCCAGCCCAGCGTCGACAAGGTGACCGAGGTGGGGTTGATGTGGCTGTCGCGACGCATGGTCACATCGGTCATCACCCACCAGGCAGCAACCAGCACCAGCACCGAAAAGGGTAGCAGCACAATAAACAGAAAGCGCCAGGAATGCTGCTCGATCAGCCATCCGGACAGGGTCGGGCCGATGGCCGGGGCAAACGCGATGATCATGCCCACTAGGCCCATGGCGGCGCCGCGCTTCTCGGGCGGGAACAGCGACATGATGACGGTCTGACCCAGAGGCATGGCAATGCCGGCACTGATGCCCTGGATAATGCGGGCCAGTAGCAACATGGGGAACGACTGGGCGTTGGCGCCAATCACGGTGCCGAGCAGAAAGATGCTCAGCGCCACCAGATACAGCGACCGGCTGGAAAAGCGGTCGATCAGCGCGGCCGAGACGGGAATCAGAATGCCATTGGCCAGCATGAAACCGGTGGTGACCCACTGCGCCTGGCTGGCGGTGATGTCGAAATCGCGCATGATGGGCGGTATGGCCACCAGCATCAGCGTCTGGTTGAGCACCACGACAAAGCCGCCGAAAATCAGCACGCCGAGTATCAGGGGGCGATTGATTTCAGTGGCGGATGCCTGCTCCATGGTATCTCCGAAGGTTCATAGTGTGCTGATGACGAGGTTTGCCCGGGTTCCGTCCTGCGGGCGCAACAGGGTGGAAGGCGGGAAAGACAGTACTGTACGCAGCAGAGTCGGTTTCGGTCCAGCGGCTTTATGTTCCGCCTTTCGGCAGTCTGCTATGATTCCGCGGCAAAAGGAATCCACTGGAGCACCCGCCATGAGCATCCGCGAAATTCGCCACCCGTTGGTCAAGCATAAACTGTCTCTGCTGCGTGACAATGCCATCAGCACGCGCAGCTTCCGTGAACTCACCGGTGAGATCGGCAGTCTGCTGACCTATGAAGCCACTGCGGATCTGGAGCTGGAAACCTATACCGTGGATAGCTGGATTGGCCCCACTCCGGGTGAGCGTATCAAGGGCAAGAAGATCACCGTGGTGCCGATTCTGCGCGCCGGCCTGGGCATGCTGGATGGCGTGCTCAACATGGTGCCCAGCGCCAAGGTCAGCGTGGTCGGCCTGTATCGCGACGAAGAAACCCTCCAGCCGGTGACCTATTTCGAAAAAATGGCCAGCGATATCGAACAGCGCATGGCCTTGATTGTGGACCCCATGCTGGCCACTGGCGGCTCCATGGTGGCCTGTATCGACATGCTGAAAAAGGCAGGCTGCACGCAGATTCGTGCGCTGGTGCTGGTGGCGGCGCCCGAGGGTATTCGCCTGGTTGAAGAAAAGCATCCGGATGTCGATATCTATACCGCCGCCATTGATGAACGCCTTAACGAGCAGGGCTATATCGTGCCCGGTCTCGGCGATGCAGGCGACAAGATTTTCGGGACGCGCTGAGGGTCTCGCACTACGAAGAAAAACAGACACAAGGAATCGCACCCATGACAACTTCCTCAATGCCCGCCTGGCGCACCCCGCTGGTGGGCGCCCAGATGCTGGTGGTCGCCTTTGGCTCACTGGTTCTGATGCCCCTGCTGACCGGTCTCGACCCCAGTGTGGCCCTGTTCACCGCCGGTGTCGGCACCCTGATCTTCCATTTCATTACCGGCAAGAGCGTCCCGGTGTTTCTGGCGTCGTCGTTCGCCTTTATCGCGCCCATTGGCTATGCGGTGCAGACCTGGGGCATGTCGGCCACCATGGGCGCGCTGGTCGTTACCGGGGTGCTCTACATCCTGCTGTCGGCTGCGGTGAAGTGGAAGGGCCCCGGCTTCCTGCACTTTATTCTGCCGCCGGTGGTCATCGGGCCCATCATCATGGTGATCGGTCTCAGCCTGGCGCCGGTCGCCATTGATATGGCGATGGGAGAAACCGGTGATTACGGCTACGGGCCGGCCCTGTTCGTGTCCATGACGGCGCTGATCGCCACCGTGGTCACGGCGGCTTTCGCGCGCGGCATCTTTCGCGTGGTGCCCATCCTGATCGGGGTGACTGTGGGTTATATGGTTGCACTGCCCATGGGTATGGTCGACCTCACGCCCATGCAGGAATCGGCCTGGGTGGCGCTGCCCGAATTCGTGGCACCGACCTTCCAGTGGCAACCCATTCTGTTCATGATCCCGGTGGCCATTGCACCGGCGGTCGAGCATGTGGGTGATGTCATGGCGATCAGCAAGGTCACCGGCAAGGACTATGTGCGCAAGCCCGGCCTGCATCGCACCCTGCTCGGCGACGGCGTGGCCACGTCCACCGCGGCCCTGTTCGGCGGCCCGCCCAACACCACCTATTCGGAAGTCACCGGGGCAGTGATGCTGACCAAGATGTTCAACCCGGTGATCATGATCTGGGCGGCCGGTTTTGCCGTGGTGCTGGCCTTTATCGGCAAGCTGGGCGCCATTTTGCAGACCATCCCCGACCCGGTGATGGGCGGCATTCTGGTGGTCCTGTTCGGCTCCATTGCGGCCGTGGGCATGAACACCCTGGTGCGCAACGGCGTCGACATGACCCGAGAGCGCAACCTGATCATCGTGGCGGTCACGCTGGTCTTCGGCATCGGTGGCATGGTGGTCGGTCAGGCAGAATTTGCCCTGCAGGGCATCGCCCTGTGCGGGGTGGTGGCGATTGTGCTGAACCTGGTGCTGCCGGGCCGGCATATCGACAACGAGGAGCGGCAGGCAACGGCTGAATAACGCCGGTAAGGCAGGGAGCTAGCTCCCTGCCGCCTTAGAACCGCTCAGTTCACTCATGCGCCCGAAGCCCTTTTGCGTCAGGCGGCTGCCGGTGCGGCCGCGGTAGACGTGGATATACCCCTGCTCCTGCAGCAGGTGCAACCGGTGGCGAATCTGCTGTTCGGTGAAGGGGCGACCGGCCTGGTCGCTGCGCTTGACCAGCTCGTGGCGGCTGATCTTGCCGGTCTCCTGCTGTTGTTCGCCGGCCAGGCGGAGTATGTAGTCCAGCTCTTCCGGGTTGATGGCCGCTGACGGCGGTGGTGGCGCGGCGTTGACCGTGGGCTGCATGCCCTGTGCGGGGGTATCGCCGGTCGGGGCCGACTGGAAAAAGGCCGCATCGGGGATGTCCTTGGGACGCAGTTCATTGTCGTCGCACACGGCCAGCATATAGTCGATGGTGTTGCGCAGTTCGCGGATATTGCCGTACCAGGGGTAGCGTTCCAGTTCGCGGAACACTTCCGGGCTGATCTGGATTTCCTCGCGCACCGACTGGTGCACCGCATAGCGCACCAACTCTTCGATGTCGTCGCGCCGCTGGCGCAGCGGCGGCAGGTGCAGGTACAGCACCTTGAGCCGGTGATACAGGTCTTCGCGGAACTGCTCCTTGCGAATCATGCTCAGCAGGTTGCGGTTGGTGGCGGCTACAATGCGCACATCCACCGGAATGATGTCGGTGCCGCCGACGCGCAGCAGCTCCTTTTCCTGCAGCACGCGCAGCAGACGAGCCTGCACCTTCAGGCTGATGTCGCCGATCTCGTCCAGAAACAGGGTGCCGCCGTGCGCCTGCTCGAACAGGCCCTTGCGGCCGCCTTTCCGGGCGCCGGTAAAAGCCCCTTCTTCGTGTCCGAACAGTTCGCTCTCCACCAGTTCTTCCGGCAGGGCACTGAAGTTGACTGCGAGATAGGGCCCGTTGCGGCGCGGCGAGGCGTTGTGGATGGAGCTGGCAAACAGCTCCTTGCCGGTGCCACTTTCGCCGTCAATCAGCACGGTGAGTTCCGAAGCGGCCAGCTTGGTGGCGATGCGCTTGGTTTCCTGCAGGGTGGCGTTGTGGCCGACGATGTCGTTGAAGTGGTACTTGGCGTAGTGGCCCTTCTTGACCAGGTCATGGCGCCGGCGGCGCTCCATTTCCAGGGTTTCACCGGCGTTCTTGAAGGTGGCCACCCGGCTCTGGTCGGCATCAATGGTCAGCCGGTGCACCATGATGTCGTTCTGGCCCAGGGTGAAATAGCGGTTGGGTTCATCCTGTTCACTGGTGATGAACTGCACCAGGTCCGGGTCATCGATGATGTCCTCGATGCGCCGCCCGATCACCCGGCCGCCGCGCACATCGAGAATGTCTTCCAGAATCCCGTTGAACACCGTGATGATGCCTTCGCGATTGACCGCCAGTATGCCGTCATGCACGCCGTCCACCACCTGCTTCAGGTGTTCGCTCATGCGCCGCGTTTCATGGCTGATGCGGGTAATGCGCTTGCTCAGGTCGATGATCTTCTGGATGTAGCGGTCGGACAGCACGCGTCGCGTTTCCTGGTCGAGTTCCAGTTCGTTGAGCAGGTTGACGATGGTGGTCATGTCGATCAGCCGGGGCCGGATATTGATCACCTGTTCGATGAAATCCGGTACCAGGCCGATTTCCCCAGGGGTGACGGCGATACGCGTGCGCTTGACCGCCTTCTTGCCGGGGAAATATGGGAAGTAGTTGAGATGGTCGATACCGAGATTGCGCAGCGAATCAATGGAACGGTGCACATTGTCCGGCGAGTCGTTGACGTACAGCACCTCGGTGCCTTCGGGCAGCTCGAGCAGGGCGTCGATATGGTGAAAATTGACCACCCGCTCGGCAATGATGCAGGTACTGGCCGGGCCGATACAGCGGTGCACCTCTTCATACAGCATGTGGGAGGACAGCACCACAATGCCCTGGTCGATCTGCGGAATTTCGTCTTCTTCTGCGGCATAGCTGGTGATGTCGGCCAGATCTCCGACAATGTCGATAAGCTGCTCCAGCAGGGTCTCACGCGTTTCTTCCGAGCCTGCCAACAGGGTGATCTGGTGTTTGGGTGCCATGGTCTGTTCCCGCCAGTTAGACGGATATGGTAGACCAGAGCCCGGTGTCAAGTATACCGGGCTGGCACCCAGAGGGCCTCGATCACGCCGGATCATGAAGATGGCAGGCCACTTGGTGGTCGGTACCCTGCGCCTGCAGTTGCGGCCGTTCTTCGCGACAGCGGGCATGGGCTTCCGGACAGCGCCCGGCAAAGGCACAGCCCGGTGGCGGGTCAACCGGCGAGGGCACGTCCCCTTTCAGGATAACCCGTTCGCGCCGCAGCCGCGGATTGGACACCGGAATCGCATCCAGCAGCGTCTGGGTATAGGGGTGCATGGGGTTCGAGAAGATCTGCTCGGTATCGCCGATTTCCACGATTCTGCCCAGATACATCACCGCCGTGCGGTTGCACAGATGGCGCACCACACTCAGATCATGCGAGATGAACAGGTAGGCCAGTCCGAAATCCGCCTGCAGGTCTTTCAGCAGGTTCAGAATCTGCGCCTGAATGGACACATCCAGCGCCGCCACCGGTTCATCGGCAATGATCAGCTTGGGGTTGAGAATCAGCGCCCGGGCAATCCCGATGCGCTGACGCTGGCCGCCGGAAAACTCGTGCGCGTAACGCAGGGCAAAGCCGCGGTTCAGGCCCACCACATCCAGCATCTCGTTGATGCGCTGGCGGCGCTCGGCCTTGTTGGTCACGCCATGGGCTTTCAGGGGTTCGGCCAGTATGTCCTCAACGCGCAGGCGCGGGTTGAGCGAGGCATAGGGGTCCTGAAACACCATCTGCATATCGCGCCGCCGCTGGCGCAGGTCTTCCGGCGCCAGGTCTTCGAGGTCTTCGCCGTTCAGTATCACCCGCCCTTCGGTGGGCTTGATCAGATGGGTGATGCCGCGCCCGGAGGTGGACTTGCCACAGCCGGATTCGCCCACCAGCCCGAGGGTCTGACCGGCCTGCAACTGGAAAGACACCCCGTCGACCGCCTTCACCCACTGGGTCTGCTTGCGGATGAACCCCTTGGTCTGCGGAAAGTGAATCTTCATGCCCTGCACATCGAGCAGGGGCTGCTTGTCGGTGGCGATCGTGCGGTCGTCCTGCCCGGGCGCTGCCGTCTCTGGTCGAGTTGCGGTGTCGGTGGTCATGGGCTGGGCTCCTCCTGCAGGCGTTCAACATTGATCGGCTCATGCGTGTCGGCATGCAGCCAGCAGCGGCTGGTGTGGGTGTCGTCAATCCGATACAGCGGCGGCGCTTCCTGCCGGCAGCGGTCCATCACCTTCTCGCAGCGTTTGGCAAAGCGGCAGCCGCGCTCCACGGAACCGGGCAGCGGTACCTGGCCGGGTATGGCGTAGAGGCGGTCCTTTTTCTGCGAGGCATCCGGCATGGAGGCCATCAGGCCCAGGGTGTAGGGGTGCTGTGTGTTGTTGAACAGATCATCCACCGGCGCCTCTTCCACCACCTGACCGGCATACATGACGACTACCCGATCGCACATTTCGGCCACCACCCCCAGGTCATGGGTGATGAACATGATGGCGGTATCGGTGCTGTCGCGCAGGCCACGCATCAGGTCCAGAATCTGCGCCTGAATGGTCACATCCAGGGCCGTGGTCGGTTCGTCCGCAATCAGCAGGCGTGGTTCGCAGGCCAGCCCGATGGCGATCATCACGCGCTGGCGCATGCCGCCGGACAACTGATAGGGATAGCTGTCATAGATGGCCTCGGGGCGCGGGATGCCGACCTTCTCCAGCATGGCAATGGAACGCTGGCGCGCTGCCGCGTTGCTCAGGCTGTTGTGCAGGTGCAGCACCTCGTCGATCTGCCGGCCGATGGTGAACACCGGGTTGAGCGAGGTCATCGGCTCCTGAAAGATCATCGAGATCTCGTTACCCCGAATACGTCGCATGTCGCGCTCGCGCAGTGTCAGCAGGTCACGGTCGGCAAAGCGGATTTCGCCGCCCGCCACCCGACCGGGCGGGTTGGGCACCAGGCCCATGATGGAGAGCGAGGTCACACTCTTGCCACAGCCGGACTCGCCGACAATACCGAGTGTTTCGCGTTCGCGGATCTGAAAGCTGATCCCGTCAACCACGGCCACTTCGCGCCCGTCGCTGCGAAACCGGACCTCAAGGTCGCGAATGTCGAGCAATGTCGGCGCGTCGCTGCCGGGTGCAGCGTCTGATACAGAGGTCATGAGGGCATTACTCCTTCAGTTTGGGGTCCAGCGCATCGCGCAGGCCATCGCCGAATATGTTGAAGCTCAATACCGTGATCACGATGGCCAGCCCGGGAAAGAAGGTGGCGTGAAACACGGTGCTGCTGTTGTCTTTGGCCGCACTGAGCATGGAGCCCCATTCCGGCGCGGTGATGTCACCACCCAGACCGAGGAAGCTCAGCGCGGCGCCGATCAGGATCGCGACCCCGATGCGCATGGTCAGATACACCATGATCACCGACAGGGTGCCGGGGAAGATGTGGCGGCTGATGATGACCGCATCGCGCACGCCGATCGACCGGGCAGCCTCGACGTAGGTCATTTCCTTCAGCGACAGGGTCGACGCCCTGACGATGCGCACGAACACCGGCACCGTGAACACCGCGACAGCCAGAATGATGTTGATCAGCCCGGCGCCGAGAAACGCGATGACTGCTATGGCCAGCAGAATGCCGGGGAAGGCCAGCAGGATGTCGGTCATGCGGGTAATGGCAGAGTCCAGTCGGCCGCCATAGTAGCCGGCCAGCAGGCCCAGAAAGGTGCCCACCACGGTACCGATGGCCACCGACACGAAGCCGATCATCAGGGTATCGCGGGTGCCGTGAATGACGCGGCTCAGGATATCCCGGTTCTGGTGGTCGGTGCCGAACCAGTGCCGCTCGGAGGGGCGCTGGTGCTTGTAGGCGTCGGTCAGTTCGATCTCGCGGTCAGACAGCGACAGGCTGACCAGCCGGGGCTCGACTGCAGCGTCACCTACCTGGAACTGGATCAGCGCTTTCACGCCACCCACCTGGGCCTGAATCAGGCCTTCACCATCCGCCAGAAAGCGCACGACGCCCTCGTCACTGACTTCCGCCACGTCTTCATTCAGCGAGCGCCAGATGACGCCGCCTTCTGGCTCTTCGGCCGTGGCACTGGTCTGAAAGCCGCTGGAGCTGGTGGGCTCGGGTGGTGAAACATGTTCTTCGGCAAAGGCCTGCACGGCGGCCAGGTCTTCCAGCTCTGTCTCATTGGTGCGCAGGGCCTGCAAGTCCAGTTGGAACTCGGCGCCCGGCTCAACGCTGGTGTCCGGGGCCAGAATACGCAACTGCGCGATGCCGGGCTCGACGTCACCGAGCAGCACTTCGCCCACGACACGGATATCCAGACCGGACGCCACGTCGCCACTTTCGACATGGGCCCGGGTATGGCCGGCCGACTGGGCGATCACATTGACGCCGGTTCGGGTGCGGCGAATATTGGCAATTCGCCGGTTGTCGGAAGATACATTGATCTGCGGCAGGTCCGCCTGAGCCAGGCGGTTGCCATCACTGAGCACGCCTTCGACGGCCAGGTTCTGGCGCGTCAACTGGCTGACATCGATGCCGCGATCGGCATATTGCGCGGTTACCGGCCGATGCGGGTCATAAGGCGCTATCCAGGGGCCGAAGATACCCACGCCCATGATCAGCAGCAGGACGAAAAAGGCACTCACGGCGAACCGCTGGCGCAGGAATTTGCGCATGAACAGCCAGAACGGTGCCTGAGCATTGTATAAAGTCATGAACAGGCTCTCCTAGTGGTAGCGAATCTGTGGGTTCAGCCAGGCGTAACTGATATCCACCAGCAGGTTGATCACCAGGAACTGGAAGGAAAACAGCAGAATCAGCGCCTGGATGACGGGATAGTCGCGGTTCAGGATGCTGTCGATCAGATAGGAGCCGAGACCGGGCCAGGCAAAGACCTGCTCCACCACCACGGCACCGCCGATCAGGAAGCCGAACTGCAGGCCCGACATGGTGACGACCGGGATCAGCGCGTTGCGCAGCACATGGCTCCACACCACCACCCGTTCGCTCTGGCCCTTGGCGCGGGCGGTGCGCACATAGTCTTCGCGCAGTACCTCCAGCATGCTGGAGCGGGTAAAGCGGACAATGGTTGCGGCCACCCCGAAGCCCAGGGTCAGCGACGGCAGCATCAGGTGAATCCAGGTGCCACTGCCACTGGTCGGGAACCAGCCGAGTTGCACGGCAAAGATCTGCATGATCATCAGACCAAACCAGAATTCCGGAATCGACAGCGCGGTAATGGTGGTCACCATGCCGGTGCGGTCCATCCAGGAATTGCGCCGTGTGGCGGAGATGATGCCGACCGTAATGCCGATCACCAGCGCCCAGATCATGCTGAGCACCGTCAGCACAAAGGTGTAACCGAAGCGGCGAATGATTTCATCGGAGACATTGGAGCGTGTCCGATAGGAGATGCCGAAATCCCCTTGCAGCATATTCATCATGTAGCGACCGTACTGGACGACCATCGGATCATCGAACCCTTCGCGGGCTCGCATCTGCTGATAGGTCTCCTGGTCGATTTCGGCGCCATACATGATGCGAATGGGATCACCGGGCGTCAGATGGACAAACAGAAACGCGATCACGGTAATCACGAGCAGAATGGGCACCATGCCCACAATGCGACGAAGTATATAACTGAACATGATGTCTGACTTCCTGCCTACAGTCGGCGTGTGAAAAAGGCACTCCCGCCCGGTTCGAACGGGAGTGCAACAGCCTCAGAGCAACAGAGGAGAGAGGTTACCGGAGCTCAACCTGGCTGACGTGTACATTGCCGGAAGGCAATACGAATACACCGTGCAGGTTGGGGTTCTTGGCCACGATGGCATCCGGGATATGCAGGAATACCCAGGGGGCGTCATCGTAGATGATGGTCTGAACTTCAGCATAGGTGTCCAGCGCTTCTTCCGGGTTCGGGTTGGCCAGTGCGCTGTCCAGCAACTGGTCTACTGTTTCATTGCGGTAGAAGCCGGAGTTGTTGAAGTTGGGCGGTACGCGGTCGGACGCGAAGTTCGGGCGCAGGCCATAGTCGGCTTCCCCGGTACCCGGAGACCAGCGGCCGATATACATGTCGGTGCCTTCACCGGCGTCCAGCATGTCAAACAGTGTGCCGGCTTCGAAAGCTTCAACACTGACGTCAATGCCCAGTTCACCCAGTTGGATGGCGACAAATTCCGCAACCGATACGAACTCGGTGTTGTTGCGTGTCCACAGGGTGGCCGAGAAGCCGTCTGCCTGATCGGAATCCGCCAGCAGCGCCTGGGCTTCGCTCAGGTCGTACTCGTAGATGTCCTGTTCGGCATAGCCGTAGACATTGGGGGCAATGGCGGAATCAGCAATGGTGCCGTAGCCGTCCAGTACCTGGGCGATCAGCGCATCCTTGTCGATGGCATGGTTCATGGCCTGGCGAACGCGCAGGTCATTGTACTTGTCCTGCTCCAGGTTCAGACCGATGTAGAACACGTCAGTGGTGGGGCCGGTGTAGAGGTCCACATCCGCATTGCCTTCCAGTTGAGAGGCATTCAGTGTGGGAATCGGGAACACCAGATCCGCTTCGCCGGTCTGCAGCATGTTGACGCGGGTGCTGGCTTCCTGCACCGGACGGAAAACGATGCGGTCTACCTTGGCGGCATTGTCGGCATCCCAGTAGCCAGCAAACGGCTCAACGCTGACTTCCACACCGTCACGCCATTCGACGAACTGGTAGGGGCCAGTGCCGACAGCGCCTTCGCGGTCCATGTTGTAGTCAGAGTCTTCGGCCTTGCGCGTGATGACGGCCGGCGACTTCATGGCAGCAGAGCTGTGGGCCATGTAGGACGCCATGGCAGAGTTGGGCTCTTCGGCACGAATGGTGACGGTGTAGTCGTCTTCGACGATGACTTCGTCAATGAACGAGAAGAAAGAAGAACGCGCCAGACCATTGTCGGAATCGCGGACAAAGTCCAGGTTCTGCTTGACCACGTCGGCGTCGAAGTACTCGCCGTCATGGAACTCGATGCCGGAGCGCAGAGTGAAGGTGATTTCGGTGGCGTCATCGCTGTAGACAAAATCTTCAGCCAGGACGTTGACGATATCCATGGACTCGTTGAAGCGCAGCAGACCTTCGAACATGGGGTTCTGCACGGTCGCTGAGTTCGAATCGGTAGTGTTGTGCGGGTCCATTGAAGTGGGCTCGGCTTCGATGACGATCACCACCTCGTTGTCGGCCAGGGCCGACTGGGCCGTTACGGTCAGACTGGCGGTCATCGCCAATGCTGTCCAATTACGGAAAGTAGAAGACATGGTTGACTCCCGTTGTGCTCTTGTAATGGGTTCACCCCCTCTCAGCAAGGCCTGTACCAGTCTGCTTTGCTATTTTTCCATGACCCTCTGAAAGCCGCGCCCGGCAAGGGCTGAAGATATTTCGATGTCGTTTTCCTGCGGCGCCGGATGGCCTCGGGACAGGTCTATTTGGGTGTTAAAAGGGTTTAATGGGTTTATTAGGGTTATTTGGTGGTTTATGGGGAGCCCAATAAGTTGGCGGCCATTAAAAACCAGTTGTCGCATCCTGAAACACTGACTTACAGCGGGTTTGCATAGACTTTAGGCGTGCGCTACAGGCGCAACCCGAACCCAAAAAAGATACAGCAGACACTGTCTGCGTCAGGAGACACCCATGAAAACCGCCAATAAAGGCGTACAGACTGACCTCGACCGCAGCACCCTGTTGGATCGCGCCATTGCCGGGGGCGAGGGAAGCCTTGCAGACAACGGCGCCCTGGTGGTCCGCACCGGGCATCGTACCGGTCGTTCACCGCGAGACCGTTTCTACGTCAAGAACCATGTGACGGAAGACGCCATAGCCTGGGGCGATGTGAATCAGCCCCTGTCACCGGCAGTGTTCGAGGCACTCTGGTGCCGCGTGGCCACCTGGCTGGAGTGCCGAGACCACTATCTCGGGCACTATCATGGTGGCGCCCATCCACAGCACCACATGGCGCTGCAGGTGCATACCGAAACGGCCTGGCACCAGTTGTTCGCGCACAACCTGTTTATCCGCCCCGATCACTGGAACCCGAATGACCAGGCGCCGATGACCATTCTCAATGCACCGGGTTTTGTCTGTGACCCGGAGCGTGACGGCACCCGCAGTGACGGCATTGTTGCCATTGACCTGCAGGGCCGGCGGATTCTGCTGGCGGGCATGCCCTATGCCGGAGAAATGAAAAAGGCGGTCTTCTCAGCCCTCAACTTCTGGCTGCCCGAGCAGGAGATTCTGCCCATGCACTGTTCCGCCAATCAGGGCCAGGATGGCCGCACGGCTCTGTTTTTCGGCCTGTCGGGCACTGGCAAGACCACCCTGTCGGCAGATCCGAATCGGTTGCTGATCGGTGACGACGAGCATGGCTGGGGCACCGACGGCGTTTTCAACTTCGAAGGCGGCTGCTACGCCAAGTGTGTGGATCTGAGTCCGGAGAAAGAGCCCGTCATCCACCAGGCGATCCGGCATCAGGCGGTGC
>NZ_JAIUMC010000089.1 GCF_022565775.1 Natronospirillum sp.
TTTGGTGGAGCTAAGCGGGATCGAACCGCTGACCTCCTGCATGCCATGCAGGCGCTCTCCCAGCTGAGCTATAGCCCCAGAACTCTGGAATGGCGCGTATAGTAGAGATCCCCCGCGCCGGTGTCAACCATTTTTTTTGAGCAATTTCAAAGGGTTGCACCAGCCCGCCGGGTCTATAAAGCGCCTGCCTTCAGCCCGCTCAGACTTTCCAGCTGCGCACGGTTTCGATGCCGTGCTCAGAGATCCATTCGTCCAGGGTCTTGGGGTTACGCTTGATCTTCTCGATGGTCTCGCCGGTTTTGGGGTTCTTGTAGGAACCCACTTCCAGCTTGGGGCCGCTGCTCGCCTTCTTGGCCGGAGACTTGCGGGTAGACCCCTCGCGAGCAATCACCCGGGCAAAGTAGGCCTTGAGCTCGTTGTAGACTTCCGGACGCTCTGAAAGCTTGTTCAGCGATTTGACCCACTCGACAAGATAGTCGCCCTGAGAGACAAACAGCTCTTCTCTGGATACACCAAAATCGCGGCATACCTTCTGAATATCATTTTCAAAGGCGGAAAATCCTTCCAGCTTTTTCGCCTGCGCAGCGCGCTCCGCTTCCAGCTTTTCTATTTCCGATTTGAATTCTTCGATCTTCCGATCTATTTCCTGCACAAACATCGAATACACACTCCTATCTAAACGGTTTCACGTCATGGCACGACATTAAACAACGTGCCAGATTGATTCTTGTGATCTTTAAAAGCGCAGCAGCATATACAAAGGCTGATTCAGTTTCCCCTGAACACAGCAAATAGGCAATTGCCACTGCAGAAATCCATATCTCTGAGAACTGATATAGATAGCAGAGCACTCTTTAAAAAGCAAAGGATTTCTCAATACAAATGCGAGTTGAGCGCTATTGTATATCCCGGAAAGCTCGCTAAATAACGGATAGATGCCCGGAGCCTGAAAAAGCGACTATTACAGGTTCCGGGATTGCTCTGGGCCGATTATCCGCTTTCAGGAAACCGACTGGCCGCGCGCGGCTTCATATGCGGAAACAGTATGACGTCCTTGATCGTTGGCGCATCGGTAAAGAACATCACCAGCCGGTCAATACCAATACCTTCACCGGCTGTTGGTGGCAGGCCATATTCCAGTGCGGCAACAAAGTCCTCATCGTAAAACATGGCCTCGTCATCACCAGCTTCTTTCTCAGCCACTTGGGCTCGGAAACGCTCTGCCTGATCAATCGGATCATTGAGCTCCGAAAAGCCGTTCGCCACTTCTCTGCCACCCAGAAAGAACTCGAATCGGTCAGTGACTGCGGGGTCATCATCACTGCGCCGGGCGAGCGGGGACACTTCCGCCGGATAACGGGTAATGAACACTGGGCCCCGCAATTGCTCTTCCACGGTATGCTCGAAGAGCTCCGTCAGCACCTTGCCGGGACCCCATGAGCCCTGCAACTTGACGCCGGCACGCTCTGCTGCCGCCCGCAGACGGCTGCTGTCCTGCAAATCCTCTGCACCGAGATCGGTGTTGTATTTCAGCACGGCGTCATGCATGGACAGGCGCTCGAAAGGCTGCCCCAGATCATAGGACTCCCCCTGATAGGTGATCTGGGCATCACCAAGCACCGCCTGCGCCATGGAGCGCAGCAGATCTTCGGTCAGGTCCATCAGGTCACGATAATCCGCAAAAGCCTGATAGAACTCGAGCATGGTAAATTCCGGATTATGGCGCGTCGATACACCCTCGTTGCGGAAATTGCGATTGATTTCAAACACTCGCTCCAGACCACCGACCACCAAGCGCTTCAGATAAAGCTCCGGCGCCACGCGCAGATACATATCAATATCCATCGCATTATGGTGTGTGATAAATGGCCGTGCAGTCGCGCCACCCGGAATCACTTGCAGCATCGGAGTTTCCACTTCCATAAACTGGCGCTGGGCAAAATAGGAGCGGATATATTCGATCATGCGCGCCCGAATCTGAAACGCATTGCGGGTATCGTCGTTGACGATAAGATCGACATAGCGCTGCCGATATTTAGCTTCTTGATCGGCCAGCCCTTTGTGCTTTTCCGGTAGCGGACGCAATGTCTTGTTCAGCATGCGTGGCTCAGACATATCAACGTAGAGATCGCCTTTGCCTGATTTCTGCAGCGTACCGCGGGCACCTACCCAATCGCCCATATCCCACTTTTTCAGTTGCTGCAGTGTATCCTGATCCAGCGACTTGCGATTGACATAAAGCTGGATGCGTCCGGTCATATCCTGCAGCACCATAAAGGCACCGCGGTTGAGCATGATTCGGCCTGCCACACAGACCGGCACATTCAGCTCCGCCAGCTCTTCCTTGCTGCGCTCCCCATAGGCAGCCTGCAGGTCAGCGGCATAGTGTTCGCGGCGAAAGTCGCTGGGATAGGCATTGCCCTTTTCTTTAAGCGCCTGCAGCTTTTCCAGGCGCTGAGCGACCAGTCTGTTTTCTTCCTGCAGGGCGTTTTGCGCGTCTTCAGTCATCAAAAAATTCCCGGGTTACAGACCTTTTTTCAGTGAGGCTTCGATAAAGGGGTCAAGCTGGCCGTTCAGCACCGCCTGCGTATTGCGTGTTTCGACACCGGTGCGCAGATCCTTGATGCGCGAATCATCGAGCACATAGGAGCGGATCTGACTGCCCCAGCCAATATCTGACTTGGATTCTTCCACTTCAGCGGCTGCCTCGTTGCGCTTCTGGAGCTCCAGCTCATACAGCTTGGCGCGCAGCTGCTTCATGGCATAGTCCTTGTTGGCATGTTGCGAGCGGCCCTGCTGGCACTGAGTGACCACACCGGTAGGCAGGTGCGTGATACGCACGGCCGACTCGGTCCGGTTGACGTGCTGGCCACCAGCGCCTGAGGCTCGGTACACATCAATTCTCAGGTCTGCCGGATTGATGTCTATCTCGATATTGTCGTCCACTTCCGGCGACACGAACACGGAGGCAAACGAAGTATGGCGTCGGCCGCCCGAGTCAAAGGGGGATTTGCGCACCAGACGATGTACACCGGTTTCGGTGCGCAGCCAGCCAAAGGCATATTCGCCCTGAACATGAATGGTCGCACTCTTGATGCCAGCCACTTCGCCCGGTGAGGCCTCCATCAGTTCCGCTTTGAAGCCCTTGTCCTCGCACCAGCGCAGATACATGCGCAGCAGCATTTCGGCCCAGTCCTGAGCCTCTGTGCCGCCACTGCCGGCCTGGATATCGACATAGGCCGGCCGATCATCCATCTCGCCACTGAACATGCGGCGAAACTCCAGGCCTTCCAGAACCTTCAGCAGGCCGGCCAGGTCATGCTCGACTTCAGCCAGGGTATCAGCATCGTCCTCTTCCACCGCCAAATCCAGCAGGTCGCCGAGATCACCCGCGCCCTGCTCGAGTTGCTGAATGGTCTTGACACTGGTTTCCAGGGCGGCTCGTTCCTGCCCCAGCTTCTGGGCATAATCAGGGTCATTCCAGACATCCGGCTGACCCAGCTCCAGTTCTACTTCTTCCAGACGCTCTTTCTTCTGGTCGAAGTCAAAGATACCCCCTAAGCACGTCAGTGCGCGCACGGATATCCTTGATGGTTTCTTTTACGGCGTTGATTTCCACAAACTCACTCCTGAGAGCAGACTCCAGAATCGGGCGACGCATTTTAGCAGATGTGCAGCCAGGTTGCAGGCGACAAGCCCCTACAACGACATATTTTCCGGCAGTTCTGCCGAGGCCGGTACTTCGGCCTTGATCATCAACTGCGGTGATCGCTGGCCGCGGTATTCATTGACACTGAGTTCATGGACCAGCAATACCTGCTCGGGAATCGGATCACCCGCCGCCAGCGGACAGAAAAACCAGATGCCATCGACGCTCTCTGTGGCGCCCTCGGGCTGCAGCAGCAGTTTGAGATGCCGCTCGCCCAGCCAGCGCTGATGCAGCACCCGGAACCGATTGACAAACAGGGGGGGCGGGCAGCCTTGCCCCCAGGGGCCCAACTGCGTGAGTTCTTCCGCCTGTGCCAGGCTGAACTCCCCGGCGCCCAAGGGGCCATCGATCACCAGCTCGGAGACCCAGGCTTCTTCCGGAACCAATGTTGCCGCAGCCTCCTGCAGGCTGCTGCGCAGGGTTTCCAGATGCTCCGGAGGCAGGGTCAGTCCGGCAGCCATGGCATGACCACCAAAACGCGCCAGGGTGCCCGGATTCCGGGCATCCACCCAGGCCAACAGGTCGCGCATATGGACTCCGGGAATGGACCGGGCCGACCCCTTGTACAGGCCATCCTCACCCGGGCACAGGGCCACCACCGGCTGCTGCAGACGCTCCTTGAGCCGCCCGGCCACCAGCCCGACGATGCCTTCGTGCCAGTCTTCATGCCAGAGGACACGCACCAGAGGCCGGTCAGCGAGCTGTTCATGCTCGTCCCGCGCTGCCTGTTCGGCTTGCACTACCTGCACGCCAGCCTGCTCGACCATGCGTTCCTGCACCTGCTTGCGCGCCTGATTGAAATCTTCCAGCATACCGGCCAGCGAGCGGGCGTCAGCCATATCGTCTGCCAGCAGGCAGGCCACACCCACGGTCATGTCATCCATGCGCCCGGCGGCGTTGAGTCGCGGCCCGAGAACAAACCCCAGGTCCTGGCTGGTCAGGCGGCTCGGGTCACGCCGCGAGGCTTCCAGCAAGGCGATAATGCCGGGCTGAGCGGCGCCGGAGCGAATGCGCCGCAATCCCTGTTCGACCAGAATGCGGTTGTTGCCATCCAGCGGCACCACATCGGCAATGGTAGCCAGAGCCACAAGGTCCAGATAGCGCGCCATGCTGGGTGCAGGGCGCTGTTGTTCGGCCAGCCAGTCTGCGGCGATCTGCCGCAACCGAAGCAGCAGATAAAAAGCGACTGTGCAGCCGCAGGCTACCTTGCTGGGAAAGGCACAGCCGGGCTGATTGGGATTGACCACAGCCTCGGCACCACAGGGCTCAGTGCCCGGCAGGTGGTGATCGGTGACAATGACCTGAATACCGACCGCCTGTGCCGCTCGAATGCCGGCGGCACTGGCAATGCCGTTGTCCACGGTCAGCAACAGGTCCGGCAGAGGCTCTTCCCTGCCCTGCAGGGTTTCGATCACGGACGGTGACAAGCCGTAACCATGGGTAAAGCGACTGGGGATGAAATAGTCGACAGTGGCGCCAAAATCGTCACGCAGTGACCGGACCATCAGGGCCGTGGCGGTGGCCCCGTCGACATCGTAATCACCCACAATGAGAATGCGGTTCTGCTGCTGAAGAGCCTGCAGCAGCAGGCCAGCCGCATTATCAATGCCGAGCAGGTCGTCCGGTGGCAGCAGTTCGTGCAGGCGCAGGTCGTCGGCCGGGCCGCTCAGGCCCCGACTGGCCAGCAGGCGCCGGGCAAGCGCACTGAGCCCCGGCAGATCGGGCAGCTCAGCCGGGCAATCACGCAGCCGCAGACGCTCAATCAACATGGCGCTCAGCCAGGTCCGAAGATCTGGTCCGCCATGAAGGACTGCACCTTTATCCGGTCGTCAGGCAGCACGGTGCAGCGCTCTTCCCGGGTCATCAGGTCCTGCAGGTGGTGCGGCAACTGCGGATAGGTCATGCCGGCCTTCTCTACCGCTTCGGCGAACTTCACCGGGTGCGCGGTGCCCAGGGTTATCATGGGCTGGTCAGGATGGCGGCGTACCTGGCGGGCCGCATGTACGCCAATAGCGGTATGCGGATCGAGCAGATAGCCAGACTCCTCGAATACGGTGCGAATGGTGTTACAGGTAGTCTCGTCGTCGACACTGCAGCTGTCGAATACCTTTCGAGCCTCGGCCATGCGCGCCTCATCCAGCGTTACCGCACCCTGATTCATATTGTCCATCAGTTGCGCGATTGATTCGCCATCACGGTCATACAGATCGAACAGCAACCGCTCGAAGTTGGACGACACCACGATATCCATGCTCGGCGAAAGGGTGTGCGACAAGGGGCGTGCTTCGTACTGATTTTGGCTCAGAATACGGTGCAGCACGTCATTGCGGTTGGTGGCCACAATCAACTGGCTGATCGGCAGTCCCATCTTCAGGGCCAGATAACCGGCGAAGATATCGCCGAAATTGCCGGTGGGTACCGAGAAGGCCATGCGCCGCTCCGGGCCGCCGAGGTTCAGGGCACAGTAAAAATAGTAGACGATCTGGGCCATGATGCGCGCCCAGTTGATCGAGTTGACGGCCACCAGCCGACGCTCGCCACGCAGGAAAGACTGGTCACGGAAACTCTCCTTGACCATGCGCTGGCAGTCGTCGAAGTTGCCTTCGACTGCGATATTGTGGATGTTGTCGCTCAGCACCGTGGTCATTTGCCGGCGCTGCACTTCCGACACCCGCTGATGCGGATGCAGAATGAAGATGTCGATGTTGGCACAGCGCCGACAGCCTTCAATCGCCGCCGAACCGGTATCGCCCGAAGTGGCCCCCATGATCACCGCTTTTTCACCGCGCTTCTCCAGCGCGTGATCGAGTAAACGACCGAGCAGTTGCAGGGCAAAATCCTTGAACGCCAGGGTCGGGCCATGAAACAGTTCGAGCACATACTCGTTGTGATCGAGCTGGCGAACCGGTGCCACCGCCTTGTGACCAAAGGCGGCGTAGGTGTCGTGCAACATGGTGCGGAACTCGTCGTCCTCAATGAAACCGGCCACAAAGGGTTTCAGCACCCGATACGCTAGCTCATCATAGGGCAGGTCGCGCCAGCTTCTGATCTCGGTCAGTGAGAAGGAGGGCAGCTTCTCCGGTACATAAAGGCCGCCATCGGGCGCCAGACCGGTCAGCAGGACATCTTCAAAATCCAATGCTGGGGCCTGGCCCCGGGTGCTGATGTATTTCATTCGCCGCCCAATTGCTCCACACGAATCCGGGTGACCTTGCCAATAACGGCCGTCTGCCCTTCCAGTTCATCGATTGCTGCATTCATTTCCCGCTCCAGCACGCGCTGGGTCAGCAGAATCAGCGGTACCGTGTCGTCGCCCGGCTCCGGCTCCTTCTGGATAATGGCTTCGATATTGATGCCGGAATCACTGAGGATATTGGCAATACGAGCCATGACGCCGATTTCGTCAGTCACCTGCATGCGCAGGTAATAGCTGGTTTCCACTGAGGCCATGGGGACCACAGTCAGGCCTTCTGCCCACTGGTGATTGCCCAGATGCGGGACGGCATGGCGGCTGTCGACTTCACGCGACACATCCACAATGTCGGCAATCACCGAACTGGCCGTGGCCTCGGACCCGGCACCAGGGCCGTAGTACATGGTTGAACCCACTGCATCGCCATGCACAAGCACGGCATTGAGCACGCCATTCACATTGGCCAGCAACCGGCTTTCCGGCACCAGTGTCGGATGCACCCGCATCTCCACGCCTTCAGTCCCACGACGTGCAATGCCCAGATGCTTGATGCGATAACCCAGTTCTTCGGCATAACGAACGTCTTCGGGCGTCACCAGGCTGATGCCTTCGGTGTAGACGCTTTCGAACTGCAGCGGCACACCATAGGCGATGGAGGCCAAAATGGTCAGCTTGTGCGCCGCATCAATGCCTTCCACATCAAAGGTAGGGTCTGCTTCCGCATAACCCAGATCCTGTGCTTCTTGCAGTACTTCGTTGAATTCGCGGCCCTTCTCCTGCATCTCGGTCAGGATGAAGTTTCCGGTGCCGTTGATGATGCCGGCCAGCCAGTCGACCTCATTGGCCACCAAACCTTCGCGCAGCGCCTTGATGATTGGAATGCCGCCGGCAACGGACGATTCGAACGCCACCGTCACGCCCTTGTCTTCGGCAGCCTTGAATATCTCGTTGCCACACTGCGCGATCAGAGCCTTGTTGGCAGTGACGACATGCTTGCCCTTGGCAATCGCCGCCATCACCAGCTCCAGTGCCGTATCGGTTCCCCCGATCAGCTCTACCAGAATCTGCACATCCGGGTCGTTGACCACATCAAAGATGTCGCGCGAGACCTTGACGCCAGACAGGTCACAATTCGGGTGGTCGCGGCGCGTCCCGACATGGGTAATGCGGACCTCGCGGCCAGTGCGCCGATTGATGGTCGCATTGTTGCGATTGAGGACGTTGAAGGTGCCGCTGCCCACGGTACCCAGGCCACAGATTCCGACATTAACGGGTTTCAATGCTGACTCCCTAACTCACAGTTCAGTCAAGTGCGTGATGGCGCTGCGCGTAATGAATTTTTTACGCAGCACCGTGAAAAAATTCGCAGAAAAGAGGCGGAAACATAAGGTTTTACCCGCACCCTGTCAATGCCGGGCCGCTGAACGCAGCAGGCAAAAAAAAGGCGACCCGAGGTCGCCTTCCGTATGCGTATCCGAGAAGGATCAGATCAATTGATCTTTTCCTTGATACGGGCGCTCTTGCCAGACCGCTCACGCAGGTAGTACAGCTTTGCCTGGCGCACGTCACCACGACGCTTGACCGCAATGCTGTCGACCAGCGGGCTGTAGGTCTGGAAGGTACGCTCGACACCTACCCCGTGGGATACCTTGCGTACAGTAAAGGCAGAATTCAGGCCACGGCTGCGAATGCCAATGACCACACCTTCAAAAGCCTGCAGGCGCTCACGAGTGCCTTCAACGACTTTAACCTGTACAACGACAGTATCACCCGGTGCAAATACCGGAATTTCTTTACCCATCTGCTCAGCTTCAATCTGCTGAATGATTGTGTTCTGGTTGCTCATCGCAATCACTCCTGTCTCTCGGGCGAGTTCTCTGCCCATTGGCGTTGGTACTCGCCCAACAAGGTTTCTTCTTCCGCGGTTAGCGGTCGATTCATTAACAACTCCGGGCGTCGTTCCCAGGTTCTGCCCAGTGCCTGCTGCAACCGCCAGCGCCTTATGCGCTCATGATTGCCGCTCAACAGAACCTCCGGCACGACGCGTCCATCGATCTCTTCAGGGCGCGTATAATGCGGACAATCCAGCAATCCCTGCGTGAACGAGTCTTCAACCGCCGACAACTCGTGGTTGAGCACTCCGGGAACCAGGCGGCTTACGGCATCGATCATGCACATGGCTGCCAGCTCCCCGCCGCTGAGAACAAAGTCCCCAACAGACCATTCTTCATCAACCTCGGCCTCGATCACTCGCTCGTCGACGCCTTCATAGCGCCCGCAGACCAGAATCAGCCTGCCCTTTCGAACCAGTGTCTCGACGCCGGCCTGATCCAGAGGCCGCCCCTGCGGTGACAGGTAAATGGTGGTCGCACCTTCACCCGCTGCCGCTTTGGCGTCCCGAATGGCATCACGCAATGGCTGCACCTTCATCACCATGCCGGGACCGCCCCCAAAGGGCCGGTCATCGACCGTGCGATGGCGATCTGCGGTGTATTCCCGCGGATCCCAGTTGTGCAGCTCAATCAGTCCGTTGCTCACTGCCCGACCAGTGACACCCTGGTCGGTAATGGCCCGGAACATGTCCGGAAACAAACTGACGGTTCCTATCCACATGGTGAACCCGACTAGAAGTCCGGGTCCCAGTCGACCGTGATGCGCTTCGCATCCAGATCAACCGACTTAACCACCTCTTCCCAAAGCCAGGGAATCAGCCGTTCAGCCTTGTCATCGTCGGCTCGTGTGCTGGTAACCACCAGCACGTCATTGGCCGAACCGGCACTGATCAGGTGACTGACCTTGCCCAGCTCTAAACCTTCCACGGTGTCGACCTGCAGGCCTTCGAGTTGCCACCAGTAGTATTCCCCTTCCGGCAACTCCGGCAAACTGGATCGCGCTACCGCGATCTCGTAGCCTGCCAACTGTTCTGCTTCGAGACGATCATCCACCCCTTCGAGGTGAGCGATCATACCCTTGCCATGCGACTTGCCCCGTTCCACTCTGACCTGACGCTGTTCTCCGTTGCGCCTCAGAACCCAGTCCTGGTAAGCCAGGATGCCGTCCATGGGGTCGGTGTAGGAGTAGACCTTGACCCAGCCGCGCACCCCATATACAGAGGTGATCTTGCCCAGGGTAATCAGTTCGGAAGCAGACTCAGACATAGTGGTCTTCTGATCAATGCTCAATGCGCCCTGCATTCAGCAGATCACGCGGTTGCTTCCGGCTTCGCCGCTTGCTTGCGATGCTGCTTCAGCAACTGCTTCACACGGTCAGTCGGCTTGGCGCCCTTGCTCAACCAGTACTCAACGCGATCAGTACTCAAGCGCAAAGATTCTTCCTGGCCCCGAGCAATCGGATTGAAGAAGCCAACGTGTTCGATAAAACGACCATCGCGGGGATTACGGCTGTCCGCCACAGTGATCTTGTAAAACGGGCGCTTTTTGGCCCCCGTACGGGATAAACGAATGACTACCATCGCGTCCTCCTGGTTGTGGGCAGGCTTTGATATCACCTACCGTTTCAGTTGCCGGTACCCGCGGAAACCGCTTCGCCAGACTTCCAAAACTTCATTGAAAAACACTGCACCCGAATTCGGACACAGCATGGGAGGCGCGATTATACGGGGTCTGAGAGCAAAAGCAAGGCGGGGGCTGCGCTTCAGGCAGTCGAAAAAGCCAGGTCGCGCAAGGCGGCCACGGCCATCGGGCGCGCCAGCAAGAAGCCTTGCATTTCATCACAGCCGTTCTGCAACAGAAACTGTTTTTGCTCTTCGGTTTCCACACCCTCTGCCACCAACCGGATATGGAGGGACTGAGCCATGGCAATGATGGTACGCGCGATCATGGCGTCATTGGTATCCTCCGGGATATCGCGAATGAAAGACTGGTCGATTTTCAGTTCATTCAGCGGCAACTGCTTGAGCATGTTGAGCGATGAATACCCGGTGCCAAAATCGTCAATGGAGAAGCGAATGCCCATCAGGCGCAGCCTCTCCATGGCTGCCAGCGTGGCGTCCAGATTGCGCATGATGGCTGTTTCGGTAATTTCAAACTGCAGATATTTGCAGACGTCTTCATTCTGCGTGAGCATGTAGACGAAGTCTTCCAGGTTCTCCGGTGATTCGAACTCCTGGGCAGAGATATTGATGGACACCCTCTTGATGGCCGTGCCCAGCAAGCCCGATGACCGCAGCTCACTGACGGCACGTTGCAACACGATGCGCGTGATGTCATGTGTCAGACCCTGCTGCTCCACCAGAGGAATAAAGCGAGAGGGCGGCACCATGCCGCGTTCCGGATGCTCCCAGCGCACCAGCACTTCAACTCCGGTCAGGTCGCCGCCATCAACCGCGAACTGCGGCTGATAGACCACAGTGAAAGCCTCGTCCCGAATGGCCTGCTTCACCTCCTGCAACAGTTTCAGCCGGTCTTCAAAAGATTCGCTGAAGGCTCGGTTGAACTGCCGATACTGCCCCGGTCCGGCCGCTTTTGCCTGCTCGGTGGCCACCGCGCCAGCGGCCATCACTTCCCGTGCGGTGACCCCATCATCAGGAAAAATCGACACACCGATGCCACAACTGAACTGGCCGGACTCCTCCGGCAGCCTGACCAGGCGGCAACAATTCATTATTCTGAGGGCGGTATTGTCCAGCTCCTGGCTGTCAAAGTCGCCGCGCAGAGAGACCACGAATTCATCGGCACCGATGCGCCCGAGCAAGGCTTCCTCTCCATATTGACGGCGCAGCATGAAAGCAAACTGCTCAAGAACCGAGTCGCCTGCGGCGTGCCCGTAGGTCGCGTTGATCTGCTTGAAACCATCGAGGTTGATAAAGAACAGCACCACCTTCTGCTGCTGACAGCGCGCCAGTTCAAGCTGGTGTTCTATCTCGTCGCGCAGCATGCCCCGGTTCAACAACCCCGTCAGACCGTCACGTCGCATCAGTTCGCGCTGTTGATGGAGAGCCCGCCGCGCCAGCAGGAAGAACATCAGGCCAGTCACTGATACAAAGAACCAGCCCTTCAAGGTCTGCATGCGGGCCATGGTTTGCGCGTCCTGTACCAGATAGGCCAGAACCTGGTCAGAAAAGGCAATCCAGAGGAAGCCGAAGATCAGATAAACGATGGTGAGACGCGTTGCGCGGTCACTGGCATAACTCATCTGGTCACTATCCTTGCGATTCTGACTTATAAAATAGGCGGTACCTGCCTACAGCGCAATATTTTACGTCAAAAAGCCGTATAACCGCCGGCCACACCCTTGCTATTGATGGCCACTGCGTCATGGGCGTGCAGGCTTTCGTAGTGGTCTACGCGCAACCAGAAATCACGCGCCCAGGGCTGCTGATTGAGAATGGCCGTCACCCGGCGAGCGGCGTCTTCACAGAACATCAGGTTGGCCGCATTGAGGCGCGCAAATTCCTGTTCGTCCTCACGCTTGACCGCAGTCTGAACCGGCGTGTTCAGAGATGCTTCGATGGCATCTATCATCGACAAGAACGGGAAAGCGGACAGGTTCGGGTCCACCTTGATTTTCACACAGGCATTGGAGCGCTGACTGTGCGGCGTGGCGCTGATGCCTGACTCGCTGCCCAGAAACGCCATCACGTCTTCTACCCGGACATGGCCATCAGCACCAAACTGGTCGCGGAACCCGTCCTGAATCAACTGGCGCGACAGCGCAGCGGAACAGGGGCAGGTTGACGAGTAGGCCACATTCACTTCGAGTTCCATTTCCGGGCCACCATCATGCCATACACACCGCACCGCAGCCCGATAGGCCTTGTGCCCCTGATTACCGCTCTTGAGGGACGGCCGCAGGGTCACCAGATCAAAATCGGCGGTCAGATGAGCCCGCTCGCTCAGCCCTTCATGGGATTCGATGAACCGGCCGAGTACTGCCGAAAAATCCTGCGGCGTTACTGCAGTCTGCGCGGCCAGGGTTTCCTGCGCAAGATACAGTCTGGACATGTGGATGCCTTTGGCTTCCGGGTCATCCAGGCTGACGAAGCTGCCCATTTTGGCTTGCACAACCAGCGACGCCACTGATTGAGCGTCCTTGAGTTTCAGGGGCAGACTGATACCGTTCATACCCACCCAATCCAGAGCCCCGGACTGTACAGGTTGCCCAGCCTCTGCGACATCCGGCATGAGCCGGTTCAGATCTGCTTCGCGTACACTCATCAAACTAATATCCTACTGTTTTGGTCAGGTATACAGGGGTTAGTTTAGCCAAATCGAATACTCTTTTCATCTGCTTTTTGGTTAGTGTCCCGAGTGGTTGATTCGTCAACTTCTGCGTGCGGTCTGCGGTTACTGGCCAAGGCGACATCCCGCTG